>JAGWWZ010000306.1 GCA_018970165.1 Planctomycetota bacterium | reverse complement strand
GGTTGCCGGGTTGGCCTTGGATGGCATGGTGCGCCACCCATGCAGTGATCGCCGCCGGAAGTACCTGCCCTTTCGAGTCGTTCAATAAAGTAGTAGATTTTTGAATCGCCAGCTCATGGGCCCCGGCGAGGGAGCACCATTCGATTCGCTGTATCGCTTCGATCATGTCCCTCGCTTCGTGCGATATTCGCACCGCTGCTCGGTAATCCCCACGCTTGGCTGCAAGATGGGCATCGAGCGCCGCAAGCCGCCCCCCCAGTCGATAGTATCGATAGCGGATATCATGCCTCGTTTTCGCTCGCTCTCGATCCTCAGCAGGCTTGTCCTTCCATGCCGCATCATCGAATTCCCGATTCACTCTTTCGGGCAAAGCAGGGTCATTTTCGGCATGGAACAAATCCGCAGGGGGATCAAACGGTTCAAGCAATTGGGGAGGAAGCGGACGCGTATCCGCATTTACCTTATCAAGTTCCGCCATCGATCCGCGCATCGAGCTTCTCACGGATACGATTTGCTCACGAATATTTGTCGCGTCTTCAATATTCCCGAGTTGCGCTAGCGCGATACCTTTCCAAGCGAGTGCCGCATCTTGAGAATACTCTGCATCGTCGGGGTCTTTGAGATAGGGTGAATTGCAAAGCTCGAGCATCTGCTGCCACTGTTGGAAGTTGCTCAATGCGGCGACAAGTCTTTGCCGACCATACGATGCGCTGCCAGATCCATCGACCATGTTGAATTCGGGGTGCCTCGGCAACTCGATCATGTTCTTCGACAAAGCAATCGCATCGTCGATCCGTCCGAGGAACATCCAATTGCGGATCAACCATTCATTGTTGTGGGCGTAGTTATGTATCTGATCTGGCACGATAACATCCCGCATCATGTGAGCGTGATCAACCCTCGCCGATGCTTCTTGTTGCCAAGCAGCATCTGCATAGCGATTCAATCGGGAATAGGTGTGACCTGGCATGTGCCACATGTGCGCGATCCCTGGCGCACTTGGACCGCAGTTAGCTGCCGCGGTCAGCGCGAGTTCTTCTTTGCGGTAATCCCAGAGATGGATTCGAAAATGGTGGGCGGGATGCCTTGGATTCAGTCGAAAAATCTCCGACAGCAACGCATCGATTGCAGCGTAGCTTTGGATCTCGATCCCCTCGCTCTGATTCTGCCAGTACTGAAGAATGAGCATGGCTTTGATTTCCACGTCATCACGATAATCCAGCGAGATGTCCTCGAGTGCTTTCGCGAATTGTTTCAACCGCTCTTTGCGCTGATTGCGGACACTCTCGCTGGCACTTCGAGATCTTCGCTTTTGCTTCGCATTTTCTTCCCCGCTATCCTGTTTTTTGTCGGGGGAGTCCTCTGGCCAGTTTTCGACCCTCTCCTTCCACGCCTCGATCAAACGGCGTTCGAGCTTGCTCGCAGTTTCCAACCGCCTCATGGCTTGCTGAATGAAACCATCGGAACGTTTGGGGTTTTCGACGTTGGCTCGCGCCATACCCCAATAATGGATGGCAGATTCCGGATCGATGGCTGCGGCTTGGCGAAACGAGCGTTCGGCTTCGAAGTACCAAAACCCGTGCAGTTGAGCTAAACCTTGATCGAAGAATCGCTGGGCCATAGGACTGGGCGTTGTCGTTGGCCAGTGTACATTCCCCATCCCCTGCATCAGATAGGCAGCTTGACGTGGTCCCTCGTTGAATGCTTCGGCATGGACCGAATGCCCGGGTGCTGGCCCCGGCTTCGTGGAGGACTCGCTCGACTCCTGTGCAGATACCGAACTCCCTAATAACATCGCGCACAGACATAGCGGAATCACAGTCCCGCTCGACTGATCCCGCTGTTCTCGGTTGGGTCGCAATCGAAAGAAACCGGGTTTTGTTTGTCTATTTCCGTGATGAGCTCTCATGCGTGGGGTACACACTTATTCGGAGGAAGCTCGAAGGGCGGTTGCAGCCAGGTCGTGGTCACGCGTATCGGCGATGATCTTGCCATCCCGAAGAACAATGTTTCGGCGTGCGTTTTTGGCTACAGCCAAGTCGTGCGTGACAAGGATGACGGTTAGTGATTTGTTCTCATTGAGTTGTCGAAACAGATCGATGACTTCGCGACTGGTGCGTGAATCGAGATTGCCCGTTGGCTCATCCCCCATCAGGATCGATGGCTCTGTTGCCAATGCCCTGGCGATGGCTACTCGCTGTTGCTGTCCACCCGACAGTTGGCCAGGGTGGTGATCGAGACGATCGCCTAGCCCGACTAAGCTTAGTAGTTCCTTTGCCCGATCATGCCGTGCTCGCGAGCTCATCCGTTTTCCGTAGAGCATAGGCAATTCAACATTTTCAAGGGCGCTGGTCCGAGCGAGCAGATTGAAATTTTGAAAGACGAATCCAATTTGAGCGTTGCGTATGCGGGCTCGCTGGTCTGCCGACATGTTTACCACTTCGATGCCATCCAGTCGGTAGCTGCCGCGGGTCGGTCGATCGAGACAACCGAGTGTATTCATAAGCGTGGATTTTCCCGAACCGCTCGGACCGATCAGTGCCGCATAGTCGCCCCGATGCATCGTGAGATCCACTCCGTCGAGAGCGCGGACTTCT
>JAGWWZ010000305.1 GCA_018970165.1 Planctomycetota bacterium | reverse complement strand
CTCCGGAGGAGGCTGGCTGACCGACCTTTTCTTTCGTCGACGCGGTGAGGTACAATAGGGGCAAGTTTTGGAAACTGATTTTGCGAGGGCGAAAAAATGGCAAGCGTCGAAGAACGGCTCGCAAAGGTCGAGCGAGAGGTCGAGCAATTACTGGTTCAACAGAAGCGCTGGCCGATAGCGGAGATAGATGGAAAGTTCAAAGGAGATCCAGTTCTGCAAGAGATTTTTCGCTTGGCCCAGGAGGAACGGAATAACGAAGAAAGGCTTCCAAAGGAGTAATCCATGTACGTGCTGGACACCGATCATTGGACGGTGCTGCAACTTCGAACGGGTCCCGAGTAGGAACGTCTTATACTCCGCATGGACAAGGCGGGTCGTCGAAATTGCTTCACGACGATCGTAACGTTCCATGAAGTGATGAATGGTTGGCTAAAGTACATTTCTTCACCCAAGTCCCAACAGTCAGTTGTTTTCGCGTACACTCGTTTTGAAGAGCTATTAAGAGCATTTGCAAACAGTGATCTGCTGCCCTTTTCCGAGAAATCAGCGGACGAGTTTGATCGCCAACGCGGGCTTGGCTGTCGGATCGGAACGATGGACCTTCGAGTAGCATCGATCGCAATCTCGCATGGCATGACAGTAGTAACTCGCAATACAGTGGACTTCGAAAAAGTTTCTGGCCTGGAGTTTCAGGATTGGATGTCAGGGTAGTGGTTTTTATTCGCCACATCCCATCTCTTTTGCTCGCTAGCCGCAGTGCTAAACTCGTTTGATCGACGATAGGCATCCACCGTGTATCCCGGTTCGTAGTACCGGCTTAAGCCGGCGGCTGTTGGGCGAAGCCCACACTTCAGACTTCAGACTTCAGACTTCAGGCACCAAGAACCAGAACCAACAACCAAGGGAAGCGAGTTGTGTGCCATCCACATAGTGAGCGTAATCCTAGCAAAGTGATTTTTGGTTGGCACGCATAGATCCGGCGGTTCGCAATCAAAGCCCGAGAGCACAAGCTCTCGGGTGGGAACTGTAGGAATCATTGCAAGGTTCAGTGCGATTCAACCCGGATGCTCGCGCATCTCGGCTAGCATTTGGAGCGGTGCAACTGTCTATCGATGGTTCCTCGGGAGATTCTTCGTTTCGATGGGGCTCGTCCCCATCGGACGGCAATCGCAAGGGAGCACGCGAACGCAACGCGTTCCCCATCACGACGCGGGTTTATCCCCGTCGGATGATGATCGGATGATGGCGTGCCTTATCGAATCCCAGGCCCGTCGCAAAGCCTCCGAGCGTGCCACCCGAAATCTGATCATCGCCCCGCGTGGACAAGCCACGCGGTGGCGGCGTTGCAATGGGCCTCGCGTTCTGGTTGCGATCAAGGCTCCACGCGGACGAGCCGCATGGTGGCCTTTTGCCAACTTCGGTGCATCGATTTGTTTAGCCTTCCCGCTGAGCTTCTCTTCATCAGCGTCTCATGAGTGTTCTTTAGCGTTTGCTCTCTCCATCCCCCCGAACCTTTTGACCGTCCATTTTTTGCCCTCCATCTTTTGCCAGACTGGATTACCTGTACGACGGACTTCCTAGTCGGTCGTCGTGAACGGCAATGGACTGTAAGTTCCGCTACACGCCTTGCGGTTAATTGATTCCTCATCGACCCGACCGTGGCATTGCACCGCCGAGCGAGGCGACCGGGAAAAAATATTCGGGGCTAGAGCAGGAGTTTGCGAAAAAATTCCGATTTCTTTTGCGCGCTTTGGTGATTTTCGGCGCCTAGACAGGTAGGGCTTTTTCCCGATTGATTCCGTCCTACTCCTGCCATCCCTACCAAGATGACCAACCACCCCGATCCGGATTCCGATAACACCCAACCCATCGAACACGCCAGTCCCAAGAACGACCATCCCGACCCGGCTGATGCTCCGACGATGCTACCGGTGGCTGGCGGAACTACTTGTCATCCTGCGGCCGAAGCCGCCACGCTCCCGCCGCCTTCGTCAGCGGCAGGATACTCAGCAGCCGAGGATGCGACCCTCCCTCGGTCGGCCATGGGCCAAGCTTCCCTAGGAGGCTCCTCGCCTACGTCAGTCAAGTACTTCGGCGACTACGAACTGCTCAGCGAGATCGCACGCGGTGGTATGGGGGTGGTCTACAAAGCCAGACAGGTGAATCTCAATCGCCTCGTCGCCCTGAAGATGATTCTGGCTGGGCAGTTGGCTTCAGGCGAAGATGTCAAACGCTTCTACACCGAAGCCGAAGCGGCCGCAGCGCTCGAGCACCCAGGCATCGTACCGATCTTTGAAATCGGCCAACACAACGACCAGCATTTCTTCTCGATGGGCTTCGTCGATGGCGGTAGCCTCGCGGACAAGATCAAAGAAGGACCGCTCCCATCCAAGGAAGCCGCTGCCTACACCAAGAAAGTTGCCGAAGCGATCGCGTATGCGCATAGCAAAGGGGTGATCCATCGCGATCTGAAGCCAGCCAACATCTTGTTGGATCGCAACGACGAACCAAAGGTGACCGACTTTGGGTTAGCTCGAAGGACCGAGAGCAACAGTGACTTGACCCGTACGGGTGCCGTGATGGGCACTCCGAGCTACATGCC
>JAGWWZ010000126.1 GCA_018970165.1 Planctomycetota bacterium | reverse complement strand
CGCATGGCCTGAACAATCGCCTTGCTATCTTTGTATGCGTTGGGTTGCAGGTAGGGACGGCTTGGAAAGCCGTTGCGAATGTATTTTAGTTTCTTGGTCCTGACCGAACGAATCATATCGACCGTTTCGTCTGCCCGATCGCGCGCAGCGAAGACCGCTTCCCGTTCAGGGGACTGAGCACCGCCCAAGAGCGATCGCCCCTGCATCCGCTCCGGGCGAGCGATGCTAGCGATCGACAACGAGGTCGCTGCCAAATCGATATGCTCGACCAAGTCATCTCGCACTGTACCTTGATGCAAGCCTGGACCATGGACAATCAATGGTACATGCACTCCGCCATCGTAGAGGAATTGCTTGTTGCGAACGTGGCTGATGCCATGATCGGTCATGAAGAAAAGGTACGTATTCTCCCAGACTCCTTCTTGCTTCAATCGCTCGACGATGGTGCCGACTTGATGATCGGTATAGCGGACACAGTCGAGATACTGAGCCCAGTCCTCGCGGATGACATCGTCATCGGGAAGATAGGTTGGTAATCGCACCGCATCGGGCGACGTCACCGATCCCAATTCCCGCTTCACTCGTTCGGGCCACTGCGGTTTGGGAGCCTGGCCTCGAAATTTTCCACCGTGCAATTGAATCTGCACAAAGAACGGCTTGTCCGACGGTCGGAGCTTCCAATGGGCTTGGTCGTACGCCGCCCCCGGATCCCATTCAAAGTTGTAATCCGTTTTCGCCACCGGCACATTCGGCTTGGTCTCCAGCTCCTTATCGGACCGAAGAAAATCCTCCCAAGTGACGTTATTGCAATGGTAGCCTGCCTGGCGCAGGATCTCCGGGACGATGCGAACCCCTTGCGGTAACGAAATCGGATGCCCCGGCACACTGGATCGGTGGTTTTGCGCGCCGATGCTGGTTTGGTACATGCCGGTGATCAATGCCGAGCGGGAGGTACTGCAGATCGGTGCAGTCACGAAGGCCCGACTGAAGCGCACGCCGTTTCGAGCCAGTTCATCGACGTTGGGGGTGATGATTGTCTTCTCGCCGTAGCACGAGAAATGAGCCGACATGTCTTCGACGATGATCCAAACGATGTTTGGTTTACCCTGTGCGACGCTGGGGATTCCTTCCCGTTCCGACTGTTCCCGGAATAAAACTTTGAATGGGTTTTCCTCCGGCGCATCGACTTGTTCATTGACCAAGTGGGGCTGGACCCTTTCCCACCAACGATCGAACTGGGTTGCGAGTTTCGCGACGATTTCCGGTTTTTTCTTGATGATATTGTTCTGCTGACCGGGATCGTCGAGGACATCGAACAGTTCCCATTTCGGATCTCGCCCCCCAGACGCGCTGACCAGGGTATAGCGTGTATTGCGGATGGAAGCCTGCCGATATTTGAATTCTGAAGGATCGGTTCCTTTGGGCCAGCGACCGACGTGGGTGACAAGCGTTCGGTCGTTCCAGGAGTGGTTGGGGTCGTTCAAGAGAGGGGTGAGATCGCGGCCTTGGATTTGAGCTTGGGCTGTGGGGCTTAAGGGAGCTTGAGCGATCTTGGCGAGGGTCGGAAACAAATCGATGTGCGCGGTCAGCGCATCGCATGGGCCAGGTTCGATATGCCCGGGCCATCGCCAGAATGCATTGGCGCGTGTGCCACCGAGCCAAGGGCTTCCCTTTGCTCCTCGCATGCCTGCGTTGAAATGCTGTGCCCCAATCGCGCTGCCGTTGTCGTTCATGAAGATGACGAGGGTATCGTTAGCGATTTGCCAACGATCGAGCTGATCCATCAAAGCTCCCATGTTCTGGTCGATGTTATGGATCATTCCGAAAAAGTTTTGAAGTTTCGGTTCGATCCCATCTTTGGCATAAAGAGCCGCATCTTGCGGGCGAGCGATGTACGGGTCGTGCGGTGCGTTGGTGGCGATCCAACAGAAGAATGGTTTTTCCGAACGCTGTTGCTCCATCCAGCGAGTAGCTTGTTGAAAGAAGACATCGGTACAGTACCCATGGGTCTTTACAAAGCGGCCGTTATGAAGGATGTAGGGATCGGTGTATTGGTTTCCCGGAGCGTCGCCGCAGCTACCCGGATAGGTTTGGCCGATCCCCCCTGCGCCATGGATGAACACCTCATCGAAGCCGCGGCGGTTTGGCCGATATGCATCCTCATCTCCGAGATGCCATTTGCCGAAGATGCCTGTCGCATAGCCGGCGTCGCGCAACGTTTCGGCCAACGTCACTGCGCCGGGAGCCAGTCGTTCGCGTTCGAGAATCGTATGCGTGATGCCATTGAAGAATTCGTGCCGACCGGTCATCAATGCCGACCGTGTCGGTGCACAGGTCGGAGAGACATAGAATTGGTGAAACGATCTTCCCTCACGCTCCATTCGATCGAGGTTGGGGGTAGCGAGCGTTGGGTTGCCGTGTGCAGAGATATCGCCGTACCCTTGGTCATCGGTCAGAACAACAATGATGTTCGGAGGGCGAGCGACAGCGGGTTGAGCGACGGCGGGTTGCAAGAAAAGCAGTCCGAACAGGAATCCCCATGCATTCAGCAGGAGTCGTACAGATTGGCGATCGAAGACGAGCATAGGGAGGACTTTGCCAGTAGACGGTAGGACTTTCGAAGCGTTCACCCGTTGGATTGTAGATCCCTCGATCGCCGGTCGCCACCATCGCCTTAGGCATCTCGCAGGGCGTTTTTCAATCGTTCGATATCTTCGTCGTTGTTGTAGGCATGAGTCGCGGCGCGAAGGTTTCCGTGTCTAACGCTGATCACGACTCCTGAGTCCAACAATGCTTTTCGGACCGTCATCGCATCCTTGCCAGGCATGTAGAAATTGACGATGCCGCTACCGGTGGAGGCGTCCCAGCGCGCTGGCTCCGCGTAGTTGAGTATTCCCCCTGCTGTACGAATTGCGTCGCGAACCCGAGCAGCATTCTCGAGTACTTTTCCGGCGAGCCAGTTGTCTTCCTGGTCCCCCCGGAGTTCGAGAAGAAGTGACAAGCTCTCCGAGAAACCGATCAATCCGATGAGATTGGCCGATCCTCCTTCGTAGCGCGAAGCATCTTTTTTCAGGCGTGTCCCGTCGGAATGAAACTCGTAACTCGCTTCGACCGAATTCCAACCGAGCATGATGGGGGCAAGTTGTTCGAGGTTAGATTCCCGGATGTAGAGCACTCCTGCTCCTTCGGGGCCGAGCATCCATTTGTGACCATCGGCGGCTGCATAATCGATCGGGATATCGCGGGTATCCAAGTCGAAAATACCCATCCCCTGAATGGCATCAACAAACAGCTTCGCTCCTGAGCGATGGACTACATCGCATAGCTCTCCTAGATCGATCCGGTAACCCGTTGCGTAGCCTACCCAGCTGACCGTCACTAAACGTGTCGTATGATCGATCGCTTGACGGATGCGATCGATATCGATGGCACCGGACGGGTCCACCCGGATGGTTCGAATCTCGACACCCAGTCGAGTGAGCGATTTCCATGGGAGCAGGTTGCTCGGGTATTCGTTTTCCGGGATGACGAGACTGTCGCCGGGTTTCCATGGAAACCCCATGGCCACGATATTGATGCCGTAGGTGGTGTTGGGGATCAGTGCGATTTCGTTGGTATTGCAATGAAGAAGTCGGCTGGCGAGCGTTCGTGCCATGTTGGCTTTCTTGGACCATTGCAGCCAGGGGACATCACCATCGCGACTCGCTTGGTCGACCCAGGATTGCATGGCTTCAGCGGTTCGCCGAGGGATCGGGCTGACGGCGGCATGGTCGAAATAGGCCCAGGATTTCGCGACGGTCATTTCGTCGCGAAAGGCCATTTCCGTGGTCTTTCCGGCTCCGTCTGTAGGGGCAATTCCCATCGTTTGACCTCGAATCATCAAGTTTTTTAGGAAAAATGAAGCCAGTTGCACTCGCTAGATGACAGTCGAAAAACTTCAACTATACTAGCCCTTCGGACCTGGACGAGACCGGTCGTAGCCCACTTCTCCTCCTCGAAAATCAGCCTGAAGTACAACATGTGCCAGTCCTGCTCGTCAACTGGGAGCATCCCTGAATTGCGCCGAGGTAATTGATGCCCAGACTGTTGTGTTTGACTGGACTCGTAATTTCCGGATTGGTTTTTCTCCTTTTCACGGCGAACATGATCATGTCGTTGGTTGGGGGAACGGGGATCTTTTGGTATCCCAGTCTCTTGATGGACATCGCGTTCATTGTTTGCTCTGGGTTACTCGGCTATCTCGCTTGGACAGCGATGCGTGAACTGAAGTAGTCTGCCATGAAATTCGATACACAGGGATGGTATCTCGAACGGGGACGCTGGGGGGATTTGAATGGTATCCTCATCGCTCCTCGCAACGCGAATCCAAAAGCTTTCGTCACTCTTTGCCATGGATTTGGGGCCGCGGGAACCGATCTAGTACCCTTGGCTGAGGAGATTGTTCCCGAGTTAGCTGACGATCTACCATCTCTCGCATTCTATTTTCCCGAAGGTCCGATCGATCTTGAAGAAGTTTACGGTATGCCTGGTGCATGCGCATGGTGGCCGTTGAACATGCAGATGCTGGCGGAGCTGGCTGCCGCCGATGCTTTTTCCTCGCTTGAAGATCAGATACCCGAGGGGATCGATGCCGCGCGCGAAAAGCTCATCGGGTCCATCGCCAGTTGCATCGCTGCCAAGAATTGGAACTCCATCGCACATGTCGTGGGTGGCTTTTCGCAAGGCTCGATGCTTGCGATCGATACTGCGATTCGCGGCGATAATTTTTCGGTTAGCGGTGCGATTGTTTGGTCTGGAGCATTGATCTGCAAAAGCGCGTGGCATGCTGCCGCTCAAGCACATGCGATGGCCATCCCCGCATACCTGAGTCATGGTCGCCAAGATCCCATCCTACCGATCGGTACAGGGCGAGCGCTCTATCGGTTTCTGAGCAGCTTGCGTTGGGACATCGACTCGATGGAATTCGACGGCCCTCACACCATCCCATTTGAAGGGATCGCCGGAGCCGCCCGTTTGATCGAACGGGTCCTACGATCCCTGAACGACTACTAATGGACGACGGTCACTTTGCGACCTTGCCGTTATTCCCCTTGGCCTGCGGTGGAGATTTCGGACGGGGTGCTGGAGCGGCAACCGCTTTGGTTTCCATCAATTTATCGACTGCTTCGACCATATCGTCTTTGAAGTGCGCCGATCGCTTAACCACGACTCCCTTTTGATCGATCAGGATCGTTACGGGGAGGCTGAGGACACCGAGCTTGACGGCCAAGTCGCTTTCAAATCCACCCTGCTCATGAATTTGTGGCCAAGGGAATTTCGTTCCGTTTTCCTTCATGAATTTCGCGGCGGTGGAAGCGTCGTTATCGAGATTGACACCCACGACCTGTAGGTTCTGTCGCGCGTACTTGGCTTGTATCTTTCGCAGTTCGACCATGTCGTTCTTGCAGGGATCGCACCAGGTCGCCCAGTAGTGCACAATGGTTGGACCATTGGTCTGAAAATCCTTACCCTCCAGGGTCTTGCCCCGAAGATTCAACGTCTTGCCCTCAAGGTTCAGTCTCGCAATGGCACCTTGAGCTTTTCTGCCGGTAGACGTTTCGGCGAAGCTACTTGCGATTTTGCGATACCATTTTTGGGCTTCGCTCTCATCGCGATTGAGTTCGTAATTCACGGCAATCTGAATCATCGCTTCAGCCGCCTCGGCGGACTCGGGATACTCCTCTGCAAACTTCTCAAGGTTTTTGATGTATTGATCCTGGATGACTGCTACGTTGGCTTTCGGTGCTGACATGTCCACGATGTTCTCTGTGGTGATGACGCGGAAGGCAACATAGGCCTTTTCCTTGTCACCTCCTGGTAAGTCGGCCAGCGTATTCTCCAACTCCTTGAGTTTGTCGAGCCCACCTTGATAAGTTCCGGTTTGCGCAGCCGAGCTGATCGAATCGGACATTTGTCGAATCCAGGATCCCATATCTTCGGTACCCTTGGTGGCCTGGATCAACCGCATGATCACATTCGCTCGCTCGGAGTTGAGTTCCTCGGTGTTGCTGTCTCCATCGCGCAGAGCGCCATCGACACGCTCCAAGTCGCTGAGCAACGATTGCATCGCTTGCGACATGCCCCCTTCGGCAGAGTTGCTCGATCCCATGCGGTTGGTTACCACCGTTGGGAAGAAGAAACCATTGTCCGCCAAGGCTTCGTTATCACCGGCGGTGCGAGGCAGATCAGTCAGCTTCCATGCTTTGCCAACCTGAACCAAGGTCCCGATCATGAGTTGCTGCGTGGTAGAATCGTTTTCGACGAGCGCTACTACGTTTTCGTAAACCGTGACATCCTCCGTGGAACCATCGGTACCGGCGGGTACGATTCCTGGTTTGTCTGCGGCAAAGTGAGCCCATTTCAGATTCGGTCCAAGCGATTTTTGAGCTCGCAACCATTCGCCAAATCCCTTGCGGGCTTTGCGAACTCGCTCCTGCAATTGCTTCCCTTTTTCCTCTCCTAGCTTCAAAGACTCTACATCGTTTTCGCTCAGTAGCAGTCGCTCGAATCGTTCTCGGTCTTGAGTTCGAACGGCCTCGACAACTTCAAGCGTTGCCTCTTCGGCCGAGATGGTTTTCCAGCTATCGATCTTGCCATCTTCGTTTTGGTCGCTACCCCAGCGAATGCCTGCTGTACCAAGCCATCGGTACTGATCTGCCTTGCCGTTGTAATCGCTGTCGATATCGCGGTAGATTTCGATTCCATCTTTGAAATAGGACCATTCGTCCACGTTCCGATCGCCGTTGGAATCCGCGAACCGTCGGAGCAATTGTCCATTGGACCCATAGATCATGAGGCCATCGATACCGTTTCTCTTTTCATATTTTCCGACGCATTGCGATTCTTCGCCCGCCTCGACTTTATCGTATTGGATGCCTTGTTGACGCGGTGTGTAGCTTAGGCCGGTAGCCACAAGCTTATCGGTTCCTTGAGCTTGGGCGAGAGGCGAACCGCACATGGCCAGCAGAGGGCTTGCGATGGCCGATGCCCACGACAGCCACTTTGTTTTCTTACCTACACAAAAACCTTGATATTTGCGCCGCATCCTTGACTTGCTCCTGACTTTCGGGACAAAGGTTCCGCGCGGAGTCTAGCAAAAAGGAAGTTTGTGTTCCTAGAGCAAACGATTGATTGAGCATAACAATGGTCGTTCAACCGATGAATTGCTCGCAATAGGCTCCGATTCAGGCGCGATGCTTGGCCGCGACGTTCCAGGACGAGCTATCCCACCAATCCACCGGCCAGCCATCCGATGCTTCCAAGATCACGGCCGTGCAAGTTTGCATTTCGCAGGGCTCGTCGCTTAATTGGGTTGCAAGCATTTCCATTCCTGGATTGTGCCCGATGATGAGCAGGGACTGTGCGCCGCCCGAGTGCCCCATGGCTTCTTCGAGAATGGTTTGGGGAGCGGCCAGATAGAGGCGATCGATGAAGTGGACCTCTGGATGGGCGGACCAAACCGCCTGCATCAATTCGAGGGTTTCACGGGTTCGTTGGGCAGAGCTACACAGGATTCGATCGGGGATCAGATTCTGTTTTTCTAGCCAGCGCGCCATTTCGGGTGCTGCTCTTTTGCCTCGCGGGTTGAGTGGGCGATCTTTATCGAGCAGCCCTTCGTCCGTCCAATCGCTCTTAGCGTGCCTGAGCAATGTTAAGTGGACCATGCGTTCCTCGTTTCAACCCGCCTGGGTGCTACGGGTTCCTTGACGGTGTCTGTGTCATTGCTGGTTTGTTTTTGAAAGGCCTGAGACAAACCCAACGCAAACATCAACAGTGTGTATTCGATGCTTGAAAACGATACTTCGTGAAACGCCATTTGGATTGCGTGCGACACGATGAGACACAAGCTGAATACGGCGATACTTTTCGCCATAGCTGTGCTTCCTCGGTCTCGCATTACATTCCATACGCTTCGCAACATCGCTGCTGAGGCTAGTCCGTAAAGAATACCGCCTACCAGTCCGAGGTCCACCAACAAGCTCAAGTAGGAGTTGTGGTGCACGTACCCTCGAATGGATTCTAAACGGATATCGGTGGTTCGGTCATCCAGGTAGGGGCGATTGTACACTTGAAATTGGTTGAATCCGTAACCGATGAGCGGTCGGTCCTCGAACATTCTCCAGGAAACGTAAGCAAACGCGCCACGCATCCGCGTACTTTCAAGTGTTTCCGCCGCCGAATATTCTCTTTTGAAGGCGACCAAGTTGGGACCTGCGATCAAGGCGGCCAACACTGCGCTAAAGACCAAGCCTCCGACTGCTGTTAGCCGCGTTTTACCGCTCAACATGGTGAGGAGCAACACAACCAAGATCGCTAGCGCCGCCATCCAGATGCTGCGGGTGTAGGTCAAGGCGATACCGAGTGTGAACAAGGGAGTTAGGATTCCCGCGATGATCCAAGTGCTGATGTTCTTCGGTTTCTGCCAGACGAGGAATACCCACAGCGCGGTCAAACATACACATAGACACATACCCAACCGCACCGAGTTGAGCATCGGACCGCGCGCTCTGCCGAAGTGAATGCCCAATTTCGGATCACCGATAAAGCTTGGGAAAACCAGATTCCATTGCTTGGTGATTTCGAGAATCGCCGTCATGCTGAGATAACCACCGAAGATCAGTAAAACGGCGACACCGCCCCAGACAAGTTTGGGATTCGGATGGGTGTTTCTGAGAACGCAGTACAAAAATGCTGGGACCAAGTAGCCATTGATCAGGTGCATCATGGTGGAGGGTTGCCCCTTGATCTCTTGTCCGATGGGAGTGACCACCGTCCGCAAAACTAGCCACAGCAGGAACAACATCAGGAACAGATCTGCACCACTCCAGCGTCGCCATGAACTGCGTCCGATCCATAGGTCGTAAAGGAACTGCATTCCCAAAACTGCAATCCAAACCCGGTCTGCTGTGATCGATACACCGACCTCGATCGAAGCGTATTCCGGTGGCAGTACGCTGGTTGCAACGAGGAAGATTGCCGTGCCGGTGACAACGTCGTGGACTTGGATGAGCAAGAGAGCCCAGACGGCAGCGGCTAAACCAACGAGTAAGACCGCAATTTCCACGTGCTGATCCTCTGTTTCCTTTGATTGCGGCTTCTCAAATCACCCGTCTACCGTGAGGGGATCCCAAAGACGTTGACGATGTGCCCATCGGTTTGCCGATGCGGCAACGTTAGATGTGCTCGGGGATGTTTTCCAGGCTTTTTTCCTCGTTTGTGTACAGTTGCTACAACCGTCACAACCGTTAGCTCTTTCCCGTCAAGTCTCGTTTTCGTAAAGGTTCTCCGGCACCGGTTCCACTTCTCACTATCAACGAACTAAAGCTTTGGAAACGGAAGTTTTTTCCGCGCCTCCTCTGCCCCACGAGTTTGGCATGCCACCACTATTTCGAGAAACAGCTCTTCAGGCTTATCTTCACATGACTTGGCGACATCGCCAGTCGTTGACCAAGCGCTTCTCCGCACGCAAGTCCTTTCCCGGTGCGGTCTTGTTCTATCATCGTGTCGCGGACAGCTTTCCCAATAGTTGGTCGATCTCGAACAAAAATTTCGTTCGTCATCTCGACTGGCTGCAACAGCACTTCGAGTTTGTCAGCCTGGCCGATACTGTTGCCGATCAGAAACTCGGCGCCCGCGAGCGTCCGACTGTGCATATCACTTTCGACGATGGATATGCCGACAACATGATCGTCGCATTACCCGAGCTGATCCGTCGCGGCATCCCTACTTCTTATTTCGTGACCACTCAATTCGTCGAGGATCAAATTCCTTTTCCTCACGATGTTGCCCAAGGCCATCCTCTCGCCCCGAATACCATCGATGAAATACGGTGCCTCGCTGACGCCGGTATCGTGATCGGAGCCCATTCACATTCGCACATTGACTTTGGAAAGCCGCTGACACGCGTTGAATTGATTCGTGAAATTGTCGATGTCCGTAAGAAGCTTCAGGATTGGACCGGCCAGAGTATCGATTACTTCGCTTTTCCGTATGGTTTGCCAGGAAACATCGTACAGTCTGCTGTCGATGTTATCTTCGAAGCGGGTTACAAAGCGTTTGTCAGCGCTGCTGGTGGTTTCAATTTCCCTGGTGACGATCATCACCATTTGCAACGGATCCATGCTGATCCTGGTATGGCAGCGTTGATCAATTGGCTGACATATGATCCTCGAAAAACGATGCGCCCCTCACCTTTTCATTATACGTATTCTGAAACTAACTCCGGGCTTTCGTCCCATTCGGACGTCGTTTCCCAATGATCTCCAGTATCGATCCTGTTACTACCGTACCTCCCCACCGTAATGCCGCCGAAACATGCGTCGTCACTCCGCATTCGGACTGTGTCGCTCGGCTCGGAGGGCCTCTGCGCACCGTTTTTATGCTCTCCAGCATGCCTGTTGGTGGTGCCGAAACGCTTCTGGTCAATATGGTTCGCCGATTCCGTCCCGATCGCATTGAACCTCTGATCGTATGCACCAAAGAACCTGGGCCGCTCGGGGAGCAGCTTTCGTTCGATTTTCCGGTCACCTCGAATTGGCTATTCAACAAATACGACTTCACGATCGTTCCCCGTCTGGCGTCTTATTTCCGTCGCGAACGGATTGATGCGCTAGTTACTGTCGGCGCTGGGGACAAGATGTTCTGGGGGCGATTGGCTGCTTCCATGGCCAAGTTGCCGGTCATTTGCTCAGCACTCCACTCGACCGGTTGGCCCGATGGTGTTGGTCGCTTGAATCGCCTGTTGACAACTTGGACAGATCGCTACATAGCCGTTGCTAAATCACACGGTTCTTTCCTGGTCGATTGGGAGCGGTTCCCGGAATCCAAGGTTGCTGTGATTCCTAACGGTGTCGATACCGATCTATTCCGTTTTCACGCCACCGCTCGTGTTTCGGTGCGCCAAGAACTCGGTTTACCTGAGACCGTTCGCTTGATCGGCATCGTTGCTGCCCTTCGCCCCGAAAAAAATCATGGCATGTTCCTCGACGTTGCAAAGAAAATCAGTCAACGTTTCCCTACGGCCTATTTCCTCATCGTTGGAGATGGTCCTGAACGGAATGCCATCGAAAGAAAGATCGACCAACTGGCACTTAAGGATCGAGTCTTGCTTTTAGGTACTCGTAAAGATATGCCTCGCCTGGTTGCGTCGCTGGATGTCTTTGCGCTCACTAGCCACAATGAAGCCAGCCCCGTTTCCATCCTCGAAGCCCTTTCGAGCAGTGTTCCTGTGGTCTCTACTCGTGTTGGATCGGTTGCCGAAACCGTTATGGATGATTGGAACGGCTTTACCGTCGAACCTGGCAACACGGAAGCTTTCTCCAGCAGAGTTGCCAAGCTCCTTCAGAATCCTGACCTTGCAGTCTCCTTTGGTTCCAATGGTCGTGATCATGTCGTTTCACGCTACTCGCTCGACACGATGGTCAAGGGTTATGAGGAACTTATCGCCAGCGTTTACTGGTCTAAGCTAGGAAAAGCTTTAGAGTTCAAGTCCCTTTAGGCCTTATCCAGATACTCTCTCACTCTTTTGTCCAACAGAGTATCTACGATCATACTGGCACCCTCAAATTTTCCATGCTTTGTGTGTTCATTGAGTACTGATATTACGATGGCTTTTGCCTCGACCCCGGCTTTGGTTCCATGCTCGCTATCTTCCAGGACCAGCATCTCTATGGGCTTTATTCCCATTTTGGATGCTGCCTCCATATAGATATCTGGGTGCGGTTTTCCTCTTGCTACATCCTCGGCAGTTATCACAAAATCCATTCTTTCAAGAATCTTTGCCTTGCCCAAGGCTCTTTCCGCAAACCTTCTTGTCGAACTTGTTGCTACGCAACGTGGCAATCCCTTTGCCTCTACTATCTCTAGGATCTCCTCTACGCCTGCCATCAGCGCTAATTGCTCTTCGAGCACGTTCTCGAATAATTCGTCCGTCTCTCGTTGCAGTTGCTGCCAGGTATCCTCCAGTTCCTCTTCTTCGATCAAAACACTAAAAGCCTTAGCGGCTGGCAAGCCTATCATCTTTTTCCTTACTTCCTCGCGATATTCCTTGCCCCTTCTCCGCATCAACTCTATCCCAACTTGCTTGTAGAGGTCTTCTGTATTCAGGAGGAGTCCGTCCATGTCAAACGCAACACCTCTGACTCCCCTACTCATTCCTTCCCTCGACTCTGTTGGTAATTTGTTGATAACTGTTCTTTCCTGTTTTTCCAACCTTTGTTTATCTACGATCGGTTTTTGTCTGTCAGCCGTTCCATCTTTCTCGCACAGTTATCGTTCACTTTTTCAATGGTTATCAACCTTTTTTCCACCACCGGAATTCTTCTTTCTTGCCTAGTTTCTGGGTTTTTTCCTAGCTTTTTGACACTTGGCGTTGCCACTCAACATAAACAACAAGTTTATATATTTCTTACTTATTGAGTTTTGCCCATTGTCCAACCATCGACCAACGTTGCGTCCTTGGTCAAGATCGGAATACCTTCCCGCACGTAGCATGGATCGAATTGGTCGCTATCAACCAAACCTAGATTGTTGACCACTTGCACGTGTCGACCTAGACGAACGTTTTTGTCTAGGATAGCACCATCGATTAAGCAGCCAGAGCCTATACCTAGCTGGATACTGCCTTCGCGATCGTTCCGGACGAGGTCGTTATCGGTTTCGGAAAAATCGGCCCCCATGATGATGCTGTTCTTGATGGTTACACCCTCGCCGATGATGCAGCGCAAGCCTATGACGCTGTTTTCGATGACGGTACCTTTTCCAATGCGACAACCGTCAGCGACGAGCGAACCGGTAATGGAGGCACCATCGATGACGGTGGGTGGCAGAAAACGGGCACGGGTATAAACAGGTTTGTCGGCCAGGAAGAGATCGAAAGGTGGATGATCTTTCGTGAGAGAGAGATTCGCCTCGTAAAAGGCCCGAATCGTACCAATGTCTTCCCAGTAGTCGTCAAAAAGGTGGACTTGGACTTTACGAGAACGAATAGCAGCAGGAAAAACCTCTTTGCCGAAATCGCTGTAGTTGGTTTTTTCAAGAATATCGAAAAGAAGCTTCTTGTTAAAAATGTAGAGCCCCATGCTGGCGAGACAGTCGCGGCCACGTGAAGGGATGCCTTGCTTGTCGATCCAAGAAGGGGACATGGAAACCATATTGATTTCCTCGTTGGTTTGTGGTTTTTCGAGAAAACCCACAACGCGACCGGAGTCATCGCACCGCATGATGCCAAGGGAAGATGCAGCAGAACGAGCGACAGGAATCGCTGAAATCGAGACATCAGCTCCGGAATCGATGTGGGTTTGCAGCATCTTGCTGTAGTCCATACGATACAACTGGTCACCGGAAAGAATGAGCACGTACTTGCAATCGTACTCATCGAAGTAGCGAAGGTTTTTGCGAACAGCATCGGCGGTCCCTTCGTACCAGGAAGCATCGTTTTCCATCGTTTGCTGAGCAGCGAGCAGTTCGACAAATCCGCCGCTGAAGTTGTCAAAGCGGTAGGTTTGACGGATATGCTGGTGAAGAGAAACGCTCAAGAATTGGGTGACGACATAGATGCGATTGATTCCGCTGTGTAGACAATTACTGATAGGGATGTCGATCAACCGATACTTGGATGCCAAAGGGACGGCAGGTTTAGCACGAATTTTCGTCAAAGGATAGAGACGTGTACCCCGACCGCCGCCGAGAATCAGTGAAATGACTTGCCTCATGTCGGCCAGTACCATGAAAAAACCTTTCAACAGTGTGCGATGACGTGGATGACCGATCTATTCTAACCACCGCCATTCCATCGAGTTAAGTCGGAAAAACATGAAACCTGGGATGTTTCGAATTCTCCTCGGCAAATACCTACAAGAGTCACTAGCGTTGGGAATCCCTTTGGCGGTGATTCTATTTGTGTTTCCTTGGATAAGAATATGGACGATAAGCCAATTTGAACTTTCAGGTTTCGGTCCATTGATCGAGCAATTCAGGTTGGTTGAAAAATTTTCGCCGGTACCCTTGGAACAGTTTCTGACCTATCAAGGGATCATCGGTTTGACTTTCGATGAACCGGTTTTGCTGCTGTGTATGTTAGCTTGGAGTATCTCCCGGGGAAGCGATGTAGTGAGCGGTGAGTTGGGGCGAGGGACGATGGAAATGCTCCTGGCCCAGCCGGTGCGAAGGTGGCAATTGCTGCTAGCGCATGCGATGGTAGCCGTAGGTGGATTGGCGATCCTGTCGACCCTGGTATTCGCAGGGACAGCCATGGGAATCTGGACGAACGCAACGCCGATGCGGGACTCTCAAGGATTCACCATCCCATGGTTGCAGTGGGATTTGAAAATGCCATGGTCATCAAATGAGATGAAATGGGTTCCGCTAACGGAACTTGTCGATCCTATGCTTTATATGCTACCCACCCTCAACCTGTTCGCTCTGGGATTTGCGGTCCTAGGGTTGAGCGTAGCAATCAGCAGCACCGATCAGTATCGTTGGCGTTCGGTGGGGGTGGTGATAGGAATCTACGTACTGCAGTTGCTGCTATTCATATTGTCCAAGTCGACACCGAGAATGGCATTTTTGAAGCCATGGACATTTTTGGCGGCCTACCAACCGGATTGGATCGTAAGCACAACGAACAGTATTCCAGAAGCGAAAAGATATTTCGCAATGCCCAGCCCGACGAGTTGGGATGACAGGATAGGACCGATGGGTTACGTGTCCATTCTCATGGCGCTAGGCATAGCGGCATTCGTGTTTGCTTTTTGGAGATTCCAATCGCGAGATCTACCAGCGCCGCATTGAACGCGTTAGCTGGCGGCATGCTCGAGCGTTTGTTCGCCATCCTCGTCGCCATCCTCGTCGTTCATCAACTTGTAGTTGAGAGGAGAAATCGCCCGCTTGACGGTCTTGACCATGACATCCACAGGAGGTTCGAGACCGGTGAACAAACGGTACTGGTAAGCGGCCTGACGAACAAACATCTGCAAGCCGGTGATGATTTGGCAACCTCTCGAACGAGCACCCTTGATAAGAAGGGTTTGCTCGGGATTGTATACGGTGTCGAAAACCAGGGTGTCTTCGTGAAGTTTATCGGTCTTGTAAGGTGTCGAGTCGAGATCGGGGAACATGCCGATGGGGGTGCAGTTAACCAAAACGGTCGGTTGAATGGTATGGCGATCTTCCCAAGCAATCCACTTGCCGTTCAGGTTTTTGGCGAGTTCCTCCGCGCTATCATGATGTCGGCCAGCGACGGTGATGGAAGCTTGTCGCTGGGCGAGGCCATAACCGATCGCACGAGCGACACCGCCAGCACCGAGCAAAAGCACCGATTTGCCCTCGAACGGATTGGGGCGAGGATCGATTTTTGCCATCGCTTCATTGAGGCAATCCATAGCAGCGCGGTAGTCGGTGTTGTAACCGGCGAGTTGATTATCGACGAAGGCGATGGTGTTGCAGGCAGCGATCCCTTGGGCAGCAGACTCGACATGAGTCAGGAATGGCATAACCGACTGTTTGTGCGGAATCGTGACGCTCAAACCACCGATCTTCTCTTCGAGACACCAGTTCAAGAACTTCTCGAGATCCGCAGGGGAAACACGGAACGGAATGTAGCGAGAATCAAGCTGATGATGCTCGAAGCAGGCATTGTGCAACATCGGGCTAAAGGAATGGGCAATCGGATCGGCTACGACACCGTATAACTTCGTGTCGGGGCCGATCGAATCAACGCGATAGAGTTCCTTCATGTCATGAAAGGAAAACTGGCCAGGAGCAACCCTTCGATCGATGTTGTAAACGCAAAAGGTGAAGGGAGCACCGTATCGTGTTGCCAGAATACGAGTCAACGAACCGTATTCCCCCATGCTGATTCCGATGGTGGGCACCTTGGCAGATCGCATCAACTGCAGCATCCTGGCCGCATCCGCAAACGATTGGGCGGTAACCGCGAGTTTGACAATGTCGGCATCGTGCTTGCAGAGACTCTCGTGGATCGCTTCGAGATGGTCGGGTGTCCCCTCGAAATTGTGAACGCTGACGATACGTTTTGTTTTGCCGTACCGCGGTATCTTCGCCGCAATGTCTTCCTCGAGGTCGATGTACTCGACCCCCATAGCGATCGATTGTCGAATCAACATCAACCGCTCCTCTTCAGTACGCTCCCAGCGGCCGCCGTCGTCCTTACGTCGACAGGTGACCACTACCGGGGTTGGGCGATTTTTGAGGAGCCGGGGTAGATCGATCG
>JAGWWZ010000125.1 GCA_018970165.1 Planctomycetota bacterium | reverse complement strand
TGGAACGCGATACCGGCCTGAGATCCTTCAGGTGCGTTACAGAGAACGCTCGATTGCTCAGATACTGGAAATGAGTATCTCCGCAGCCCACAATTTCTTTCGAGGGGAATTGAAAGTGCAACAGAGACTTCAATCGCTACTCGATATCGGATTAGGATACCTTCCGCTAGGCCAGTCTCTATCCGCCCTCTCTGCAGGTGAATCAATGCGTCTGAAGTTGGCAACGCACCTGCAGGATAAAAGGAATCACTTGATCGTGATGGATGAACCGACAACCGGCCTCCATTTCGCGGATATCGATAGGTTGCTGAACTGCCTGAGTATCTTGATTGATCGAGGCAACAGTGTCATCGTGGTCGAACACAACGAGCAAATCATTCGATCGGCTGATTGGATTATCGAGTTGGGGCCGGGAGCGGGAGCTGAGGGAGGGCGTATCTTGTATGCCGGGCCCCGCGAGGAGTACTTTCCGGGGGCGGATACTCCGACAACTCGATCTCTCAAAGAGAAGTTCTCCATATCCGATCTTCGATCGTGACTTTACAATAGTGATCCAGTTGTGGTTTGCATAAGGAGTTTGGCGAGAATCGACGATATGGCAGAGAATGAAAAACAAGAGGACGAGCTGCTGTTGGATTCCGCGCTCCTCGCATTCTTGAAACGCCATGATCATGGAGAAAAAGTTGATCGCGAGTCTTTTTTGCGAGAGCACCCGGAACTGGCAGAGCAACTTCGTTCCTTGTTGGATGCCGCGGATTGGATTGAGCGGATGGCCGGACCTACGCTTGCCGACTCGCTTGACGAATCCGTCCATAGCGATCCTCCGTATGATCCCAATCAGGTAACCATCGACTTGAAGGGAGTGACGCCGCCAGGCCGATCCGGACGAGAAGGCAACGTACGCGTTACAACGGCCGATACGGATGACGAGATCAGCCTTTCGGAGATCGGATCGTTGGAAAACACGCATACCAACCTGCCCTGCAGGTTCGGTGAGTACTTGCTCGAAAAAGTGCTCGGTCGTGGAGGCATGGGGGTCGTCTACCTGGCCAATCAAGTTCAACTCAATCGTCGTGTTGCGATCAAGATGATTCGTTCAGGAGCGTTGGCGAGCGAGGCGGAAGTGTCGCGATTCTATAGCGAAGCGCGAAGCGTTGCTAAACTCGATCATCCCAACATCGTTACCGTTTATCATTGCGGCGAAAACGCGGGGCACCATTTCTTTTCGATGGACTACATCCCAGGTACCGATTTGGCGAAACGTCTAGCCGAAGGTCCGATGGATCCTAAAGAAGCAGTCCGTTACGTCCGCGACGTTGCTAGGGCGATCGACTATGCGCACAGCCATGGGGTAGTCCATCGCGATTTGAAACCGGCCAATGTCCTGATCGATCCCGACGATGAAGTTGTTTTGACCGACTTCGGACTCGCCAAACAAATGGGAGGTGAGCAGGGCTTGACAGCTACGGGAGCTGCGTTGGGAACCCCAAGCTACATGTCTCCGGAGCAGGCGATGGGCAAAAGCGAGGACCAAGGGGTAGCCACCGATGTTTACTCCATGGGTGCGATCCTCTTTGCGTTGCTCACCGGAAAGCCCCCTTTTCAATCCGACAGTGTCATGCAAACACTTCTTCAGGTGATGCAACGACCGGCACCGAGCGTCCGGCAACTCCGGTCCGATGTGCATGGCGACTTGGAGACAATTGTAAGCAAATGTCTGGAGAAATCCGCTTCGATGCGCTACGCGACGGCAAAAGCTCTTGCAGACGAATTGGATCGTTTCTATCACGGTCACCCAATTGAAGCGAAGCCCCCATCCTTGCCACGCAAGCTTAAGTTTTGGGTCAGCGGAATCCCATTGGTGGCAGCTTTAACCGGCGTTCGGCATGTCGAACCAAGTCGATCACAGCGCTGGGCACAGAGGCTTCTCATTGCTTCTGTCGCGTTGATCTTAGCAACCATATTCTTCGGGCGTTCCGTACAGCATTGGTATCAAGATAAGGTTCTCCCATCACGAATCACCATCGCATCCGGTGCCCCAGGCGGAATGTACTTCGATATTGCGGGCAAGTTATCGGACCGTATGCAGACAGGTCGCAATACGCAGCCATCGGTTGTCTCTACTGGTGGCTCGTTTGAAAATCTTCGATTGTTGATGGACCGGCAGGCGGAAGTGGCTTTGGTGCAAGAGTCAACGATACGCGCTGACCAAGTCGCAGTGGTGGCACCCCTGTTTTTTGAGGCCGTCCATGTTCTCGTGCCGAAGTCCTCCGACATTCAGCGAGTTGAGCAACTGGCAGGCAAATCCATTGTCATGGGAGCAAAGGATTCCGGCACGCGGCAGGCTGCGCTGCGACTGTTCAAGCATTTCAACCTCAAGGAGCAGGACATCGATATTGTGGACGGGGACTGGACCCAATCTTCAGTTCGCACACCTGACCGCGTATTGATTGCGGTCGTCAAATCAGGCCAAACAGGGATGATGAGTTTGCTGGCTGAGGGCCAATATCGTCTCTTATCGATTGATGTAGCACCGTCAGTCTTGATGTCTGAACCGATGTTTCGTTTGTATGAGATAGAAGCGGGAGCCTACCAAGGGATCGTAGAGAACCCGATAAAAACACTTGCCACAACTGCGATGTTGGTGGTTCCCAAAGACGCTTCCTCGCGTCTGGTGGAAGAGTGTTTATCGGCAGTTTACGCCGAGCCCACCTTAACCGAAGATTTGATCACGAAGGAATTGGCCGCAGGTTGGCAGGGGCTCCCATACCACGAAGCCTCGCGCCGATACTACGAACGCCGATAACTCAACTGGCCTCAACTTGCTCACGCAGAGACAGTCGACATGTCGATGACTGTGATGCCAGAATTGGGATACCTATCCAACTCGGTAAGCAGTTTTGCACCCTGTGCTAAAGGGACGGTGTTGCTAACCAGTTCAGATGGGTTAATCACCCCGGTGGCAATCCATCTCAACATCCGCGGATAGTCGACCGCCTGCATGCCGTGGCTGCCATAGATCTCTAATTCACCCGCGATCACTGCCGACATCGGTATAGGCGGGTTAGATTGCGAACCTAACATTAGGCCAACTTGCACATGCCTTCCTCGTTTGGCCAAACATGCAATCGAATTCCAACATGTTTGATGGTGACCCAAGGCATCAACAGAGACCTGAGCACCTCGGCCCGTGATCTCTCGAATACGCTGCACCACATCCTCGTTTGTTGGATCGATCGATTCGGTCGCCCCGAGTCCCGCTGCCATGGCCCGTCGCTCCCGATTGGGATCGATTGCAATGGTTAACGCGCCGATTGCTCTGGCGATCATCAGCGCCGACAATCCCACACCACCGCAGCCGTGGATTGCAACCCACTCGCCAGCACGCACTCGAGCTTGATCAACTAAGGCTCGAAAGGATGTCGCGAAGCGGCAACCCAAACTGGCTGCCGATACGAAATCCACGGCTTCGGGCAACGCAACCAAGTTGATATCGGCAAATCGTATCTCGACTTGCTCTGCAAACGCGCCCCAGTGGGTAAAACCCGGTTGCGTGTAGGCATCGCAGATATGCGTATTTCCCCGTTTGCATTCCTCGCAACTACCGCAACCACAACAGAAGGGTACCGTGACTCGATCGCCGGGTCGCCATTGCGAAACTTGTTTGCCAACAGAAACGATTACCCCTGCTAATTCATGCCCTGGTACATGCGGCAACCGAATCTCGGAATCATGCCCCATCCACGCATGCCAATCGCTTCGGCAGATACCGCACGCATGAACTTGGATAATCGCACCATCCGCGTGAGGTTCCAGGTCTGGTACCTCTCGCACGTGCAGGGGGGATTGGAATTTTTCGAAAACCGCGGCTTGCATGTTGTTCTCTCAGTCGTCTTCCTTAACGTATGCTCGCACTCGAGCTTTAGCTCGCACTCGGAATAGTTCCCGGCCAAGCTTCTGCTGTTTCGGTTACTTTTGGAGGGACTTTGGAAGTGCTGCCCGCAAACCAATAGTCGAGATACAGATAGATTACGGGAGTCGTGAAAAGGGTAACAGCCTGGCTTACGATCAAGCCACCGACAATGGCGATTCCAAGCGGCTGCCTGAGTTCTGCGCCATCGCCTCGTCCGATCGCCAACGGTATCCCTCCTAAAATCGCGGCCACAGTGGTCATCGTAATGGGGCGGAATCGTCGCAGGCAAGCTTCATGGATCGCTTCGCGAGGGCTCCAGCCTCGCTCCTGCCTCAGTGCAATGGCGAAGTCGACCATCATGATCGCATTTTTCTTCACGATACCGATCAAGAGCAGGATCCCGATCAGTCCGATCACATTCAGCTCGATGCGAAACAGGATCAATGCCAGGATCGCACCCACACCAGCAGACGGAAGGGTCGAGAGGATCGTGATCGGATGAATAAAGCTCTCGTACAAAATGCCGAGCACGATGTAGACCGCGACGATCGCTGAGAGAATGAGTAGCGGCTGATTTGACAGGGATGCCTGGAAGGCTTGTGCGGTTCCTTGAAAGCTTCCTTGGATGCTGGCAGGCATGCCGATTTCATTTCCGGTTCGCTGAATGATGGGGACGACATCCCCCAGGGCGCTTCCCGGGCTCAAATTGAAGGATATGGTTGATGAAGGGAACAGTCCTGAGTGAGCAACCGACAGAGACGTGTTACGGCTTTCGAGCGAGTACAAGTCCTGGAGCGGAACCTGGGAATTATTGCGAGTCCGCACAAAGATATGCTTAAGCGATTCGGGGCCTTCGGCAAATCCTCGTTCGAGAGTCATCACAACGCGACGTTGGGTCAACGGCAAATAGATGGTCGAAACGGGCCGTTGGCCAAATGCGTCGTATAACGTATTGTCGATGGTGGCGATATCGATTCCCATAGCCGCTGCCATATCGCGATGGATGACGAGCCGCGACAATTGCCCCTTGTCTTGCTGATCGGTGTTTACGTCGGTGATTTCGGGAATCTTTTTCATCGCTGCCATCAACTTGAGAGTCCATTCGTTGAGCTCTTTCAGATCGCCGCCTCGCAAGGTGTACTGAAACTGGGCACCCGAAGGGCGTCCGCCGATCCGAAAGTCTTGGACCGGTTGCATGAACAAGTTGGCGCCGCTAATTCGGCCGGTCTTCTTGCGAATCGAAGCCAGAATCTCATCGATTGTCTGCGTTCGTTCACTGAGAGGCTTGAGCGTTACGAACATGCGAGCGCTGTTGATACCACCTCCCCCACCACCGCCACCACCTCCTCCGCCGCCGGTAGAACATAGCACGCGATCGATCGAGGGTTCGTCTTTCACCGCATCGCCGAATCGCCTCACCAATTCCACCATCGTTTGGAAGGATGTTCCTTGGTCAGCCACGATGCTCCCGACCAGGCGACCGGTGTCCTGCTGCGGAAAGAATCCTTTGGATACTCGGACATAGAGATAGACGTTGAAGGCGACGATGCACACGAAAGCAATCATTGTCCAGCCAGGGAATTTCAATACTACATCCAGCATCTTCCCATAGATGGATTCCATCCAGTAGCGGTTGCGGTCCGAGGTCTTGTGCCCGGTCGGTTTCAGTAGCAATGCGCACAGCATCGGAGTTGTTGTCAGCGATATCACCAGGGAAATCAGGATCGCGATCGAGAGAACGACCGCGAATTCCCGGAACAACAGTCCAACGACCCCTCGCATCAAGAGAATCGGAATGAAGACTGCAATCAGCGAAACGGTGATCGAGAAAACGGTAAAGCCGATTTCGCTCGCGCCTCGGATAGCTGCATCGATCGGTTTCATCCCTTTTTCCAGGTAGCGGCTGATGTTTTCCGTCACGACGATCGCATCATCGACGACAAACCCGGTAGAAATCGTTAAAGCCATCAGCGACAAGTTGTCCAGGCTGTAACCAAACAGATACATCACCCCGAACGTACCGATCAATGAAACCGGCACAGCGATCGTTGGCACAATCGTCGTCCTAACGTCGCGCAGGAATAGATATACGACCACTACGACAAGCAGGATAGAGATCACTAAAGTTTTCTGCACTTCGTCGAGCGACGCTCGGATCGTTGTCGAGCGATCGAGGCCGATCCCCAGATCGATCGCAGCAGGTAACTGCGCCTTCAACGTCGGCATCATCTCTTTGATGCGGTCGACCGTCTCGATGATATTGGCACCGGGTTGGCGAAAAATCAACAAGCTGATTGATGGCCGGCCATCGGCCATCGCAAAGTTGCGAATATCCTCGACCGAGTCGGTGACCTGTGCGATGTCCTCCAAACGGATCGGCGCATTGTTTCGGTAAGCTACGATCAAAGGGCGATAGTCTTGGGCTGTGATCAATTGATCGGTGGTGTTGAGGGTCCAATGGTTTTCATCTGCATCGAAACTCCCTTTAGGACGATTGGCATTCGATGTACCTAGCGATGCACGAACATCCTCGAGCCCGATATTGAGTTGATTCAGGATGGTCGGGTTGAGTTCGATGCGAACAGCGGGGTTGGAGCCGCCGGTCGCAAAGACTTGGCCTACTCCAGAAACCTGCGATAGCTTTTGCTGAACAATATTGGTCGCCAACTCATACATCTGCGGTTTCGAGTAGATCTCGGAAACCATCGTCAGAAGCATGATGGGGGAATCGGCCGGGTTGACTTTTCGATAGGAAGGGTTGTTCGGAAGATTCGGAGGGAGTTGGCTTCGGGCTGCGTTGATGGCTGCCTGGACTTCGCGAGCAGCCGCATTCACATCGCGATCGAGTTCAAACTGCAGCGTGATCGAAGTCGATCCAAGGGTGCTCGTCGAGGTCATCTCCGTGACCCCTGCAATGCGGCTTAGGGATCGCTCAAGGGGAGTCGCGACCGCTGAGGCCATCGTCTCTGGGCTCGCGCCTGGCAGAGACGCGCTGACTGAGATAGTCGGAAACTCAACCTGCGGCAGGGGCGAAACTGGAAGCAAAAAGTAGCCCAGGATTCCCGACAGCGTGATCGCGATCGTCAGAAGCATCGTTCCGACCGGTCGTCGGATAAAGGGGGTCGAAAAGTGGATGGAACCATGCGTTGTCATGCATTAGCCTCCACCACACGTGCTCGGTTTCGCGAGAAGCGATCGAACCACAAATAGATCACCGGTGTGGTGTAGAGCGTCAACGCTTGGCTGAAGACCAAGCCTCCAATGATGCAGATGCCGAGAGGTTGCCGCAGTTCGGAACCAACTCCGACACTGAACGCCAGTGGGACAGCTCCCAACAATGCCGCCATCGTCGTCATCAGAATTGGTCGCAAACGCAACAAGCTCGCATGAAAGATTGCATCTTCGGCGGCCAGGCCTTGGTTTCGCTGTGCCTCGAGCGCAAAGTCGATCATCATGATTGCGTTTTTCTTGACGATCCCGATGAGAAGAATGATCCCGATGACGGCGATCACTCCCAAATCCATCCGTACGAATTGCAGGGCGAGCAGTGCACCGACGCCGGCTGAGGGTAATGTCGACAAGATCGTTAAGGGGTGAATGTAACTCTCGTAGAGAATCCCCAGGACAATGTAGACCGTGATCAAAGCAGCGAGAATGAGAAGCGGAGTCGTGGAGAGTGACCGCTGATAGGCTTGGGCGGCTCCTTGGAAAGCACCGATCATACTGCGCGGGATCTCCAGTTCCGCGAGACTTTTCTCGACCGCTTCGACCGCCTGACCCAGCGACACATCCGGCGCGACATTGAACGAGATGGTGACTACGGGGAATTGTCCTTGGTGATTCACCGACAGGGGTGCGTTGCGGTAGTCGACACGGGTCAAGGACTCCAACGGTGCTGTCTTGCCGGTTGTGGTTTTTACATACATCGACCCGATGTCGGACAGGCTGTTTCGGAACTCAGGCAAAACTTCAAGCACAACCCGATACTGATTCAATTGCGTGAAGATCGTCGAAACTTGGCGTTGCCCAAAGGCGTTATAGAGAGCATCATCGATCATGAGGGGGGTAACCCCTAATCGAGATGCTGTATCGCGATCGATTACCAAGAGTGCTTCCTTGCCCGCAACGGCTTGATCGCTAGCAACATCGCGCAGTTCTGGTTGCTCGCGCAGTTTGTCGACAACGCGAGGGATCCATTCCATGAGTTCGGCTGGGTTTGCGCTCTCGATCGAGTACTGATACTGTGTTCTCGAAACGCGGGTTTCGACCGATAAATCTTGGACGGGTTGCAGGAATAAGTCG
Source organism: Planctomycetota bacterium (assembly GCA_018970165.1). Lineage (GTDB taxonomy): Bacteria > Planctomycetota > Planctomycetia > Pirellulales > Pirellulaceae > JBKCUI01. The sequence continues at coordinate 8,203 of JAGWWZ010000125.1, read as the reverse complement.
ATCCCATCGACAGCCGCTGCCTTTTCGGCCAATCGGGCCATCACCTGGCCGATCGTTTCCTCGCGTTCATGATGGGGTTTGAGGTTGATCTGGATGCGACCGTTATTGAGAGTCAGGTTGATGCCATCGATTCCGATAAAACTCGCGATGCTTTCCACCGCAGGATCGTCCGATAAGATCGCATTGAGTTGCGATTGCTTTTCGCGGATGCTGTCGAAAGAGGCGTCCTGCTGAGTCTCAGTCGTTCCGACGATCACGCCCGAGTCTTGAAGCGGGAAGAAACCCTTGGGAATATTGATATACAAAACGATCGTCGCAACGAGCGTTGCGAGAAAGACGATCATCGTCAGCCGTTGATGCCTCAGTGTCCATCGAAGGGTCACATCGTAGAACTGCAGCAATCGTTGAAACAGCCACCCTTGCGAAGCATCGTGGTGTTGCGCTAGTTCTTGTTTGGTTTTCCTCTTCAAGAGAAATGCGCACATCATCGGAGTCAGCGTCAGCGAAACGATTGCTGACACAAAAATCGTAACGCTCAGGGTAACTGCGAACTCGCGGAAGAGCCTGCCAACGACATCCCCCATAAACAAGAGCGGGATCAATACTGCGACGAGCGAAACGCTGAGCGAAATGATCGTGAAGCCGATTTCCGATGCTCCTCGCAAAGCTGCGGGAAGTGGCTCCATCCCCTCTTCGATGTAACGCATGATGTTCTCGATCATGACGATCGCATCGTCGACGACAAAACCGGTGGAAATGGTCAAAGCCATCAGCGTGAGATTGTTAAGCGTATAGCCCAACAGATACATGATTCCAAACGTACCGACAATCGATAAAGGGACTGCGGCGCTGGGAATGATCGTTGCGCGCGGACTGTGAAGAAATAGAAATATCACCAAAACCACCAATCCGATCGTCAGCAACAATTCATGCTGAACACTTTCGACCGACGCGCGAATGGTGGTGGTTCGGTCTGTGAGGACATCTACCTGAATTGCGGCGGGGAGCGATTCCTTCAACTGAGGCAGCATCGCTTGGATGCGATCGACGACATCGATGATGTTCGCGCCAGGTTGTCGCTGAATGTTTAGAAGAACGGCCGGAGTAGTGTTTCTCCATGCGGCTTGACGAACGTTTTCCACATCTTCAATGACCTTGGCCACATCCGATAACTTGATCGGTGCTCCGCTTCGATAGGCGACGATCAGTTCGCGGAATTGGTCAGCAGTAAACAACTGGTCGTTGGCACCGATGATGATGGATTGCTTGGGACCATCGAAGCTACCCTTGGCTTGATTCACATTGGCGGCGACCAAGGCGGTGCGAAGATCGTCGAGTGTCAAATTGACGGCCGAGAGACTAGTCGGATTGGCCTGGACGCGAATCGCAGGTTTTTGTCCGCCGGAGACCGTGACTTGTCCGACTCCTTTGACTTGGGATAGTTTCTGGGCGAGTCGCGTGTCCGCGAGATCTTGAATGCGTGGCAGAGGAATCGTGTCCGACGAGAGAGACAATGTCAGGACCGGCGCATCGGCAGGATTGACTTTGGAATAGATCGGTGGGTTCGGAAGATCGCGAGGCAGAAAATTGCTCGCGACATTGATGGCCGCTTGCACCTGCTGCACCGCGACATCGATGTTCAATTCCAGGGCGAATTGCAGCGTGATGACCGAACAACCCTGTGTGCTCGAGCTAGTCATCTGCTGCAGACCTGGGATTTGGCCAAACTGCTTTTCCAGCGGCGCAGTGACCGATGAGGTCATCACCTCGGGGCCGGCACCTGGATAAAACGTGACCACTTGAATGGTCGGATAGTCGACTTGTGGCAGGGCTGCTACTGGAAGCTGGCGGTAGGCGACCCATCCGCTCAGGAGAATAGCGACCATCGAGAGGACTGTCGCAACCGGCCGCAGTATGAAGAGACGCGAGATGTTCATCGCTCGTTGCCCTAGCGTTTGCTCTCGCCAGGTAGAGTTACCTTGGCCTTGGGCATCAGTTTGTCCGTCCCTTCGGTGACCACTCGCATTCCTGGCTCCAAACCAGAGTCGATTACCGACTTGCCTCCTTCGCTAAACGCAACAGTGACCCGAGCGATATCCACGGTTGAATCTTCCTGCACGACGTAAACATAGAGAAAATCGGCTCCACGCTGGACTGCGGAGGATGGAACCACGATGGCGTCTTCCCATCGGCGAACGAGCAATCGCACATTCACGAATTGGTTTGGAAAAAGGGCGCCGTCTGCATTCTCAAAATTCGCTTTCAAGCGAAGGGTTCCGGTCGTGGGATCGACTTGATTGTCGATCGCGGTCAGTGTGCCTTCGGCCAATTGGTTCTGAAAGCTTCGATCGTATGCGACTACCGGAACCGTACTGGCTGTCACCAGTTGTTTTTGTACGCGAGGAATTTCGTCTTGTGGAATCGGAAAGAGGATTGAGATCGGCTGCAGTTGAGCGATGACTGCGAGACCTCGAGGGTCGTTGGCTTGAACGATGTTTCCTTGATCGAGAACTCTCAAGCCAATGCGACCGGAGATCGGAGCGAGGATGGTGCAGTACTCCAATTGCAACTCGGCGTTAGCGAGAGCGGCGCGATCGACGTCCACGACCGCTTGCGATTGTTTGAACGCCGCTTCGAGTTGATCCCTTTCCTGTTCCGACAGGGTCTCACCGGCTGCGAGGTTTTTTGCTCGTTCAAAGCTGAGTCGAGCTAAGTCGAGTGCCGCGACGTCTCTCTGCAATTGCCCCTTGGCTTGGTCACGTACCGCTTCGAAGAGACGAGGATCGATCTTGGCCATCACTTGTCCTGCTTCCACCATCTCCCCTTCTTTGAAGAGGACTTCGACCAGTTCCCCATCCACACGGCTCCGAACCACGACGTTGTTGAATGCGGTGACCGTCCCAAGGCAGTTGATGAACTGCGATACGGGTTGTCGGTCGGCGATTGCGGTGCTCACCACGGGAGGGCGAGGTTCGGGGCGAGAGGATTTTGATGCTGGTCGAATCCAGGCGTCTACGACGGGCTGCCATTGTTCACGAGTCCAATAGATGCCTGCGCCGAGGGCGATGAGAAGCACCGTCGAAATCGTTCGGTAAGTCCAAGAACGTTTCGGGATCACAGGCGGATTAACAATCGGCGATCCGGGACGAGAAGTCCCAACGTCGGTGTCTTTCGCGGAAAATGCCAAGGGCGACGGGACCTGCTGAGTCGTTGGTCCCCCGAGATTTTCGGGTGCGTCGAAAGATGGCTGGCTTGACATGAACGGCCGCTAGGTTGGAGGGGAGGTCGCGAGGTCAACCACCCCCACTTTCCAGTGGCTGACTGGTTGCCGAGAGAGAATCGACCTGTTCTGATTGTAATCAGCGAGCAAGCTCAACGTTACCCTTCCGCCCGAAACCCCGTCCTCGAGAGGAAAAAACCAGGCCATGCAGGCGTTTCCTGAATTCGTGCTTCCCCCTGGAATTTCCTTATCCGATGTGAATGGCGGGCCTCGGTTGGAATTAGCGTTAAGATTGGCGCAATCGGCCAGCCGAACCACACTGCGGTATTTTCGGACCGATGCCTATCAAGTGGAACGCAAGAGCGATCGCTCTCCGGTTACGCTGGCGGATAAGGAAGCAGAGCAACTCGTCAGGTCGATGGTTGCCGAGCAATATCCGGAAGATGGAATCCTCGGAGAAGAGTTCGGTAGTGAGCCTGGCAGTAGTGTTTTTGAATGGATCATCGATCCGATTGACGGGACCAAGAGCTTCATTTCCGGAGTTCCCCTGTATTCGACGCTGGTGGGTCTCACATGTCGGGGCGAACCAGTGCTGGGTGTGATCGCGATTCCAGCCTTGGGTGAGTTGGCAATCGGAATCCGAGGCCAGGGAACTTGGTATGGACAGGGGACGGGATCGGGGAAAGTGAATCTAGCCCCCGCACGTGTTTCGAACGTCAATGATCTGGCCGAGGGGTTATTCGTCGTTTCTCAGGTAGACAATTTTCAAAGACGCAATGCCCAATCCGCGTACGAGGAACTGGAGCGAAAATCGTACATCACCCGCTCTTGGGGTGACGGCTATGGCTATTTGCTTGTCGCTACCGGCCGAGCTGAACTGATGGTTGATCCGGTCGTCAATCCGTGGGATGTCGCGGCAGTTGCCCCCGTAATCGTTGAGGCTGGGGGGCGATTTTCATCTTGGGCCGGTGAGTACAACATTCGAGCCGGACACGGATTTGCGAGCAACGGGCACGTACACGAAGTCGCCCTGCAGGCCCTGAAGCCGTTTGCCTAATGGCATCACTTGAGTGATGAAACCTATGCAGGCGTTACGGATGGTAAGGCTGGTGAGAACCGTCCTACCCCGGTATCATTGGCTCGATCGGTGAAAACTCTTGCGAAGCGAGGCATCGGACTTTGATTCACCCAGGAAAACGTGGTTTTTTGGCTCTAGAAGATGGTTCTGTTTTCGAGGGTATCTCTATAGGTGCCGAAGGAGAACGGGATGGCGAAGTGGTCTTCAACACTTCGATGACCGGCTATCAAGAGATCCTCACCGATCCGAGTTATCGCGGCCAAATCGTGACGATGACCTATCCCATGATTGGAAACGTGGGAATCAACCAGGAGGATATCGAGTCGGCCAAACCCCAAGTGTCGGGTTTCGTGGTGCGTGAAAACAGCCGGGTCTTCAGCAATTTTCGCTCTCAGGAATCATTGTCCGAATACCTCGTTCGCCACAACATCGTAGCGATCGAAGGGATCGATACCCGTGCGTTGGTTCGACGGATTCGCGATCGCGGAGCCCAAAAAGGAATCATCTCCAGCATCGATTGCGATCCTGCGTCCTTGGTGGAAAAAGCGAGGAACAGTCCTGGTTTGGTCGGTCGAGATTTAGTGCGAGAAGTAGTCCCGGAAAACCGCCGAGAATGGCAGGAAAAACTTCATCCATTAATGGAACACGCCAAGTCCGCTGACGGCAAACAACCTTTTCATGTGGTCTGCCTCGATTTCGGAATGAAGTGGAACATCCCAAGGCACTTATCCGACCGAGGCAACAGGGTAACGATACTGCCAGGGACCGCATCCGCAAAAGAAGTACTCAACCTCAATCCGGATGGAGTTTTTCTCAGCAATGGGCCGGGGGATCCCGAGCCTTTGGATTACGCCATTTCAACCATTCGAGAACTGCTCGGCAAAAAACCCATATTTGGTATCTGCTTGGGGCATCAGTTGCTCAGTTTGGCGAGCGGCGCGAAGACCTTCAAACTAAAGTTTGGTCACCGAGGAGCAAACCAACCGGTCCTGCATTGCGAAACTGGCCGCGTTGAGATTACATCCCAAAATCATGGTTTTGCGGTTGCCGAAGACACTCTTCCCGATTGCTTGGAGATCACCCATCGCAATTTGAACGACAACACCATCGCGGGAGTACGGCACAAATCTGTCCCGGCGTTCAGTGTGCAATATCACCCGGAAGCCTCAGCCGGGCCGCATGACAGCAGCTACCTGTTCGACGAATTTCAATCCCTGATGCGGGGAAAGAACTGAGGTTGGCATGTTGGCCAAACGAGTCATCCCCTGCTTGGATGTTCACGCCGGACGTGTCGTGAAGGGGACAAACTTCGTCAATCTTCGGGACGCAGGTGACCCAGTCGAGGTTGCCGCACGGTACGAAAAGGAGGGCGCAGACGAACTTGTTTTTCTCGATATCACCGCTAGCCACGAAGATCGAAACATCATGATCGACGTGGTGGAGCGGACCGCCGATCAAATCTTCATGCCCTTGACGGTGGGAGGTGGCATCCGAACCATTGATGATATCCGAGCCCTGCTCAAGGCAGGTTGCGACAAGGTGTCTCTGAATTCCATCGCCTGCAAGAATCCCGCTTTTGTCCGTGAGGCAGCCGAGCGGTTCGGTTCCCAGTGCATCGTCGTCAACATGGATCCCCGTAGAGTGGATCGGAACGGGCAGGAATTCTGGGAGGTTCATATCAACGGTGGTCGTACTCCGACCGGCTTGGAAGTGGTCGAGTGGGCCCAGCAGGTTCAGGATCTTGGAGCCGGCGAGATTGTCGTTACCAGCATGGATCGCGATGGGACCAAGGACGGTTATGATTTACCGATTACGAAAGCTGTCAGCCGGGCCGTTTCCATCCCAGTGGTAGCCAGCGGAGGGGCAGGGTGTCCGGATCACCTCATCGACGCGATTCTCGAGGCCGAGGCAGATGCGGTGTTGGCCGCCAGCATTTTCCACTTCGGAACCTATACAATTGCAAAAACGAAGCAAATGATGGCGGATCGAGGAATTCTCGTTCGCCTGTGATTCCAATTTACACAGACTGAGTCACCATAGAATTGGGACGCTTGATCGATCCCTCTCACACCAAGGACCCTTTCAAATATCATGGCCGTAGCAGAACCTCCTCGCCCCGGAAATCCCGCTTCCACTACCGACTCGCTCGCCGCCTCGCTGTTGCGTGAAAAAAAGGAACTGGAAGTCGATAAGCTGTTCAAGGCATGCGTCAAACTCGAGGGTAGCGACTTGCACCTGAAAGTCGGTTCGCAACCTATCGTGCGCGTCAAAGGGGACCTGAAGCCCCTGAATCGACCACCGATTGACGTGGAAGAGATGGTTCGACTGTTGATCCCAATGCTCGACGACCGAAATCGACGCATCTTTGAGGAAGAAGGTGGCGCGGACTTTTCTTACACCGTCAATGTCGAGGGGGAGAATTGGCGTTTCCGCGTCAACATGCTCAAGCAACTTGGTAAACCAGGCTTGGTCGCCCGTCGCATCAATAACTTCATTCCCAACTTCGAAGGTTTGTTCCTCCCTCCCATCTTGGAAGAGTTATGCAAGTACGACCAAGGGATGATTCTTCTGGCTGGCGTCACCGGTTCCGGAAAAAGTACCACGATCGCGTCGATGCTTAACTGGATCAACCGAAATTATCGCAAACATATCCTGACTCTCGAAGACCCAATCGAGTTCGTTTACACCGAAGACAAGTGCTTGATCAACCAACGCGAAGTCGGCACCGATGTGAAGAATTTTGAGATCGCGATGAAGCATGCCGTCCGCGAAGACCCTGACATCATCCTGGTCGGCGAAATGCGCGATGAAGAGACGTTTATGACGGCGATCCACGCGGCCGAAACCGGTCACTTGGTGTTCGGTACCATTCACGCCTCGACCGCCCCCTCGACGATCGGTCGTATCCTCGACTTGTTCCCCGAAGAGTTGCACAAAGCGATTCGCAATGCCATCGCCTTCAACATGAAGGGAATCGTTGCTCAGAAACTGTTGAGATCGATTCGTCAGGGAGTATCGCGTGTGCCCACTTGCGAGATCATGACCTTCTCGCCGATGATCCGCAAACTTCTTTTGGAAGAGAAGGACCAAAAGCTTGCCGACGCGATTCGCATCGGCGCTCAAGAAGGCATGCAAGATTTCACGATGAGCCTAAAACAGCTCATCGACGACGGACTCATCGATCGCCCTACAGCCTTCGAGGTTGCTCCCAATCCGGAAGCTCTCAAGATGGCTCTCAAGGGAATCAATGTCAGTCAACCAGGTATTATTTAAGAGAACTACAGGTTGCAGATGGTTTTTGGAAAGAAGAAGAAAAAGACCGAGTCGTCGTCAAACCAAATGACACCCGGACAAGACATCCCGTTGCCGTCTCTCGAGATCAAACCCCTTGGCATCAACAAGGATGAAGCGACTGGTTTGGTAATCGCGAGCAAGCAATTGCCTGGATACCCGATCGCTTTAGTAATCATCGCGAACGCGATCGCTGGCCGAGCCGACCGAATTTTGATCGACTATTCGGCACAAGGTGCCGTCGTGCGATTCCGCGTCGACGGCATGTGGGAAACGCTTCCGGCTATGGACCGCGTTTCGGCAGACTCGGCTCTCGTGGTTTACAAGAAAATTCTTGGCTTGAACCCCGCCGAGCGACGCGCACGTCAAGATGGCAAGTTCGCAACGAACTTCAAAGAGATCGATTGGATCGTTTCCTTCATGAGTACTGGTGTGCCTTCGGGAGAACGCGTGCTGTTCAGCATCGATCGCAAAAAGCCCGTTCTCAAAACTCTTGGTGATCTCGGTATGCGGGACGCGATGCAAGAGCAATTCAAGGGATTGATGAACGGCAATGGCGGCTTGGTCGTCATCAGCGGCCCCCCGACTCACGGTCTGCCAACCACGTGGCGACT
>JAGWWZ010000124.1 GCA_018970165.1 Planctomycetota bacterium | reverse complement strand
ATGAATTTCGCAATGCGAGGAGCCGCTCCTTGCTCCTTAACAGGCTTCACCTTGTTTCCAACATTTCCGTCGCCAACATTTCCTTCCACCGATGCACTGCTAGCGCTTTTGGCATCCGTAGCCATTTCACTCGCCGCATCGAGGATCGATTGAGCTTCCACGTTGTTGGGGGACCGACGCAATGCTTCTCGAGCAATGCTCGTTGCCGCGTTGATGTCTCCGATGTGCAAAGCGAATTTCGCTCCCTTGATCAATTGGTCCGACGAACTCGTCAAACTGTCTCCGAGTTCACGCAACGCGTCCGAACCAGCAGTCGGAAGAAGCAATCCGCCGTTGGATGAGGACTTGGAGACCAATACACCCAAAAATGCCAAGTCAGGATTGCTCGACTCGCTCTTCAGCTTCCATTCGATGTTTTTCTTCTCTTCACCAATCGTTCCCTCGAGCGATAAGGATCCTTCAATCATTGGAGCATTCAAAGATCCTACCACGATCGTGTCACGGTCCGATCGCAAAGGGGGAATACGCTCAGGATACCGAGATACAACACCAGCGGGCCATCGAGACTCCTTTGGCCAGAACACAGGACGTGCGGCAACGCGCGAAAGCTCATCGCCAATCTGTTGGATTGTGACCCCTTGAATGTTCTGACGGACAAACACTCGACCACCCGTGTGGTTTGCCAGCGTCGACAAAAATTCACAATCCACCCGAGGGCCTATCGCCATGGAATGAACAACACAACGACCGTCCACCAATTCACTTACCAAAGATCCAAACTCTTGCGTATTCATCAAATTGCTGAGATGAACCCCGTCACCGATATAGACAATGTTGCGGTCTCCACGAGCTGGCAACGATTCAGCGGCAGCCCGCAAAGATGACGCGATGTCCGAGGTTCCTAAGGGCAATCGACGCTCCAATTGCTCAAAACCAATCGCGATTCGCGATTCGCTCGGATCGCCCGCCGCGAGAAGTTGCGTCGGTTTCAGATCGCAAGCGAACATCGAAACCGTCGCCTGCTCAGGCAACGCTTCCACAATGGCACGCGCGATTTCCATCGACTCGCGACGATAATCACCGTTTTGAGATGCCGATGTGTCGACAATGATCGCGACAACCGGTGCCACCGTCTCAACCCCCAGATCTCCAGACAGCATGCTCAGGGCAAACAACGTCTTGCCGGAGTCGTCGTACGTCGCCAGCCGACTGGTTTTCTCCAAAACGCTCGCATGCTGCGAACTCGCGTCCAGCCCATGGCAGATACTCGTCGCCGAGCACAAAGCAAAACTTAAGGCGAGGGAGGGCATTGCCACTTTTCCTGCTCGCATCACACGTTGAATCAGCATAGCGATTCGCTCCGATGGGGGTCGAAGATTCTTATCAAGGGTCCACAAGTCAATCATTCGTCAGGTACAGCACGCTGTCCAAACACTCTTTCCTCATCCTATTTCTGGACCATTTTCGTTGCCATCAAAAAACTGGCAAATGGCCCAGAAAACTCGCCGTCCGTTTCCCTCGCAGGCTTTCATCAACCCTACGGAACCGAACTGTTGGATCAGGCCGATCCTTCGATTTCAAAAGCCTTAGTGTAGCAAACAACGGGCCAATTCACCTATCGGACCAAATTTTGAATGCAAACCTGAATAACCCAAGCGAAAAACCAAGTGACAGTCCCCAACACTTCCCAAGCGACCATGCATTTTTAAACATCGCTCCCTCTGGGCGTTGCAATTTGAAACAATCCCATCCATTAAATCCGCCCAGAAAACCGGCAAAGTCCGTAAAACCCTCAGATTCCATTTATCCCACATGGATTGTGAATCCGATCATTCCGAAATCGGCCGCGTTCCTCAAGGGATCTGCGCGCCGCCCTCGAAGGCAAAGGACGGAATGCTATGGCTAGACAACAGACTCACGCACCCCGAAACTGGCTAGCTTTTATTGCTGCGGTAACCTTCTTGGTTACCACGGCCCTCGCCCCAAACTGGGGAAGGACTCAGGATCCCGGACCTCGTAGACCACTGCCTTTCCCGAATTCCTTCGGACGCTTCGTCAATCCACCAGCACCACGCATTCTGGAATCGACTCCTCCTCGCGAAACCAAAGGGTTAGGTGGCTTCTTCATGCCGATGAAGTCCTTCTCGAACCCGTTCCGAAATTTGTCCCGATCAGGAGGCGAATCGCAAGCGGGAGGCGAAGGGATCGAACTGCAGCAATCCACCTCGTCCAGGCCACGCGAACCATTCTCCGATTCCGCTACCGATATTCAGGTCAGGCCGCAAGGGAATCAGTCTTCCCGACAGGACCAAACTGCTCGGCCCAGCATTCCACCCGCGTCGGATCTGCCACCCATCCTGCGACCGAATCGATCCAAAGGTTTTGGAGCTATTGGATCGGGCACAGTAGCCACGAGCCCCCCGGAATCAGAGGCAGTCAGCAAACCCAACGACGAACCGAAAACCTACATCGCCAACCCAAAGACTGAAAATCTCGATGCAGTAGGAACATCGCGCAAATCAAAAACCTCCTCGGTCAGAAAACAAGCCAATAACTCCGCCAGGAATTCAACTTCAAACCAAGACGAATCCGCAGCACCTGCCATCGGCGCGAAGGCTGCCGCAAGTTCGCAGACCGTCGAAGCAAAACTGTCTGAAACCACCCTGTCACAACCTTCGGATACCGAGCCTGCTGCATCCGAAATTCAGGGATCGAAACCGAACAGTTCACCGTCGACTCGATCACCTTCAGACGAACTGGGACCACCCCTTTCACGATCGACCAAGAGTACCCAAGAACAAACCAGTTCTGCTCGAAAGCCGAGTTCCGCGCGATCCAAGCTGGCGAGCAGTAGCAATAGCATCGCGAATCGGCCAAAGACCCAGACCGTATCCAACGTCGGATTAGACGTTCATGCTCCTGGATTGAACTTGGTGATGACAGGTCCCGACTCTATTTTGGTTGGCAAAGCAGTCCCATATGAATTGATTGCAACCAATGAAGGTGAAACACCTCTCCATGGTCTGACGATTCGGTTGTTCGTCCCGGCAAACGTGACCATCGAAGACCCGACGGTGAGCGATGGGGTAACGCGAAAAGTCTCCGAAGATCTTGGTACGGGTGTGGTTTGGGAGATCGGTCAACTTCCTGCCAATGAAAGTCGGTCGCTGAAAATATCGGTCCGAACCGAACAACCGGAACACTTCGCTATGAGTCTCGACTGGAAGATCGAGAACCCATTCATCCAAATTCCCATTCGCGTTCAACAGCCTCAGTTGATCCTCGCTCTCGAGGGAGCATCAGAAGCAGACTATGGACGGCCACAAGTCTATCGCTTGCGAGTAAGAAACCCTGGCAACGCAACCGCAGAAGCCGTCCGCATTTTGCTCCAGGCGGAACCCAATGGCAGCAGCGAGGAAGTCATCGGCGACCTCCCCCCCGGCACCGAACGAGTCGTTGAAGTAGAACTCACGTTCCAACATGCAGGCAAAGTTGCTGTCTTCGCAAAAGCGATCAGCGAATCGACAAACCTCGAAGCAACAAGGAACATCGATGTCGAGGTGCGTCAATCGCAACTGGTTGCAACTTGGAATGGCCCTTCAGAGTTCTATCAAGGAAATACCTGCGAATACAGCCTTACCATCGAAAATCGCGGGAGCATAGAATCCCTTGACAACACTATTGGCGTGACCATTCCAACGGGTATAGATGTAGTTCGACTTCCTTCCGGCGTTTCGCAGACGGAGAACCAACTTCTTTGGGAAGTTCCCCGCATTGCCGTTGGCGAAACGCTGGAGTGGAAGTTTCAATTCGGGATGAACCGTTCCGGAAATCTGACGTTCACCGTGGACGCTGACTCTTCCACAGGTGAACCAACCCAAGCGACCCTTCAAACACGCGTGGACGCCGTCGCTGACTTATCTTTGTCAGTCAACGATCCGATATCTCCTGCCCCCGTCGGCCAGAGTGTGGTCTACCAGATCACAATCAGCAACCGAGGCAAGAAGGTTGCCGAAGATGTCTTTGTCATCGCGCAGTTTTCCGATGGCATCGAACCCACTCGCATCGATGGACACAGCGGCAAACTGGTCCCCGGACAAGCACTCTTCGATAATATACCGAAGATCGAACCGGGGCAGGAATTGGTCCTTACCGTCACCGCTCAAGCATCCAAGCCGGGTACGCATCGATTCCGCGCGGCTGTTCGATGCCAAGGCAGCGAAGATGACCTGCTCAAAGAAGAGTCGACCCGCTACGCAGCATCCAGCAGCGGAACCAACCAATCGAAATAATCGCAATCCCCGCGTAGGAACTGTGGCAATCATCGCCATGTCCCTCGCACGTCGACCCAGATGCTTGCTTCCGCATCTGGGTTAACTTTGTCACCATGCCCGCAGAGCGTCGCACTACCTACTTTCTACTCCATTGCTCCCTTGTTCCTCTTGACTCCCCCAGTTCCCAACCTATACTTTCAATCGATCAGTCAATCGATTGATTGAATGATTAACTAAAGGTAATCGATTCTTGGGATCGACAGGGTGGCGAGGAAATCATGGCTCACACATCCGATGCAGAATGCTTCGGGGAAGATCACGGCGGGGTGAAACATGTTCTTCCGATCCCCAGTGCCGAAGCCTGTAAAGTTACGGCCGCGATTTTTCGCGCCCTTGGAGACGAACGCCGTCTGAGCCTTTTGGCTTTGCTCGCACACCGAGAAATGTGTGTCACGGAATTGACTGAGCGAATGCAAGACAATTTGCCTGCCATTTCGCAACGACTCAAGCTCCTCAGATCGGAGCGGATTGTCGTAGCGCGTCGCAAGGGAAAACATGTTTTTTACTCGCTCGCGGATGACCACATAGCTCATTTGATTGCAAATGGTCTCGCTCATGGTAGCGAGAAATAGTTCCCCACTGACAACAAAACTTAAGGAAAATGAACATGACCAAGAGTCACGACCATCACGATCACGTGCACGGAGCCTCATGCGGCCACACCGCCATCCAGCATGGCGACCACGTGGACTATCTGCACGATGGCCACCTTCACCATCAAACGGCAGCTGGTTCTGTTGAGGAACATGCACTGGATGTGACCTCAGCCAACCCCGACCAATGCACAGGAGGACATGCTTGTTCTGCGCATAGCCACGACCACGTTCACGGCCCAGGCTGTGGACACCCAGCAGTTCCTCATGGGGACCACGTTGACTACCTAGTCGATGGTCATTTGCATCATCAACATGACGGACATTGCGATCATCACGGCTCGATCCAAGTGGTTGCAAACGGCTAGTCGGTTACCCTCCAAGGGGGACTTAGCCCCCGAAGATCCCCTGCAATGGGTGGTAATGCTGCAACTATTTTCCGGAATAATTAGCCTCTGCTTTGGAAAAATTGTTGCGGCACCACGTTGGAACCCGTTAAAACAATGGTTTTTCATAGTTCAACAACGGGCTTTCCTCTAGCCTTATCGGCCTGTTGTGGATCTTTTCGCGTCCTATTTCATTGCAGAGCTTCTGGAGTTCGAAAATGCCTTCCTCATTCTCTTTTTTTCGCTTGTCCAGGTTTTTGACGAAACCCTGCAAGGCGAGAGCTCGCGCCTTCACCTTGGTCGAGCTTTTGGTCGTCATCGCCATTATTGGTGTTCTTGTCGGACTGCTTTTGCCCGCTGTTCAAGCTGCTCGCGAAGCCGCGCGTCGTGCAGATTGCCAGAACCGAATGCGTCAAATCGTCCTTGCCGCACACAATTATGAGTCTGCTTTCAAGCGGTTCCCTGGTTATGCAGGTGAGTACGCTCCGTTGGCAGTTAATTACGTCGGAGCAACCGCACGAACGAACCAACGCGGTGTACCTTGGATGGTTCAGATCCTGCCGTTCATGGAGCAAGAGCAACTGGCGATCAACTTGAATCGAATGTGCGACACAACTCCAGGAGCAACACCGGTTGCTCAGGTCGATCAGAAGTTTGTTGAAGCAGTTGTCTCTTCGTACTACTGCCCAAGCCGTCGAGATGCTAAGGCCTACCCCCTCGTAGCTCCATTTGTAGACAAGTATGGTTCTTTTGGGTCCCGAACCGACTACGCGATGAGTGGCGGAGCCGCCTTGAGTGTAGATCCCAACATGGCGGGTGTCGACCTCGAGTTTCCAGGAATGTGGGCTCTCGGCCGCAGGACGGGCATAAAGTCGGTCACTGACGGAACGAGTACCACATTGTTTATGGGCGAGAAAGCGATGAGCTCTATTCGTTACAAGTTGGGAACCGACTACGGAGATCGTTCGCCCATCGCTGGATTTCCCGAGTATTCCGGTGTAACCAATTCCTACGTTCGTTTTATTGCTCGTGGGAGCCACTCCGACATCCCAGACAGTTGCACATCCTGTCACGACTTTGGAAGTGCTCACGCTCCTGGTTGGAATGGCGTGATGACCGATGGATCGATACGAACGATCAGCTACAACGCCGACATGAATTATCTTAAGGCAATTGCCTCGATTGCAGGTGGCGAGATCGTCAAAAACGATGACTAACCCATTGCGGCATAGGCATGGATCATTGGGAAGCTGCCCTGTGCGGGCAGCTTTTTTTATTGGGCTGCACCTTCGAGCAGCCATCTTCGCGACAGCACCGTGATCGCTTGCTCATCATAAAGCGGCAACGTCGGCAAGTGATGCGCTGCCAATCTCGCAGCACTCTCCATGTACTCCTCGGAGAATTGGTTGACGATCACGGTCACGGCATAGCCTCGGCAACGCAGCATCGACAACGACAACCCGCATGCTTCGTCAATCTGTTGCACGATCGCCAGAACCGACAGCATCCTCGGCAGTCGGCTCTCGGTCTCCGAGATCAGTTGCGGCAAAGTCAAGCCATCGGTCCGTTCGAGCCGAGCGAGCATGCGATGCAGTTCGGCGAAATGCTCTGGTCCGCGATTGGCTTGCAAAACCACAGGGCGCAAACGTTCGCTTCTAGCCCGCATGTCGATGTTCTTTACGGCCTCGCTATGATCTGCATAGGTTCCTTGCGATGAAACGGCCTGCACTCGATCCGCTGCATCGCGGCCGTTGCTGATCAATCCAAAAGGTTGCCCCATCATATAAAGCATATGAGCGATCGATGCGGCTGCGGTCACTGCAAGATCCGAACGCACCGGTTCGTGATGCTTCGGATTCGATGCCTCATGCAAATCGACCAGCAGCATTGCCCCTTGCAAACAGGTCGGCTGAAAGATCCGAGTGTGCAGTACTCCGGTGCGCGCGGTTGCTCTCCAATGGACGCGATTGATAGGATCACCCGCTTGATATTGCCGGATGCCAGCCATCAGCGTGGGATCCTCCATACCTCGATCCTGAACACGCATCTCCCCCATCGGCCGACGACTCGCGATCTCGAGCCCTTCCATCGGTACGATACGCGGCAGCACCGATATATAGCGAGGTTGGTTCACGACCCGATAACTGCGATGCAGACCGAGCAAGTCGCCGGTTTCGAGGATCGTCGGTCCCATTTGAAAGTATCCGCGACGCTTGCTTCGAATCGTGTAGGTCAACAGCCCATTCTGTCGCGATGCAAACGACTGCAATCGAATCGCCTTCCCTAACAGTTCAAGTGCAACTGGCGGCGCCTTGATCGCAACGCGAGGCAATCGATCCTCGATGATCATCCATGGGATCCAGTAGCTGCTGGCATTCTTGATCTGCAGGCCCACTGTGAACGACTCGCCGACCTGGATTTCATTCGGATGCGATTGGCGTTCTACGGATACCGATTCAGCCCACCGTTTGGAGAGATGCCGCGAAACTTCGACCGCGATCAGAAACGTGCTGGCCCCGAGCGAAAACAAACTGGTACCGGTCAGCATCCCAAAGATCAATAGCACCGCGACGATCGGTATGATGGCCATCGCTCACCGCGCCGGTTCTTCCAGGGTAGGAACCGCGATCTCTGCGACGATCGCATCGAGGATTTGATCGGAGGTCTGTCGACGCAGACGGCTTTCAGGTCTCAGGATCAGCCGATGCGCAAGGACCGGTCCGACGATCCGTTTGACGTCATCGGGTTGAACAAAGGCGCGGCCGCGAATAGCTGCCATCGCTTGCGATGCTCGAAACAGGGCGATGGTCGCTCGCGGTCCGCCGCCGAGCGATAGATCGGAATGCCCGCGCGTTTCATGGACGATTTGCAGTATGTACTGCCGAACCTTGGGATCGACATAAACGCGTTTGACCATCTCCTGCGTATCGAGCATCTCCTGAATCGTCACCACAGGCCCGAGACTTTGGATCGGATGCTCGGTCTCCAGCAACTGAATCATCCGCAGTTCCTCTTCCATCGAGGGATAACCCAACGTGAACTTCATGAAGAAGCGGTCGAGTTGGGCCTCGGGGAGCGGGAACGTCCCTTCGTGATCGATGGGGTTCTGGGTTGCGATGACCAGAAACGGAGGTGGCAACACATGCGTCTTGCCATCGACCGTAACATTCGCTTCGGCCATCGCTTCGAGCAATGCCGATTGGGCGCGCGGTGTCGTGCGATTGATTTCGTCAGCCAGCAAAATATTTGCAAACACCGGTCCCGGCCGGAACTCGAATTCGCTCGTCTTTTGATTGAAAATCGAGGTGCCGGTAATGTCGCCTGGCAGCAAGTCGGGAGTGCATTGCACCCGTTTGAATCGTCCGCCGACACTTGCCGCTAGTGCGCGTGCCAACATCGTTTTAGCAACCCCCGGCACATCCTCGAGCAAGATGTGACCACCGGAGAACCACGAAACCAACGACAAGATCAGCTGCTTGCGTTTGCCGACGATGCAGCGTTCGACATTCGTAATGATCTTCTTAGAAGTTTCGTGGACAGCCGTGCTCATGGCGCTCGGTTCAGCAGTGCATAGGTGCCGCTTTTGCCCGCCACAGCGATATCGATCCGGCCATCGCCATCGAGATCGCCGGTCGCGATCTGCAGGCCGATCCCGACATGCCCTCGCTCGATCGGTGACTTGGTGAATTTTCCTTCGACATAGGAGTAGGCATGGATCTCTGGCATGTCTTGCCCGCCCGGATCACCGCCGTTGTGTGCATAGTAACGTTTGCCGGTGATCAGTTCGTCCCGACCATCGCCATCGAGATCCGCCATCGCCAATGCGTGCGGTTGCGAGAACGATTTGTCGATCACCTTTTCCTCGTATTGGATCGAGCCGTCCGGAGCGATGCCGGTTTGGCGCCACCAGTACAAGCCATAATTGTGTCCTTGGCCGACGATCACATCGTTCTTGCCATCGCGATCCAGATCGACCACCAGCATCGGGATACTCCCTTGGATATTCCAGTTCGCATGGAACGTCCAGTCGGTCTCCCAACACTTCTCGGGTTGTTCGTACCAACCATGGCCGCACAAGACATCGGGTCGACCATCACCATTGATATCCCCGACACCCATGCCGTGTTGGTTACCCGCCTTTCCGATCACATGTTTCTCGAGACTGTACGATGCAGCCTTGCCGTCACGATTGCCGTTGTCGACCAATCGCCACACTGTCATCGGGTTCTTCGCGTTCCAGCTGTTGACAACCCAATCGAGGATCCCGTCGCGGTCGACATCGACCATCAAGTGAGCCTCATTTTCGGATGCTTGTGTATCTCCCCAAACGTGTTTGGTCCAAGTATGCCCAAGACGCAGGCCTTCTGGTCCGGGGTTCTCATACCAGGCCAGTTCGGTTGGAATAAAGGAACCTGCGACGACATCGAGCCGACCATCGCGATTGACATCGAGCAGGAAGTCGCCGTTGCTCTGCACGTAGCCGTTCCAATCTTCGATGATCCGAAGCGGTCGCGGGGTAAAGTTCGGGCTCGCGTACCAAGAGCGGCCCGCTACGATGTCCAGGGTACCGTTTCCATCCATGTCGCCGATCGCGCACCCTTCGTTAGCATCGAGTGCCAGCGGCTCGATCTGCCATCGGATCGGCAGCGACTTTTCCGTGCATAGCGAATCCTCGGCGAGCGCTGTCGCATGAATACATGCCAAGGTCGCCCCCGCCAATGACGCGATCCGGAGCCAATTGGCTATTGATGTAGATACCCGATGAATCATGGAATGACCTTTCTAATCCGGCGCGAGCACTAGCTTTTGGGAGCGGCACTGTTTTTCGCAAGCCATGCCGCGATAGCTTGTTCCCCTTCGGCAACGTGGCGTTCCATCTGATCGACTTCGACCGCATTGTTCCCTTGTTCATGTTTGCGGAACAGGAACAGATACGTTTCATTTTGAGGTCGATATCGGTGGAAGAACCATTCGTTCTTGGACCGAATCAATTGTTGTAATTCCGAAGTCGCGGTGGGATTGGATTCCGCCAGCCTATCGATTGCGAGCGATTGGAAACCGAGTTGCTTCATGATTTCGCGAGCGCTTTGGCGATACCCTTCATCGCTCCAGCCGACACCGTCGGTGGTGAATCGTTCGCTGGGTGCAAATCGCTCGAGGTCGACCAAACCGCATTGAGATTCCTTCGCCAGCATGCGAATACTTTCCGCGAGTGAGGCGAGGTTTCGGTTGTAGCGAGATGGATTGGGATAGTCCGGTCCTGCGGCTTCTCTCGTGCGGGGGATAATCAGCACGGTGCGGCACTCATGGCGGCGCAGGTCTTGGATTAGTTTCCGGTACCCATCGATGAATGCCTTCCTCTCTTGATCGTTGCCGAAGGCTTCGTTTTCGCCGTAACAGAGGATCGCCAATTTTGGAGCCGCGTAGTCCATGTCGCGGTTCAAGCGTTGGTAGCCATCGGCGCGGGAGCCGAACACAGCGCGAGCATCGCCGAAAACCGTATCGCCGCTCCAGCCGATATTGCGAAAGGTCACGCCGGGCACTTGCAGCGTCAACATCGTCTCAAGCCACGGATGGTGATGCATCCGTTCCACCCATCCGCTTCCGATAAACACCACTCGATCGCCGGGTTGTACCCATGCGGACGTTGCCGCAGCAGATGATCCCGTTGCCGCAGCAACAGTCTTGGAATCCTGCCCGAAACTAAAGTCGCTAAGCACCATTCCCGAGCAAGCAGCCACGAGCATGATCCAAACCAACGATCGATGCGGATCGTAGGAGTGAGGTGAACGGGCTGTATTCGTTGGAAAGGAAAGGTTCATTGTGGGAGGAGGGTTAGGGATGTTAGAGGAGGCTTTAGACCTTAGGCATTAGGCTTTAGTGAAGAGCAGGATGCAAATAGTGGAACGACGCTCCGCGTCGTTGAGGTTTTTGTTAGCCGAGATGTGCGAGCATCCGGGTTGAAGTGCACGGGATGTTGCGATCGTTTACTACCGTTCCAACCCGAATACCCGCCCGCCCCGACCATTGCGACTCTGCACCCTGATTGTACTTGATTTTCTCCAGAAAAGTCCCTTCCGTAGCCTCCTTTTCTTTCCCAAACGGCGTCAAGTCGCTTTCGCCGGGTCTTCGACTCTTTTATCGCCGAGCGGACCGAGTACCATGATCGTTTGCTTTTAGCATCAAGTTTTTTTATGTTTCGTGAGAGACGACTTCGAGAATTTGGGAGCACATTCAGATGCGATTACGGTTTGGTTCCTCTTCGTGGATATCGCGGGTCCTGTTGAACGTTGGGATGTTGGCGTGTGGGGTCGCATGGGCCACACAGAGTGGAGCGTCCGCAAATGCTCAAGAGTATCTCAATGGGATCGAGTGGCAACCACCCTCCGTGGTCACGCCGGGTGCGACCAACGCAACCCCGCCGTCCGACGCGGTCGTTCTGTTCGACGGCAAAGATTTCTCGCATTGGAAGAACGCCAGCAACTGGAAGATCGAGGACGGAGCGATGGTAGTGGGTCGCGGAGCGATCACGAGCACCGACGAGTTCGGCGACTGCCAGGTGCACATTGAATGGTCCACCCCTACGCCGCCTAAGGGATCGGGGCAAGGGCGAGGCAACAGCGGTGTGTTCTTGATGGGGATCTACGAGCTACAAGTGCTTGATTCCTTTGACAACGCAACTTATCACGACGGACAGGCCAGCGCGATCTACAAGCAGACGCCTCCAATGGTCAATGCCATGCGCAAGCCTGGCGAGTGGAACACGTACGACATCCTGTGGACAGCACCTCGCTTCAAAGAGGACGGTTCGCTCCAGTCACCCGCGTACATGACGGTACTGCACAACGGCATCGTGACCTTGAATCATTTCGAGTTGAAGGGTGATACTCCGTACAGTCGTCCGCCGAAATACACCAAGCACTCGGACAAGGGGCCCTTGATGTTGCAGGACCATGGTGATCCGGTCCGTTTTCGCAACATCTGGGTCCGTCCATTGAAGCCGGTCGTTGGCAATCAAGTGCGCAAACCATTCCTGCGCAACGGCGACAAAGAAACCCCGATCGAGTAGCTCCCGAAGGAGAGAGTTGTTGGTTGGTAGTTGTTGATCGTTGCTAGCCGAATGGGCGCATAGTAGAGCCGCTGTCCCCAGCTGCTCCTGGCTGTTTGGTTTTAATGCTAGCCGAAGTGCGCGAGCACTCGGGTGTGAACTGTGGCAAACATCGCCATGTCCTGCGCACTTCAACCCGGATGCTCGCGCATCTCGGCTAACAAATCATCAACGACGCGGAGCGTCGTGCCACGATGTTGCCCGCCCCCTTTTTTTCCTAGTTGCCCCGGCCTCCGGCTGCTTGCAGTTGTTCGATTTCTTCCTTGAGTGGTCCAAGATCGAGAACCGGGATTACGTTGGGCTCTCGAGGGCCGATGGATCTTTGTTTGCAGGTGAAGAATTCCGATAGATAGTGTTGGAGTGCTTGCTCTTCGGGGACTTTGAATCGGTCACCTTTTTGAAGAATCGGCCGATAGTCGTGCATTTGTCCGAATTGTCGATCACCTGCGACTTGGCAAGGGAACCAGTGTCCCTTGCCATTTTTGTCTTCGAGATAGAACTCAGGGTAGCAGTGCTCTGGGATCCAAACGCACCGCGCGGGGATACCGCTCGCGCGGCAGATGGCGATGAAGATACCGGTCATTTCCTCGCAGTCTCCTTTCTTGTCTTTCATGGCTTCGCGGGTATTGCGAATCGGTCCGTTGACGTATTCAATGTTTTCGCGAACCCAGTCATAGATTCGTTCGACATGAGTCCAGGCATCGGGCGGCTCGGATGCAGCAATGGTTTTCGCAAGGCGTTTGATATCGGAAGTACTAGCATCGATCATGGGGCTGTTCCCCATGGCCCAATTCAACTCGCGCCCCGGTTTCTTGGGAATCACGAATGCAGTGGTGTCAGGTGGCGGATTGATAAATGATTTCTCGACCTCGACATCGAAAAGGAACTCCAGTTCCCCGCCCGCTTGCAGAACCGGGATCTGCATCAGCAGTTGTCTCGCGGTGGGAGGAGCGTTGAGGGGCAAGTCGCGGAACTGCCATAACGCATTGGGTGGGATGCGCGATTGCTGAATAGTCACCTTTTGTTCCGGCCAATCGGTTGGGAACGCGATGGTAGCCACCAGTTGCGAACAGATGTTATCGTTGGCTTGAAATCGCATCCCAAACTGCATGTCCAGTTTGCGGGGAGCGAACAGCTCGATTCCTTCCACATCCGATGCGGGCTGATCCTCTCTCCCTTTGCGTTTCTCTTGCTGAGCCAATATCGGCACAACACAAGCCGCTACGAAACCGCAGGCTAAAGAGCAGATGCAGGCCAACCAGCTGGCGCGGGAAACAGAAGGCTTTGGAGCGAACAAGTTTGATAGGATCATGACGCGGCCACTCAATCAGGAAGCACAACACAGGGCAAGACAGTTCCTTCTAGTGTCGTTCGAAGGTGGAAAGAATGCACGTTGGCAGCAGCAGAAAAACGTGGGGAAATCAGCCCTCAAGACGAACTGCGAACGGGAGAACGAACCCGTTGTTCCGCTTGTGACGTTTGTAACAACGGACGAGTAGGCCGTTTTGGCGAGCTTCCCCGTCCGCATCTTGGCGAACGAAGTCACGAGTCGGCCAACTCTCGAAGGACTCGCAGATTCACCGCATCCCACGGTTCCCCATCGTCGGTGTCCCCCTTGTCGGTCTCCAAGTACATCGGAAGCTTCTTCAGTACCCGATGCTTGAGCACCCGCACAAAACCCTCGCGACCGATCGTTCCATGCCCGATGTGTTCGTGCCGATCAACCCGAGATCCACATCCCTTCTTGCTGTCGTTCAAATGCAAGGCTCGGATCGCATCGAGCACCCCTAGCTTCTTGCTCTCTTTCTCCCAAGCCTTGAAACCATCTGCGGTCGAAAAGTCATAGCCCGCCGCGTGCACATGACAGGTGTCCAAGCACATCCCGACTTGCAATGACTCGCCCGTCCGCTCGATCAACCATCCCATCTGCTCCATGCTCCAACCCAGACACGAACCTTGGCCTGCGGTATTCTCCAGCAACAACCAAGCTTGCTTCGGCTTGGCAGCCCGATAAATGCGATCGATCGCGTCGACGATACGCTGCATTCCCTGCTCTTCGCTCGAATCGACAAACGCACCGGGATGCATGACAACGCCATCCAACCCCAGTTGCTCCGCCCGCTGCCACTCGATCACCATGGCATCGATACTCTTCTCCCACAGATCATCCTTTGGTGACGCGAGATTGATCAAGTACGAAGCGTGAGACAAGGGGTTGGTGACCTTGGTCGATTTCAGGGTCGTTCGAAACTGCTCGACCTCGGCATCCGAGATCGGCTTGGCCGCCCACTGATTGTTGTTCTTGGTGAACAACTGACAGACATCCATTTTGAGTTCCGCTGCTGCTTCGATGGCTTTGTAATAGCCACCCGCGATGCTCATGTGAGCTCCTAACTTGACCATGCGTTTGCTCGTCCTTCATATGACAAGTGTATCTTTGCCTTCGCTGAAAAT
Organism: Planctomycetota bacterium; assembly: GCA_018970165.1. Classification (GTDB taxonomy): domain Bacteria; phylum Planctomycetota; class Planctomycetia; order Pirellulales; family Pirellulaceae; genus JBKCUI01. The sequence goes on along the minus strand of JAGWWZ010000124.1, from coordinate 1,554 downwards.
CGCTACGAAGAAAGGGTAACACGCTTGGTGGGAATGGGGAACGGAGGTATTTGAATTGGGCGCAACAGCAAGCCGCAGGTCGCGCTCGACACAATGCAATGTTTGCCACGCTTCCCACCGGAAGGCTCGCGCCGTTCCGCTTTTATGGATGTACCCTTGCGGGGGACATGTGAAAACGCTGCGTTTACAGGTTCGGAGACCGAGAGCGATTGATGTTGGAACATTGTTTTAATTGAATTGGCGAGTCTCATTAGAAAGCAGCAAGCACGATGATCAGAGAGCGTATTGATCGGTCGATCATCTATCCCTCGCATCGCAATCCATGGACACGATCACAGTTCAGAAATCTTCGGCGCTTCGCACCCAATCCGATGCGCTGGCGTGGGGATGGCTAGGCGAAGTAGGGCATCGCCAGCACAGGGCATTTCGCTTCTCGGATCACTTGCTCGGTGGTGCTGCCGCGGATGGCATCCATCCAGCCATGCGTACCAGCCGTGACCATGATGATCAGGTCTGCATCGCTCTCATTCGCAACGGCGAGGATTTCGGCTGCGGGGTTCCCTTCGCGCACAACACGTTGAACTTTCCAAGTATCTTCAGCGATCTCGACCTCTGGAAACTTGGAACCAGCCCCGATGTGCAACAGAGTGAGTCGCGATTTGTTGCTTCCGTAGGCAGTGAGTGCTCGTAAACCCGCGTCCACCGCCGCTCCGCTGTCCGGTTCATGATCGACCGGAATCAGGATATGCTCCATGTTGACATGTCCTGTCTCCACGGAAACGCAACCCTTGCAGTGGTCAGGTACAAACAGTACGGGAATCATCATGGGTGCGATTTGAGTCGCGATCCGTTCCGAGGTGGAAGGCTTGAGCCAAGCCGCAATTCCGTCTCTTCCTTCGGTCGCGAGGATGACCATATCGATGGGATTCAGGGTGCAGTACCGTTCAATCGATTCGACGACTGATTTCCCGGTGCCGATCACTTTTTCGATATTCACTCCCAGAGCCGTTACTGCCGAACGATCCGCGTTCTCGGGGATCATTCCCCACTTGCTGAGTATCTCTCGAACGGACGGGAATTTCGTCCAATCCTCTTCATCGACCTCGTCGACGACATGGAATATGCGAAGCTCGGCTTGGTTGGTGATTGCCAAACGCAACGCATGAGCCAATGCCAGATCGGAAGCTGGCGAGAAGTCGGTCGGATGCAGAATCACTTTCGCTTGATCGCTCATGTTTACCGTCATCGATGTTTATCCCCATCGCATATACTAAAAAGGTAACGTTTTTGATTGTTCCAGAGTAGTCATTGAGCCCTCGGGTGACAAATGAAGTCGGAAACGTTTCGGAGTAGCACAGTACAATAACGTGCCACCCACCTATTTGACATTCCCTCCCCCTTCTGCTATCTTGGTCGGCCAAGGAGAACCTGTTATGCCTAGACCCTTGCGTTCCGAACTGTTTGATCCCAATGAAGTCTGTATCGTCCACTGCATCCAACGCTGTGTCCGACGCGCGTTCTTGGCAGGCCAGGACCCCCTCTCAGGTAAGAATT
>JAGWWZ010000123.1 GCA_018970165.1 Planctomycetota bacterium | reverse complement strand
TACGCTCCTGCTGAGGCAAGTAGACTTTGTATCTTGGAAAATGCGTCCTTACCCGTGTCTTGTCCATTCCATAATGATACATTCAATCTCTTCCCGACAAACTTGAAAGACACCTTCTCATCATGCCGATCGAAGTTCGTTGCCAAAGCTGCCAGAAATCGTTTCGAGTCAAGGACGAATATTCCGGAAAGAAAATACGCTGTCCGTCATGCAAAGGCATTGTGGATGTCCCATTCCTGGTAGCGGAAATGGAATCGATTGACGTCGAACAAGCGTCCGTTGCTACAAGGCAAATACGCTTGCCTACAAATCCAACCCCCGCGCCGCCGAGTGGCAGAGTTCCCGGCAGAAAGCAAAGAGACTACATCCATCTTCGCTGTGGTGCTTCCACAACGATTGATGGTCCGGAATTTCAGGCCTTGGCAGACCCGCTCGCAGGAATGGTCGCGACCTACTGTGCGCAGTGTGGCGACGTGTTCTCAATCGACCAATTCGTCTGGAGCGATACCCGGGAAGCGATCTCCGACTATTACCTGCGTTACCAGAACTCGGGCAGCTCTTTCCAGAACTTTCTCGTCTCGCGTGTTGGAATGTATGTTCTCGCTGCAATCCCATTCGCAATCGCGATGATCGGATTTCTTATCTGGAGAAACAACTGGTTCATTTTCACGGGAGTGCTCCTGGCGATCATCACCATCGCTTTGCATACCGTGTTTCTGGGGCCTGCCATACTCAAACAACTTTTCGGGACCAGCGACGCGAGGGAGCTTAAATAGCCAATCGCATCGAAAATGAGTAGCGAGTAGCGAAAAGGTGTCAGGTACCGTTTTGGTCCGTTGGCTGTTGGCGAGGTCGGCCCCTAGGGCGCAGAGTCGATTCCAGGTCCATCATTCGAGCGGTCGATTCAACCCAAGTTTCCGTTCCAAAGGGGGCACCTCGCCGAATGCTCCACCGAAGTTGCTCCTGTTCCTTTGCGGAGAGAGGTTCAATAACCCAACGAAGCCAATTGGAGCGCCTTGGGATTGGCCACGCGTCCAGCAGAGATTTCTCCTTGCTCGAACCGTGTTGCCATCGATACAGACTTCCGTATTTCCAAGTGTCGGGTGACTTGCAAAGTTGGGCCGTGTAGGCATTTCGTTCGACATAACGACAAACGGTTAAGAAGTGATCGTCGTCTTGGATCGGAAATGACTTGTAGCGTCCTTGATACAAGTGTCCCTCGCCTGTCGTGCCGAAGTGCGCGTTGTAACGTTGAGTGTGAGTAAGTGTGAGCCATTGAGCAAAACGGCTCATTTCACCATCCTTAGTTGGCCGCAAGACCAGATGCCAATGATTGGGCATCAAGCAATATGCAAATAACTCCAGATCTGGGCATCGCTCTAGAGCCTCGGCGAGAATCCTCTCAAACGCAGCATAGTCTTCATCTTTGTGAAAGATAGTCGCACGGCGATTGGAGCGATTGAGCGCGTGGTAAATCACTCCTGCTTGATCGGATCGCTTCGGTCTACCCATCTCTCGGTTCTCCCCGCAAAACAACCAGTCTAGCAACCCTCAGTCCATCAAAACGGTACCTGACACCTTTTTTTGCAGCAGGACCACGCACATCGCGGTGGCTAGTTCTCCGCGACCGATTTCGCCGATGCCTTCGCCAGTTTTGCCTTTGATGTTCACTTGCGATACGTCGACGGCCAGAATCTCGGCGATCCGCGTGCGGATCTCCGATTTCATCGCGGCAAGCTTTGGCCGCTCCAGTTGGACAACGGCATCGAGGTTGATCAACTCGTAGCCAGCCTCCCTCACGCGCGCCATCGCTATCGAAAGCATTTCGCCGGAGTCGCGACCGCGATTCTCCTCGGACGTGTTTGGAAACAGTTCCCCGATGTCGGGTAAACCGGCCGCACTTAGCAATCCATCCGTAATGGCATGCAACAGTACATCTGCGTCGGAATGCCCGACGAAGTGCATCCCTTCGCCGATCACGCAACCACCGAGGATCAGTTGTCCTCCTGGTGCGATGCGGTGGGAATCAAAGCCGAGACCAACTCGCTGACTCACTGAACCCCCGATGGGTTGAAATAGGTGGGCTCGTTGCCTCGTTTCCACTTGATGTTGCAACCAATGCTCGGTCGCTGATCGACAGGGACTTCAGCGCCGCTGAGTATCTGCTCCAACGCTTTGCGCATGTCGGACCCATTGAGCGGTTTGCCGTTGCCTGGCCTGGAGTCATCCAATTGGCCTCGATAGACCAAGCGTTTGTCTCCGTCGAACACAAAGAAGTCAGGGGTGCATGCTGCGCGATAGGCTTGAGCAACCGACTGAGTCTCATCAAACAAGTATGGGAACGTGTAACCCTGCTCGGCCGCCTCCCGCTTCATCATCTCAGGCGAGTCGTCCGGATAAGCGTCAACATCGTTGGAACTGATTCCTACGAAACGAATCCCACGTGATTCATAGTCATTGACCAATCGCACCAATTCCGGTGCCACATGCTTCACGAAGGGACAGTGATTGCAAATGAACATGACAACCAATCCCTTTCCCGTTGCGACGTCGCTCAGAGAGATCGTCCTCCCATCGATATTGGGCAATTGAAATTCGGGAGCGGTTGTTCCCAACGGTAACATCGTACTGGCGGTCTTGACCATTTATATCTCCTTGTGGTGCAGGTTTTTGCGAACAGTAATTGCCCCTTTAGGATACCGCGTCGGCCCGATCCATCAACCGTTGGGCCGCTTACGAGGCAATTGCTGCGTCAGCACTCGTTGTATTCGACCGGATTGAATCCGAGTAAGATGAATTGAAACACAATGATTCGCATTGCCGCAGCGAGGGTTAGGTGATGCGAACGATCAGGCGGAATCAACCCCACAATGGATTCAAGCATGCGTTCGTGCATTACTTCGAGCATGATTCTCTTCTCCGTCTTGTTGTGTTGGTCCGGTGGGAATCTTCTCCCCAAGGCAGCCATGGGTCAGTCGTTACTTGGTGAACCGCTCTTCCATCTCGATGCACAGCGACTGAATGCCGAACGGGTGCAACGGAAGCTTGATCCGGTCGAAGTCCAAGGAGCGATTGATCAATGGCCTAGTTCCGGCCCCAATCATGCTGTCCTATTTCAAGCTCAGGAGGAAACCACTCGTCCAACACTTGTTCGGATCGGCGAGCAGTATGTGGTTCGCTTCGATGGCAAGGATGATGCACTACGATCCCTTTCCCCTTGGAAGGAATGCTCACAGCTGACCGTTTGGCTTGTTATTGCGCCGCATCAAAATGCGGGCGACTTTCGAGGCTTCATCGCATCGAACGCGCCGGGGCAGCGGGATTATATCTCAGGCATGAATATCGATCTCGGGCCAGGACCAAGCAACCAATGGGATACGATCAACGTTGAGGGGCGAGGATTCGGAGGCGCACAGGATCTGTTCAGCAAGAAGGTGCCTTTTGCAACGCTTCACATTGTGCAAGTTGTCATCGATGCCCAGGCCAAACGGGTCTCTGTTTCTTTTGATGGCGAAGTGACTGGCAGCCGACCGATGCAGGCCGATTCGATCGCAATCGACGAGTGGACGATTGGGGCTCGATACTACACCAACGGCCCCGGAGCCCAGCAAGCACGTGGCACCTTCGAAGGAGATATCGCCGAGGTGATCGTCTACGATTCCTTGATGAACGATGCGGAATCCAAGTCCATGTTGGAAAGCCTCAAAGCCAAGCATGCTGCGCTCGCCAAAGATCTGCCCGCAAGTATGCCCTCTCCATTGGTGGCGGACCCGTTGGTGCCTTTCGAGAATCCGCCTCCGGTGCAGATGCTTGTTCCAGGCTTTGATGTCCATCGTATTCCGGTGGAACTGACCAATGTAAATAATGTCCGTTACCGTCATGACGGGGCCTTGAGCACTCTCGGTTACAATGGCGACATCCATGTTCTTCGCGATACCGACGGCGATGGACTCGAAGACTCCAAAACTGTCTTCTACAAGAATACAGGATCTCTTCGCGGTCCGATCGGCATGGCCTGGACTGCGCCTGACGATCCACGCGGGGTGGGTTGTTTCGTTGCCAGCAAAGGAAAAGTCTCCTTCTTCGTCGATCGCGATGGCGATGACCACGCGGACGACGAGGTGATCGTCGCGCAGGGTTGGGAAGAGATTCCGCAAAACGTGGACGCCGTCGGTTTAGCAATCGATCGCGACGGATGGCTGTACTTTGGATTAGGTGCCGCGAACTATGCGAATGCCTACTTGGTGGATGAACAGGGAGTCTCGAAGTACGACAGAGACAGCGATCGAGGGACGATACAGCGCGTGTCTCCTGACTTTACAAAACGCGAAACAGTCTGCACCGGAGTTCGATTCCCGATCGGTATGGCCCTCAATTCCGCGGGAGATCTATTCGTCACCGATCAGGAGGGGGCCACTTGGTTGCCGAACGGCAATCCGTTCGATGAATTGCTCCACATACGCGAAGGAAAACATTATGGTTTCCCGCCTCGCCATCCGAAACACAACCCAGCCGTCATCGATGAGCCATCTGTCTTCGATTACGGTCCCCAGCATCAATCGACCTGTGGCATGTTCTTCAATGCGGACGGGTCGAGTCCCTCGCATGTTGGACCCGAGTATTGGTCGGGAAACGCAATCGTCGCAGGGGAGTCTCGCGGCAAACTTTATCGCACTCAGTTAGTAAAAACCGATCAAGGCTACATAGCGCAGACGCAGTTGCTGGCTTGTTTGCAGATGTTGACCATCGACGTGTGTGCGACACCTACTGGAGGGATGGTCGTCGCCTGCCATAGCGGACCTCCCGACTGGGGCACGGGTCCGGCAGGGATCGGCGAACTGTTCAAGATTGCGCCTGCATTAAAGGATGTCGATGTGCCTCGACCAGTTGCCGCATGGTTCTCGTCACCAGGTGAAATCGCGATCGCGTTTGATTCGCCGCTCGATCCGAGCCAACTGAAGGATTGGCCCAGGAGTATGGATGTCTACGCGGGTCAAAATGTTCGTGCAGGGGACAGGTATGAGAACCTGATGCCTCCATACGCAGTGGTGAAAGCGCAGAGCATGGCGGCTCGGCGGCGAATCGATGTTTCAAGCCTCGGCATCACGCCGGACCATCGCACGCTCATCGTACGGATCCCACCTCAAGTAACGGACGAATACTATGCGGTTCGTATGCCAACCAGTTTCCAATCCAACGATACCAGCATAAAGCAGCGCTCCGAGATGGAGATCGATCTGGCTCCGCGTGGTGTACAAGTGAACTGGGTTTCCGATCGCGATCCCAACATTCGATGGGATGGAGTTCTTCCGCATTGGGATTTGGCTGTCGCGCGATCTTTGACCCAGGGAAGCTCTGAACATGAACGACTATGGTCGTCTATTGGCGAGCCGGGTACTTTGAAGATGACCACCAAGTTGGACCTCGTTGACATCCTTCGCCCCAAGGTACAGGTCGGTTCTAGCATCGACTACGAATGGCCCGAAGAAATTGTTACGCTGAACTTGAAGGGGCCTGTCACTTCGGTGAGTCCTCTACCCAAATCATCATTGCTGATGTCTTTATCAGAGCAGAAAGCAACACGCCAATCCTCGGAATGGCAGTTCGAGATCGATGCCAAGCATCCGCCTCTTGGGATCTTGCAAGCAGAGTACCATCTCGAGGGCAACCCAACCTCGCTTCCCAGCATCTCGATTTGCACCAACGAAGACCCTTCGGAACGTGCGATTCCGCTCCATCGTTTCCGATTGCCAGGCTTTGAACAAGTCGATGCACCGAAGTCCGGTCGGGAGTCGCAAATCGCCGATCCGCTACAGGGGGGCAACTGGGGACGGGGTCGGATGGTTTTTCGGGGAAGCAAATCGCGTTGTTCGGCCTGCCACAACGAGCCTGGTTCTGGGGCGACGTTGATCGGGCCCGATTTGTCGAATCTGGTACATCGTGACTACGACTCAGTACTTCGAGATATCACCCATCCTAGCTATGCGATCAATCCCGAATACATTGGCCAGAAGCTGCGACTCAACGATGGGACGGTATTGACGGGAGTACTGCGGGATCAAGGCGGGGCGTTACTGTTAGGAACCTCGGAAGGGAAAACGATTCCCATTGCGAAGGAAACGATCGAAGAGATGAGTCCGTCGGCAACATCGACGATGCCTACCGGGTTGATGGATGCGTTGTCGGAGCAGGAGCGTCTCGATTTGTTGACTTATTTGTTGCGTCCCGCTCCCAGCATGCCGCTAGAGCGTCCCAATCATGCGCCCCCCGTTCGCACTGCGGCAGAAGTTGCCCAAGTATTGGCGGGTTCGATCACCGAGGGGCAAACCTATCGCCCGCTTCGAATCGTTTTGGTGGCAGGCCCAAAGGATCACGGACCTAATGAGCATGACTACCCCGCATGGTTGATCCAGTGGGGACAACTGCTCACTGCGGCGGAAAATATCAGTATCGACACAGCGTGGGAATTTCCAAGCGCCGAGCAATTATCGCAGGCGGATGTTTTGCTCTTCTTCCAAAAAGGAGATTGGGATCGCCAACGAGCGGAGGCAATGGATTCGTATTTCCAACGAGGGGGCGGTGCGTTGTACCTTCATTGGGCCGTGAATGGAAACGATTCAGCCAACGAGTTTGCGAAGCGCATCGGGATCGCGTCCAGCGCTGGCCGGATCGGATTTCGACATGGTCCTCTGTCGCTGCGTATTGATAACTCAAAGCACCCGATCCTTCGCAATATCGAGCGATTGGATTTGCTTGATGAAAGCTACTGGTTGCTCGTTCAAAGCGATTTGCCGGTCGATATCTTGGCATCGAGCGAAGAGGATGGCAGTTTCCATCCTCAGCTATGGACCGCCGAACCCGGCAAAGGCCGCGTGTTGGTCAGCATACCGGGTCATTACAGTTGGACATTCGACGACCCGATTTTTCGGACTATCCTGTTGCGTGGCATTGCATGGATTGCTCGGGAGCCGATTGATCGGTTTAATGAATTGGTACCCCTGGGTGCGAGGATGAGGAAGTAAAGGATTCGATACCCAATGTCTGGATGCGCCGATTCCTTGACGCGATTACTCTAAACTCATCGAGGCTGTATATACGCTGGACAATTTGCGGATAAAATATGGGCTGTGGGTTCCCCTTGCGGGCTCTCCGCAACTACCCGCCTCCATTTCCCTCCCCCGACTCCCGCCTCATCGCCTACCTGTTTTCGGTCCGATCCCATGGATCGGTTGATGCCATGAATTGTGCGAGGTCACATAACGTTTTGCTCGCGGTTCCATTGCGAGTCGCTGCTGTTCCGGCATGCGTTGGGCGGTTCGTTGCGGCGTGGATTCTCATCCTATTTGGCGGTGTTGGCACTGCGAACGCAACCCCGCACGCAGACGATCCGATGCCCGATTATCGCTCGCTCGGGAAGGGTTTCGTCGACAAATACTGTTTGAAGTGTCATTCCGAAACCGATCCTCAGGCGGAAATAAACCTCGTGCAGTTCGGCGACTCCGAATCCGTGATTCGCAATCGCAAGGCCTGGATGGCGGTGATCAAGCAAGTGCAATCGGGATCGATGCCACCCTCCGAGGAGCCGCAACCGACGCTGCTTGAATCCGAAAAATTTGTTGAGCACATCCAGGCCATCTTTGATCATGCCGATCGGCATGCGAAGCCGGATCCGGGTCGGGTGACGATGCGTCGAATGAACCGCTTGGAATATCGAAATACGATTCGAGACTTGATCGGAGTGGATTTCGATCCGACTTCGGAGTTTCCGTCCGACGACATCGGTTATGGTTTTGACAACATTGGCGATGTCTTGAGTTTGCCACCGGTGTTGATGGAACGTTATTTGGATGCTGCGGAGGGGATTGTGCAGCGAGCGATCACACCTGATCCTCCGTCAGTGCCCAAGCGGCATTTGGCGAGTCTGTATACCGAGCCAGCATCTTCTGAAGTTGCGGCAAAGCAGATGGAGGGTAATTATCGCCGCATGGATACCACATCGGTCGAGGCGATCGCGCTCGGTCCGATTCACACGTTGTATCAATGGGAAAACTCTGGGGACTATGTCTTTCGCACCAAGGTCTATGGAGCCGCATCCGATGGACAAGATGTGCGCGGGGTTGTCATATTGCATGGCAAGGATCTCCCTAACCCTTCAAGCGATACGGAACTCGACGCAATTAGTGGACATGTGCCACGTCCGGCGCGGATCCTGAAAATTTTCGATGTCACAGCCAAGAGTGCCGACCAAGCGCAAGTGATCGAGGCTTCCATCCCTGCGTGCGCTAATCGCGAGCGGGTGTACGTCGGGCAAATGAAGAAGCCGGAAGGTCAATCGTCGAAACTATATGTGGAGTTCCTGGCGCTCGAGGGTCCGCTCGACACGCGGCCCGAAAGTCATCGGCGATTGCTTGCGGTGACCGCGGGAACAAATGTGCCTGAGCAGACTCGGGAGGTTCTGTCCCGATTCATGCGCAGGGCGTATCGGCGAGATGTTGCTCCTGAGGAGTTGGAACAGGCAGCACAGTGGGCGGACCGCTTGGTGGCCGGGGGCGAGAAATGGGAATCAGCAATGCAACTGGTCGTTCAAGCGATCCTGTGTTCCCCGAAATTTCTCTTCCGGGTCGAATTGGATGAGCAGCCCAATGCGCCGGAGATACGGGACATCGATTCGTTTGCGCTCGCTTCGCGGTTGTCTTATTTTCTGTGGAGTTCGATGCCCGACGATCCCCTGCTCGACTCCGCATCGCGAGGAACACTGCGAGAAGAGTTGCCGGCCCACGTGAAGCGAATGTTGGAAGATCCGCGGTCCAACGCGTTTGTGCAAAGCTTTACAACCCAATGGTTGCAAATTCAAAGGCTTGATGCTTTTGCGCCGGACCGACAGCTATTCCCCACGGTGGACGACAAACTAAAGAGTGCGATGACACGCGAGACAGTCATGTTCTTCGAATCGATCGTACGCGAGAACCGAAGCGTGTTGGAGTTGATCGATGCGGATTATACGTTTCTCGATGAGCAATTGGCGAAGCATTATGGGATTGCAGATACCGCGGGGAACTGGCTCGGCCAACCAGCGACGCGGAACGATGGCAAGCCCATCCAAGGGGATGGCTTTCAACGAGTCTCGTTGCAGGATCGCAATCGCGGGGGATTGATCACACAGGCGAGTGTGTTAGCCGTGACCTCGAATCCAACTCGAACTTCGCCGGTCAAGCGAGGGCGTTGGATTCTGGAGCAAATCCTTGGGGCACCACCACCGCCACCGCCACCGAACGTACCGGAGTTACCCAGCAACGAACAAGACATATCGTCAGCATCCCTTCGAAAACGTTTGGAAGTCCACAGGCAGAATCCTGCGTGTGCGAATTGCCATGCCAAGATGGACCCGATTGGGTTCGCATTGGAGAACTACAATGCCGTTGGGGGATATCGAACGAAGGATGGTTCGTTCGATATCGATGCGTCGGGCGAGTTTGCGGACGGCTCTCGATTTAGCGGCCCTTCGGATTTGAAAACGATTCTTCAAGCGAAGAAGGAGGATTTTGTCCGATGCCTCACCGAAAAACTGCTGACCTATGCTTTAGGACGAGGCGTCGAGTATTATGATCGCCCGGCGGTTGAACGCATCGTTCAAGCCATGCCCGGCCACGAGTATCGGATGCAGTCGTTGATTCAGCAAATTGTTTTGAGCGAACCATTTCTCAAACGACGAGGAGTGTCGCAATGAACGTCACCCCAATCGGTCGCGCCATGTTCATTCTTTGGGAGGTCTCAACATGTTGATTCCAAGTCAAGCTATTGCTCGGCGAACGTTGCTTCGAGGGCTGGGCGTGTCGCTCGCGTTGCCGTGGCTCGAAGCGATGGGGCCAGTGACCAGTTGGGCTCAAGATGTTGCGGCCGATTCTGCGGCTGCGAAAACTGCGGCTCCAAATCGAATGGCATTTCTGTATGTTCCCAATGGCAAGAATATGGCCGACTGGACCCCGAGCACGGAAGGGGCCGGGTTTGAGTTGACTCCGATCCTCCATCCGTTGGCTAAAGTGAAGGACAAGTTATTGGTGCTGTCTGGTTTGACGGCCGATGGTGCGAGAGCGTATGCCGATGGGGGTGGTGATCATGCGCGTGCGTTGTCCGCATTCTTGACCGGCGCGCGGCCTCTCAAGACGGATGGCATCAACATTCGCAATGGGGTCAGTGTCGATCAGGTTGCAGCAGCTCGGATCGGAGATCAAACGCGGCTGCCATCGATCGAAATCGGGACCGAGGCGGGCGCGATGGCAGGGAACTGTGATTCCGGATACAGCTGCGTCTATTCGTCGACGATGTCTTGGAGGTCTGCCACGCAGCCGCTCCCCAAGGAAATCCATCCGAAAGTGGTATTCGATCGTCTATTTGGTGCGAGCAATGATCCTGCTCGAGCCAAACGAGATTTGCGGCGCAAGAGTGTCCTCGATTTCGTTCGCGAGGATTCCAAGTCCTTGGCGCATCGATTGGCCGCGAACGATGTACGAAAGCTCGACGAATACTTTGCTTCGATTCGCGATATCGAAGTCCGCATCGAGCGAGCGGAGAAACTTCCTCCCGTGAAGACACCCGACTACCAGGTAGCACCTTCTGTTCCGGCGGTTTATGAAGAGCATATTCGGATGATGGTTGACTTGATGGTGCTCGCGTTTCAAGCGGATGTAACGCGCGTTGCAACGTTCGTACTGGCCAATGAAGGTAGCAACAAACCGTACGCCTTTATCGATGTTCCGGAAGGGCACCACGATCTTTCGCACCATGGCGGGGATGCTAGCAAGCAGGCCAAGCTCAAGCAGATCAACTTGTTTCATACCAAGCAGCTAGCGTACTTCCTAGAGAAACTGGAATCGGTTCAGGAAGGGGATGGTACGTTGCTCGATCATTCGATGGTTGCATACGGAAGTGGCATTCACGATGGGAACGCGCACAACCACGATGATTTGCCGGTCTTAGTGGCTGGTCGAGGATGCGGAACCTTGCAAACCGGTCGGCATCTGCGATACGCGAAAGAGACACCGATCAGCAATTTGTGGCTGTCACTGCTCGACCGGATGGAGGTCGATATGGAGAAGCTTGGGGACAGCCGCGGACACTTGTCCGATCTCATGTAATCCGAAACCGAGTGGCATACGCATTCGTGTTGTCATCTGCGTCCAGGTGATTTCGGAAGAGTCACGCGACTGACTGGGCATATTGTTGGATCGCATCCGGCAATGCTTCACATTCCATCGCAAATACGCGGCGTTGGAGCGATTCCGGAGTATCGTCAGGCAATACTTCGCAGGCACGTTGCAATATGATCGGTCCATGATCGTACTGGTTGTCGACCCAATGGACGGTACAGCCTGAAATCTTGACCCCGAAGTCGATCGCTGCAGCGTGCACCTTGAGTCCGTACATACCATGCCCGCAGAACGCCGGGATGAGTGATGGATGGACATTCATCACTCGATGGTCGAAGTCGCTGGGTATGAGCAGGTGTTCTAAGTAACCTCCCATAACCACGAGTGCAGCGCCCGACTTTCGAATTGCCTCAAAGATATTCTGAGAGTGAAGCTCGGGATCGGCGTAATCGCGGCGTCGAATAACTTGCGAAGGAATGTTCGCTTCGGCGGCAAACGCAAGCCCGCGGGCATCTTTGCGGGAACTGATCACGAGTCGAAAGTCGACGGTTAAGGATCCCGCTCGTTTTTTCTCAATGAGATTGTGGAGGGTCGTTCCACCGCCGGAAATCAAAACTGCGATCGGGAGATTTTGCATGAACAGGTCGTTGCTCCAATCGAACGAGTGTCGGATCGCATCGAGAGTTGTTGCTCTGTCGATGCCTGGAGCGACGAACGTTTTGCCTAATTTCGTCTTGCAACGCGTGGGTTTTGGACCACATAGAGCTTGGGATCATCGACGATCCAATCGGTGCTCCAATCGCGGCCGTTGTCTCCATTGACCACATTGTAGAAGAAAGATCGGATTTCTTCACACCGGTATCCGTAGGGCATCGCCGTCGCGATGTAGTCATCACGCGTGAGTTCCTCGACACCTGGCTTGGCGAAGTAGTGAACTAGACCATCCGGAGTGAATGACATGCCCAATGTCCACCAGCCTGTGCCGGTTATCTCAGGACCTAGAAAATCCCCGCCATTTCGATCAGCACGTACACGGAAGTAGGCATAGGGAACGAGTTTACCGTTCTCTTGCCGTGTCCCGCGCAGAATGAATAACCCCGGCCAGTAGACTTCGTCTTTTTCTGATTTGCTCGAGAAGAACAGCACTTGCTTGCTTTCCATCACGCGCGTTTCGACGGCAGCCCGGAATGCAAAGTGAGGGCCGTTCCGTTTTTCCCACTCTTCCAACGGTGGAATGAAGACGCGGGTGGTGATGTTGGGGGATTGCGAAACCTTCAGCGTGCCGCCCATGCGATACTGCACGTTGCAGATAAAGTCGTCTTGGTGCATTTTGTTGCTGGGTCGGTTGGGAATCCCTGTAAAAAGCGAACGCATCAGGAGCGAGCCTTCGCTACCTGGTAGGCCGCCTGAAGGTGTGGGAACTCGCTTGACGACATCTGGGTGTCCGCGTTTTGCCCCTTCGTACCATCGACCGTTGTTCGACTTGCCCATGGGCATTCGCTGGTTTTCGTCGATGTCTTCGGTGCTTTTAGGGTCTTGTGGTACATACCCCCAGTTTTCATCTTCGAAGTCGTCACCGACCTGTTTGAGTTGCACGCCGGTGCCGGGTACAACAATTTCGCTTCGGCCTTGGCCGAAGGTGATTGGGGCCCAAATCGAGCACAAAGAAACGCCGACTAGCAAACGCCGAGCAAACGATAAACAGGTCATAAAATCTCACCCTGTGTTTGGATTGGATGAATACCCGTTTCTCGGAAACGGAAATTCCACGAAAAACCTATCGGATGCTGTAGACGGAAAAACCGTCATTTTCAGTTGAGCTACCAAACTGACCCCAAATTGCGTACCTTAACGAGTGTTGGAAAGATCCTTGGTGTCCTCGATTGGGCTCCCTAATCTGGACGAAACCTCGGGAAACCTATTGCGTCCTCTCGGATAGCCACAGAATGCCAGTTGCCGACAGCCAGAACGATGATGGGAACTCAAACGGCTTAGGGAAGCCGAACCCGTACGCAATGTCCTCGGACGGTTCACCCGGAACTCGCAATGCCGGTTCGATGGTGGGGCGACTCGGCGAGACAGGCAAGATCACCGCCGTGATCATGATCATGGCGATCGCCTTCTGGTTTGTATCCAAGAAACTCAAGGGTGTCACTTGGGCCGACGTTCAGCGCGGATTCGACAATCTACCCGTCAGTCACATCGTTGTGGCAATCCTGCTGACAGTGCTCAACTATTTCATCCTGACTGGTTACGATTGGATCGCGATTCGGCATCTCAAGAAGAAGCTTCCGTTTTCGAAGATGATCGCAGGTGCGGTAGTCGGTTACTCTTGCGGCAACGTGCTGGGCTGGTTGTTTGGTGGCAATATCGTTCGTTACCGAATGTACTCCAAATGGGGTTTTTCCACACTTGAGATCATTGCGCTGGTTTCCATTCTGTCGATCACGTTTTGGCTGGGATTATTCCTTCTTGCGGGTGTTGCGTTCCTTGTTTTGCCAGTGCATTTACCCGACGACGTTTTGAAGATGTTGACCTTCGAGTCGAAGTTGTGGGGTCATATTTCGTTCTCGCAGAAATTACTCGGCGGCATCTTTTTAGGTTGTGTACTTGCCTACTTGTTTGCGTGTTTGGTGATACGCAAGCCGATACGGTTTCGCGATTTCTCTGTGTCACTCCCACCGTTTCGTTTGTCCTCGATGCAATTGATTGTTTCTGCTGGCGATTTTTTGTTAGCTACGGCGACTCTGTACGTTCTGTTGCCACCGGATATCGTAGGCCCGGACAAAATCAATTTCTCGACGGTGTTGATCGCTTACTTGACGGCTCAGATTGCGGCGGTTCTCACGCACGTTCCAGGCGGTTATGGGTTGCTCGAAGCCATCTTGCTAACATTTCTCGAAGGGCCTGATTCCAGCAATACAGGGCCTGTACTCTGTGCGGTGATATTGTTCCGCATCATCTACTATCTCTTACCGTTCTTAGTGGCGATCGCCCTGTTCATCAGGAATGAATTCACGCCGTCGTTGACGCGAGCAGAGACCGGCGATGGAGGGTAGTTCCGGTCAAGTATCAAAGGCAACGAATTGGCAGAGTGCGTTGCAAGGCGCTGTCCGTTCGTTGGATGAATTGTTGTCGCTGTTGCAGTTGCGATTCAAGGATGTTCCGGACTGTGATCCCGGTAGTAGCTTTCCACTGCTTGTTCCCCGCGAATATGTTGCGAGGATCCGTCTGCGGGACCCGCGTGATCCATTGCTACTGCAAGTCCTGCCTCTGGGACTCGAAAATAGTTTTTCTTCCGGGTTCCTTTCAGATCCTGTTGGCGACCTTTCGAGCGAGGCGGCTCCTGGTCTGCTGCACAAATATCCTTCGCGAGTCCTGATGATCGCCACAGGCATGTGTGCTGTGCATTGCCGATATTGCTTCCGACGGCACTTTCCTTACGACGAAAAGCCGAAGTCGATCGAGAGCTGGCAACCGGCATTGCGAGCGATTGCCGAGGATTCTAGCGTCGAGGAGGTGATCTTGTCCGGGGGAGATCCTCTTTCGCTCGGCAATGCGAAACTGCAGCAGTTAGTTCAGGCCATCGACTCAATTCCCCATGCGCGGCGATTGCGATTTCACACTCGGTTTCCGCTGATGATCCCGAGCCGTATTGATTCAGGGTTCTTGGAACTGTTGCGTCAAACGCGGCTTGCAACCCTGATGGTCTGGCACATCAATCATGCCAACGAGATCGACGAGCATGTGGCAGTAGCCGTCGGTGAGTTGCGACGAGCTGGCGTTCAACTCCTCAATCAATCGGTGTTGCTGCGTGGCATCAACGACTCGCTTGATTCGCAATGCAAGCTATCCTTACGATTGGTCGATATTGGGATTTTGCCGTATTATCTGCATCAATTGGATCGGGTAGAGGGAGCCGCGCACTTTGAGTGTTCCGTGGATACGGGACTTTCATTGGTTGCGGCCATGCGCGAGCGGTTGCCTGGGTATGCGGTTCCTCGATTCGTGCGGGAGATCCCTGGCGAATCGAGCAAGACACTCTTAAGCTGACGCGATAGCATCGTTCCACGCGATAGCATCCTTCCACGCGATGGCTCGTTGCGAGCCATGTTTCGGTTTGCTACATTCGCGTTACCTGACGAGATGATTTTGAGGAACATGAAAGCCGCATTTTTCACACAGCCTGGTCCACCGGATTGCATTCAAGTTGGCGATGTGCCGACCCCGGTTTGCACGAGAAACCATGTGTTGGTGCGAGTCCGGGCATCATCGGTTAATCCGATCGACACCTACATTCGCAATGGGGCGAATTTTTGGCCGCTGCCCAGTCCTTACGTGATCGGTTGCGATTTCGCGGGGGAGATCGTGGCGGTTGGGGAAAACGTTGAGAACTTCAAGGTTGGGGACCGCGTGTGGGGATCGAATCAGGGCTTGATGGGACGGCAGGGAACGTTTTCCGAGTTTGCATTGATTGAGCCGCGGTGGGTTTATCCGTCTCCCGATTCGGTATCTGACAGCGATCTAGCGGCATGCGCCCTGGTCGGCATCACAGCGCATTTGGGTCTATTTCATCGCGCGGGGCTCAAGGCGAATGAGACGATCTTTGTGCGCGGGGGTACCGGTGGAGTAGGGGCGATGGTGGTGCAGATGGCCAAGGCTGCGGGCGCAACAGTATTCACCTCTGCCGGGAGTCCGGAGAAAGCTAACCGCTGTCGCGAGTTGGGTGCGGACGAAGTGATCGAATATAGCGAATGCGATTCGAAGACAAGGTTGATGGAGCTTGCACCCGGGGGTGTCGATGTATTCTGGGAGACGTTGCGCGAGCCTGATTTCGATTTTGGGGTCGCCTGCATGGCACCTAATGGGAGGATGGTGCTGATGGCGGGACGCGATGCGCGACCGCCATTTCCCGTCGGACCGTTTTATGTCAAAGGCTGTTCGCTGTTGGGGTTTGCCATGTTTGCGGTCCCACCTGAGCAGCAGTTGCAGTCGGCACTCGATATGAACCATTGGTTGAGTTCGGGGAGGCTTTGGGCGCAGATCGACCGCGTGTTGCCATTATCGCGAGCCGCCGAGGCGCATCGATTGCAGGAATCGAACACGATTGCGAAGAGTGGACTTCTGCGCGGCAAGATTGTCGTCGATATCGAGTGAGGAGGCACATCGGCCGATGCATGGATGGGGAGATTGGCTAGATCTTATTTTTCCTCGCGCCTGCGCTCTCTGTTCAGCACCTTTGCTGGGTACCGGAGAACGCGGACTGTGTGGTGGTTGCTTCGTAGGCTTGAGCCCGATCGAAAACGGCTGCTTGC
>JAGWWZ010000304.1 GCA_018970165.1 Planctomycetota bacterium | reverse complement strand
CTGCTCGATCGGTCATCATCAGGATTCGGGCGCACAATTCGAGGGTCAGTTCCCGAACTTGTGGCGGACCGCTACCGCGTAGCACATCGATCGATTCGTTTACTTCGCAAGCGTTACCCACCATCTTGCCAAGAGGTTGGTCCATGTCCGTAACGAGCGCCGCGGTCGCGAGTCCTGCACGCTCGCCGATCGAGATCAACGATTCCGCGAGTGCTTCGGCGCGGTCGGGAGTTGCCAAAAAAGCGCCGCTCCCGCATTTCACATCGAGGACCAGTGCATCCAGCGATTCAGCGATCTTTTTGGACATGATGCTTGCTGTAATCAGTGCGATCGATGGAACCGTGCCGGTCACATCGCGCAGAGCGTAAAGCTTCTTGTCGGCAGGGACCAATCGTTCCGTTGCGCCGGTGATGAAGCAATGGATCTTGCAGAGAACCGCCGCTGCTTCCTCCTCGGTCAAATCGCATCGGAATCCCGGGATCGCTTCGAGTTTGTCGAGTGTCCCGCCGGTGATTCCCAGCCCGCGACCGCTGATCATCGGGACATCCAGGTCGCAGCAGGCCAACAGCGGCGCTAAGATGAGCGAGGTCTTGTCCCCCAATCCCCCAGTGGAGTGTTTATCGACGCGGGGACGTTCCGACACGCGTTGGAAAACTCCTCCGGAGCGGATCATTGCATCGGTCAAATCCGCGATCTCTCGAGGATTCATTCCTTGCAGGAGGATCGCCATCGCGAGGGCTGACATCTGATAATCGGGGATGCTCTCTTGCGAATAACCGGAGATCATGAAGTCGATCTCCTGAGTATTCAGCTCTAATCCGTCCCGCTTCTTGGCAATGATGATGGCTGGAATCATGCTGGAGGCTTCATGGCCGCGAATGAGGAGAAACCGAGAATGGGCCAACTTGTCCGCACCTCAAGAATCCCATGGGGTCGCTACGAAGTTGTCTCAGCGTATCATAATGGGGAACTGCTACGTTCGACCATAGGCCTCTCAATCGCCGAAAACACGACTTACATCAACCTATCCAGCCAGAGCTAGATGCTATGACTTACTCAAGAGCCATCCTCTCCATTGCAGCCATCGCTGCCGTCGTCGCATGCACTCCTCCGTCTTGCATTGCGCAAGAACATAAAAACGAATCCCAGGAAGCAGAACAAGCGGCTCGAAGTCAAGCCAAGAGCTTGTCTTCGGCCTTTCAAAACGCTGCAAGCAAAGGGCTCAAGTCGGTCGTAACGGTACTCGCCAAGCGACCCGATGTCGATGAAACACTCGACGAACTCGATCTGCTCGATCCAAATTCGATGCGCAATTTTAACGTTGGCTCGGGGGTCATTCTCGATGAACAGGGTTTATGCGTCACGAACAATCATGTGATCAAGGACTCTAAGGGAATCCGTGTTCGGCTGTCAGATGGGCGCGAACTCGTCGGTACTGACCTGCGAGCCGATCCGTCGAGCGATCTAGCAATCTTCCGCATCGAGTCCCGCGTGCCACTCCCCGCGATTCGAATGGGTGACTCGGACTTGCTCAATGTGGGGGACTGGGTGATCGCGATTGGAAGTCCGTTCGCTCTCGATCAAACGGTCAGCGTTGGGATCATAAGTTCCAAAGGCCGTACCGTAGGTCGCTTGGTCGAAGGGCAGTTGCTGCAAACGGATGCTGCGATCAATCCGGGTAACTCCGGCGGGGCGCTGCTCGACTTGGAGGGAAACCTAGTCGGTATCAATACCGCTATCATGAGCAACACAGGGGTCTTTCAAGGGGTCGGTTTCGCGATCCCCAGTTCTCGCGTCGAATGGATCACGAGCGAGTTATCGGAGTTCGGCAAGGTGCGGCGAGCGAAGGTCGGGATGCGCGTAGAACGTCTCAGCCAAGATCAGGCCGACTCGCTCCAATTGCCATTGCGAGGCGGCGTGCTGGTCACTCGCTTGACAGCCGAAGGGCCGGCGGTCCGCGGTGGCATCGAGATCGGCGATGTGATTCTGGAGATCGCAGATCAACGGGTTTTCACCCCCGAAGATTTTCGGAGCGTCGTCGAACAACTCCCCGCAGACAAGTCCTATCCGGTCAAACTGATCCGTGACACGGAAACGATGTCGGTTGCGATCACTCCCGAAATTTCCGAGTGATGCCGTTGGTTTCGAAATGACAACTGAGAAACGAAATCCGACTTGGTTTCGAATGGTCGTCGATTACTTGGCTATCTGCGCTTGGGCGTTTTGGATGGGTGGTTTCAGTTTCTATTTTGGGGTCGTGATTCGCGTCGGCTCAGATGTGGTCGGGGATTCAAGCCAGGGATTTGTTACGCAAGGCGCAACCTGGTGGCTCAACATCGCGGCCGTTGTCGCATTGGTGCTCTTGTTTGCAAGCGCTTGGATTGCTAAGAACCGGCTCGCGCTGTCAGCTTGGATCGTGATGGTTGTCTGCCAAGCGATCTTGTTTGCGATACATGCGCACCTAGACGCTTTACTGGATTCTTCGTCGCAAACGATACTGCAACGACCGCCCTTCGCGATCTCGCATGAGTGGTACGAGTTCACCTCAGCGATCCAGTGGCTATTCGCAATGCTCTTTATCGGCTTCTGGCTGTTCTATCGTGACCAACCAAAGTCGGAACCCGTTTAGAGAAGTGCCTTTCGAATCGCTTCGAGATGTTTTCGAACTTCATTTGCGTCGAAGCTCTGTGCCAACTTGAGTGTCGTCTCTTGCGATTTGAGAACGCTCTCACGCTGCGGGATCTGGAGGTT
>JAGWWZ010000122.1 GCA_018970165.1 Planctomycetota bacterium | reverse complement strand
GGACATTCCCAATGGGCAAACATCAAGCACAGGAAAGCGCTCGTTGATAGCCGGAGGAGCAAATTGTGGAGTAAGCTCTCGAAGGCCATCATCGTTGCGGCGAAACTCGGTGGAGGGGATCCGAGCAGCAACGTTCGTCTACGCACGGCTATCCTCGATGCCAAGGCAGTCTCGTTGCCCAAAGACAACATTGATCGGGCGATCAAGAAAGGGACCGGAGAACTCGATGGGGGCGATGTAGATGAAATCCTGTACGAGGGTTATGGACCCGGTGGAGTAGCGATCCTAGTGGATATCATGACCGATAATCGAAATCGCACTGCCCCTGAGATCCGAAAGATTTTTGACTCCTGTGGCGGTAATCTCGGCTCCACCAATTGCGTCGCCTATCTGTTTGAGCGCAAAGGTCTAATCGCGATTAAGACGACATCGGCGAACCTCGAGCAAGTGATGGAACTCGCTCTAGACCATGGAGCCGAAGACGTCACCGAATCGAGCGAATTGATCGAAATCGTATGCCCCACCGATGCTTACTCGGGGTTGGTCGAAATCTTGGAGGGTCAGGGAATCCCGATGGAATCCAAACAGGTAACTCGCATCCCGAACCTGACCGTCGAAGTCGACTCGGAAACAGCAACGTCCGTCATGAAACTACTCGAAAAACTCGAGGATAATGATGATGTTCAATCCGTTGCAACAAACGTGAATTTTACCACTGAACAACTTGCGGCTATGGGCTGATAGCAAGGTCTGTCTTGCTAACTGGAACGAGCGATAGACAGTCAGTCGCAGGTAAAGGGTTCTTAGCAAATCAACTTTTTTGGATGATCATGCTCCCTCGCATACGCTCGACAAACTCACATTTCTATTCGGATATCAAGCAATACCTGGAACGATTGAGTCCTGACGGGTCGGTGGTATCCAAAAAAAGTCGCGACTTAACCCTCAAACTCTTCGGTACAGTCCTGACACCTCAGCAAGTTGTGGAACGCATCTGCGATGATGTTCGCAAACGAGGGATCACAGGAGTTTTGCATTACCTCCGCACGCTCGACAACCCCGAAGCAGATGCGAATTCGATACGTGTACCAGTCGATCGTATCCGAGAGGCTCACCACCGCGCGAGCCCAGAATTTCTTCGATGCATACGAACTATTCGGGACAATGTCACCCGTTTTCAAACCGCCATCTTGCATCGCGATGTTGATGTTGAGAGTTCCGCGGGGACTCGAATGCGCCATCGCTATGTACCGCTGCGCCGTGTAGGCCTATGCATTCCTGGCGGCGCAGCGGCCTATCCGTCAACCGTTTTGATGACAGCGATACCAGCTTTGTGCGCAGGGGTGAAGGAAATCGTCGCTGTTTCGCCCCCGACTAAGTTCGGAGCTTTCAATGACGATGTACTCGCCACTTGCTTCGAACTTGGAATCCAAGATGTGTATGCAGTCGGAGGTGCTCAAGGAGTTGCCGCACTGGCTTACGGTATCGAAGGTATCGAGCCCGTAGACAAGATCGTCGGTCCAGGAAACCTCTTCGTCGCATTGGCAAAGAAACTGGTTTACGGCACCGTCGACATCGACTCCATCGCTGGCCCAAGCGAAGTTACCGTAATCACCGACCATACAACTCGCCCTGCGTTCGCCGCTTCCGACTTAATCGCACAAGCAGAACATTCACCTGGAGCGAGCATCGTTTTATCGATCAGCGAGGCGATGCTCGACGCAATCGACTCGGCGATCGAAACACAATTGCAGGGACTCGAACGATCTGAATTGGCGACCGACTCGTTGAAGAATTTCGGCGCCAGCATCTTTTGCCGTGACGAAGAGGAGATGATCGCAGTAGCCAACACGCTCGCACCGGAGCATTTGCAAATTTCCGTCGATGAGCCGGAGCGTTTTGCCAACGCGATTCGCAACGCCGGCGCTCAATTTTTAGGGCATTACACCCCCGTAGCGCTGGGAGATTATGCAGCAGGCCCGTCGCACGTTCTGCCTACGGGAGCAACCGCCCGATGGGCATCTGGCTTGACATCCAACGACTTTCTCCGTTCTTTCAGCAGTGTTCAATTCAGCTTGGAGGCACTCCAGGCGATCGGCCCAACGGTTTCCGAGCTCGCGAATCGAGAAGGCTTAACGGCCCATCGTGAAAGTGTATCGGTTCGGTTGCGTAACAATTAGACGAAACTGAGCGATGTTACCTAGCGGGCGAAAGTGACTGATCCAAGCTCGAGCCGACGATCGTTTAGCACTCGAGGAATAGAGCTCGGATGCTTAAGTGGTTGCCCTTGGTTTCTTAGTTTTCGCTACTGAAGTGTTGCCTGTAGGTGCGGCCTCCGGAGTCTCCTCCTGGTCGACTTTATCTCTGTTGAGTAGCATCGAGTAGATGTCTTTGCAGGTATCAAAGCCCCACACAAGGGCGATAATTATCGATACGGCGATCCCACCAAACTTGACCTTTGTATCTTCCACATCCATCAAGAGTAGTGCGACGCCACTCAACAAGCCA
Source organism: Planctomycetota bacterium (assembly GCA_018970165.1). Classification (GTDB taxonomy): domain Bacteria; phylum Planctomycetota; class Planctomycetia; order Pirellulales; family Pirellulaceae; genus JBKCUI01. The sequence continues at coordinate 14,501 of JAGWWZ010000122.1, read as the reverse complement.
GCACCTGCAATGATCGACTTGGCCAGCCCCTGAGAACTACTACGGCGAACAGCGCTTCGATTAATCGCACGTCGCGCGTTAGAATTCGCTAGCTCGCGAAGGGCTTGAATGTCCGACTTCACTTCTGGAACAGGCTTGGTCGCCGTCCTTCCGCTGCCCGATACCCGAGCGCTCGCACGGGACCCGGAAGCAGATGTCGATCCAGTTACAGTCGCATTGCGCTGCCCCGCCCTTATCGCTGGTGCAGCGTTCTTTGGTAGTTCTGTTGGAATTCCTGTCGCTCCTGTCCCCGATGGACCGGAACGAACCCTCTCCAACAAACGTTGCATATACTCCTCGATAGATGCCTCGTCCGAGGATTGATCGCCTAGATCGGAGTCTCCGAGTTGCCCCCCCCTCGCTTGCTTATCACCCGTGCTTCTGTCCATCGAACCTTTAGCCTTGGGCGAAGAATCCTGGGCATCGCCAACCGGATCCTGGATATGATTCAATTCGAGAAGATACCGGCCGCTCAGCGCTGACGACTCATCGGTTGGGGGCAAGATTTCTTTCGCTGCGTTTGCGACCGAAATCGAGTTGTAAACGTTGATCACCGACCCCTCTGCTTTCGGTGCTTCGGTCGGGGGACGTCTCTCTACATGTTCACCCAACATCCGATTCAAACGTAAACTGATCGACTCATCATCAACCTGAAACTCAAGGACTTCGTCCGAATCCACAGCCTCCGATGAATACGACTCCGAATCTTGCTTCTCGCCTTGAAAGTTCTGTGAATCGCACGGGGATAACTCTCGTTCCTCCGAGTCGGAATCATACATCGATGCTTCGTTGTCGCCTTCCTCTTCCGACTGCGAAGGTAAAGCGTACGGAATATCCGAAGGGCTGGCCTGGGCTCGGTGGAGTTGCGGTTCATTCAAAATCGGTCTCAAGGAACCCCGCTCATCCACGAATTCCTGGAAGCGTTGATTGATTTGGCCGATGTCCTGCCTCGCGGTTCTGAGAGTCTCATCCACTTGCGACGATGTTTGGCGAACCTGTACTTCCAAGGAACCAAGGCGTTGCTGCAATTCCGATTCCCATCGTCCGCGTTCTTGTTGGAGCAGTTCGGCAAGCTCCTCGCGCAGAGGCTGACGCATCTGCTGGCCAAGGTTTTCTTCAATGGCGGAGATAGATTGACTGGTCAAACTCTGTATGCGGCGCTCAAGCGCTTCGGAATCCGAAACCGCAGAAATCCGTGCCTGCATTTCCTCGAGCGCCATGCGCATCTCATCCAACTGCCGCTTCAAATCCGAACTCGCTGCCAGTGAAGTTTCTGGAGTGACCGTAGGCTGCGACGACGCGGGAGGGATATTGGGACTCTGAACCGTCGCCAATTTCGATGCGACGTCCAAGATCCTTTCCTGTGTAACCACCGACACGGGGCCTAGCTCGCTGGCTGAAAAACCAATGGGGTAAACTCGCAATTTCCGACTGCCGCATTCCACCTCCGTTGTACGATCAATTAGAAACTCACGGACAATTCGCCCTGCAACCGCAATGGGATGAGGTGCCTTGAGTAACGTGTACCTCTTTCCAACCGTCAGTTCCAAGTGGCGGGGAGCAATCGAAGAATCCCCCGAAATTGATATTCCGCATTGCGGCGACGATCCAACAGACCAACTCCCCAGTCCGATATCCCAGGATTGCTCAACCTCGCCACTGTCTAACAGCAAATCGACACGACCCAGCGGAACGCTTTGGCGTGATTCCTTACCACGCATGCCTGATGAACTCATGGACGGAATGGTCATAGGTTATTTCAAAGCAGAGAAATGCAATAAAAAACGTGAATACCCACTCGGCGAACCTATCGTCCTACTAGCCTGGAAGACTTCCTGAAAACTTCTCCCAGGGTTCCTAGAATTACTGAGTGACCAGTTAAGGGTGTCAAAATCGGCGTTTGCATGCAAATCCGCGACTTCCTCACTCAGACTAGCGGATCCTTCGCAACCTTATAGCCGCAATAGGGTTACAACAATTACCAAGCGATTGCGATGCATGAAAATAACGAAAAATCCACAACACTTTCCTAGTCGTGAACATTTTCGATAGCGATGCGTACTATAGTTGTCAAAAGTCGTTTCCTCAGTCGAGGGACGCGAACAAATAGGAGAGGGTGATGTCGAGGAAAGAAGCACTTACGAAATTGCGGGATGTCTTACTGTTGCGCAGGGAAGCGATCCGCAAGGCCCTCGACGGCGATATGAGCCTCTTGCAGAGTCTTTCGCAAGATGGTGGCGACGTCATGGATGTGGCCATGGACACCGCTCAAGACGAAATAAGTAGCCAATTGGTCGAGGTCGAAAGCCGGGAACTGAATCAGATCGAGGATGCTTTGAACCGCTTCCGAGAAGGGATTTACGGGAATTGCGAGGCTTGCGACAAACCAATACCATTAGCTCGCCTGCAAGCGGTACCGTACGCAACTACATGCATCGACTGTGCCCGCAAGCAGGAGCGGAGTGCTTTCCGCTCCCCCACGACCGGATTCGGGGACTCGGCTCACTCGTCGAATGTTAAACGCTAGATCGATCTCTCTTTGGTAGCACTTGCTTGCGACGCGAGTCTATTTTTTCGCGTCGGTTGTGTGATGTGACGCTTTTACCGGTATGTTCGCTCATCACAGGACTTCGTCCTTGAGTCTTGTTGGAGCCTGATTACCCTAGAAAGGGTGGGGGCTAACTCCTGTGAGGCAAATATGAATCGATTGAAGACTCTTGTGTTCGTCGCAGTGGTTGCTTTTGGTGCCAGCGAGGTATCGCACGCGCAAGTTCTAGACCCCGCGTACGGATTCCCGTTCGGATATTCTTTGGGTGCACAGGCATCGTTCCGAAATCGGTTGCCGACGCCACCCTACTTCTCCATTTATCCGCCAGTCTATTACGGCAAACGATATGTTCGTCCGTATGGTGAGAGTCCCTACGCATCGTTCCCGCTCCTAGGCCAGGTCCCCAACTACAACCCTGTTCCTGCCGAAACGCGGGCTTCGGTTCCCGTAACGATCGTCAATCCGCACGCACCCTGCTGCGACGAGGAAGAGACGCAATCCAAAGAAAATGCAAAGCCAAAAGTGATGATCATTACCGAGAATCGGGTTGGCAAGAAACGCACGATCATCAATCCATTCGCGAGAGAGCAGGTAGCTACTAAGGAATAGTAGCCACCCCGAAATCATCCTCAGCGAAATCGATTTGTAAAATCAGCGGCAGATGTTATCAGGCGTCGCCGTATTCTCGATTGGTGATTAGGCCTGGTTGCGGCACCGGGTATTGCCCGTTCGCATTGGCACGGACGGGGGCTGCACTCTCAAAAGTCATGGCTTCCAGGTCGGGCGCGAATTCATGCTCGCAGTTGAGCATCTCGTCGTAAGTGACTTCGACGCCCGTATGTGCGGCCATGCGACCCATGCTGGTGACCAAGCTTGCTTTCGTACCCCGTTCCACCTCGTTGTAGGGTAGATCCTTGCGGATCGCATTGATCAAGTCGTCCCATTCGAGCTGATACGGATTCGGTTCGGATTTCGGCCCTTCCCACAGAACATTCGCACGGGTCATGTTGTGCCCTTTGAAGATTCGGCACTTGGCAGGCGCATGTCCTGCAGCCGAGATAATCGCAGCACCCTTTGTTCCGTGAGCATAACTAGCAAATTCATTGCGGCAGCCCGGGATAGTTCGCCCGTTGATAAACATCTTGGTCCCATCACCAAAGGTGTATTCGATCGAGTAGGTATCGAAATTTTGATCGACGCAATCGTTTCGATAATGACGACCGCCGGATGCCTGGGCTTTGACAGGCCAATCCTCTTTCATCCAGCAACACTCATCGATGTTATGGATCAAGAAGTCGCTCACCGCACCACCGCTCGCCCATAGAAATCCATGGAAATTGCGGATCTGGTAAAGTAGTTCGCTCATGTTGCTGACCTGCTTGGTCACGGCCGCAGACCCCGTCGGACCGGCCATGCGGTAGGCTCGCAGCATGAGGAGATCGCCAATCTCGCCATTGCGAATGCGGTCAAGCAGTTCCTTCCTCACTACGCAATGTCGGCACATGAGTCCCACGCCGACTTTCAGATTGCGTTGCTCGGAGAGTTTGCCGAGCTCAAACATCTTTTTGCTGCTCGGGCCGTCCACCGTCACAGGCTTTTCCATGAAGACATTGAGCCCTTTCTCGATCGCGTATTTGAACATCACCCAGCGGAACGCAGGGGGTGAGGTCAGAATGGCAACATCTCCTGGGCGAAGTGTGTCCATGGCTTTCTTGTAGCCATCAAAGCTGACGAACTGCCGATCTTTGGGGACATCTACTTTTTTGGGAAATGATTCCTTCAGTTTTGCGTAGCTGCTCGATAGTCGCTCTTCAAATACATCGGCCATCGCGGTCAGTTCGATTTCTCCATTGTTGACCTGCAGCGCATTCTCAGCCGCTCCGGTTCCGCGTCCGCCGCACCCGATCAGTGCGACACGAATTTTGTTCTCTTCGGCCGCGTGGACAGATCTCGCCAATGCAGATGTCACTCCTGCCGCAGCCGCCAGTGAAGTAGTGGACTTGATGAAGTTGCGTCGGTTTGCAGACGTTGCCGATATAGGTTGCTCGGTATTCATAGAGAGGGTCATCCTTCTTAACTAGGAAACGGGTTAATCATTTAGCGTTCGAGAGGAACCGGTCGCTCTGTCTGGACGGGCTCAGAGTAATCCCAGAGCGTCTTCTTCTCCTCTTCGGTCGGTTCGGTCAACGGACGAACAATTCGAAAGCCCACATGTAACGCATCGGTCAGATACCAAATACTGACAGGCACGTTGGGATCCTGAGCGATCCAGTCTTCGGTAGATCCTTCTCGGGCAGCGCTGCGGCAAGCTTCTGCAGGCTTATCCCATGCGCCACCTCGCACCGTGCGAGGATAGAGCGTTTTCGGGATCCCGAGCGGATTGAGTTTCGGTAGGTCGAGGGAGTACCCCTCGGGATGGTGTTGGTCGAGCACCCATTCGGCAACGTTGCCGTGCATATCGTGAAGTCCCCATGGGTTGGGCTTCTTCTGCCCCACCTTGTGATATCCCTCGCCCGCGTTGGCATCGAACCAAGCATACTCCTCGAGCGGTTGTGCATCGCTGCCGAACGAGTAAGCCGTTTCAGTACCAGCACGGCAGGCATATTCCCATTCTGCTTCGGTCGGTAGCCGATAGTAACGGCCAGTCTTGCGCGATAACCACTTGCAATACGTGCGAGCCGCGTGTTGCGTCATACAGATAGCCGGGTATCCGTTCTTGCCCATGCCGAAGGTCATATCGGTGTACGGCTTGGTCGGTTGACTCTTCTGATACTCTTCTGCGAGAGCATCGCGAGGTGTAGCCTGGATCTTGTTGACGGTTCGATTGAAGACATCCAGATCGGACATCCAAACGTCATAAGCATCCCAGGTGATCTCGGTTTTCGCCATCCAAAAAGGAGCCAGGGTCACTTCATGAACCGGGCCCTCGTCCTCATTTCGCCCCTCCTCCGAATCCGGACTTCCCATCCGAAAGGTCCCGCCTCGAATGGGAATCATTTCGATCTTCGCCTGCGTGTGCTCTAAGCGTTCCACGTACGGTTTCATCTCGGCTTCCGAACCGGCATCGCAGTTGGGTACCTTGAGAATCCGATCGTCGTCCTCCGCGAAGCCTTGAGAATACGTTACTACGAACGTACTAGCGAAGACGATGCCCACAAACCTACTACAAACGATCGATCGACTCATAGGATTCAAAACCAACAATCTCGTTAACTATTTTGACGCCGCCGATTCGATGATGGCGATATTTTTGAACTTAACGGGATCCGAGTGTCCTGCGAACCCGAGGTGTCCGCTCGAGCGTTCTTTGCCCGGGTGAGGCGTATTGCTCATGTATTCCGTGATCGTGGATAGATCGGTATCGAGAATGCGCGTTCCATTGAGCTCAACTTGGATTTTCGATCCATTTACGGTGACGATTTGGTGGTTCCATTGCCCAGCCGGACGGAGATAACCTCGCTGCGCCGGAGCCATGCCGTACGCGCTACCATGGGCCTGTCGAGGATCGATGGTCTTGTAGTTGGGATGTCCATCGTCGAGCACTTGCAACTCTGTCATACCGATATATGCAGCATCGCCACCCATCGCGTTTTTGCCCAATGACTCGAGCTCTTCCTTCGATGGATAGCGGATCGCTAGACCATTGTTGCCAGCGGGTGGCAACTGAAAATCCAAACGAAGCGTGAAGTCGCTATAGGTCTTCTCGGTGTGCAGAACTCCACCCTTTCCAGCTAAACATTGAATCGCACCATCCGCGACGGTGTAGTTGGCTTTCGCACCAGTCCATCCCGTCAAGTCGCTACCGTTGAACAACGATGCGAACTTCACGTTCGACTGCGAGAACGCGGCATTCTCTGCATCTGCGAGAATCTGATTGGACTCCTCGGCGGAATACTCATTCAACGCAATGTTCTTGAAGCGAATCTCGGCACCATGGGTTTGCAACTGGATAGGCCCCTTTTTTACTAGCGCCATTCCCTTGGAAAAGTAATCATGCAGTCGAGCATCGACAACAACCGCCTTGTCGTTGAGCCAGACCCAGCAGTGTTCTCCTACCAGTCGGATCTTCATCTTGTTCCATTCGCCGACCGGGCTATCGGCCCGCACCAAGGGGTCTTTGCCAGTCCATCCGGCAGGATTATTCCAAAGACCACCGCTTCCCTTTTCGTTTCCATTGGCCCGATTGTTTTCCGCATCCGGATCCCAAATCTGAACCTGAGGAATGCCACGCAAGTAGATTCCTGAATCGCAGCCAGCAACGATTTTGTATTCGAGCAACAACTCGAAGTCTCCAAACTCCTCATTCGTGGTGAGGTAGGCGCCTTTGCCATCGTTAACAATCTCCGTTCCATCGATCCGCCAGTGTTGAGTGATCTCCTCATTCCACTTTGCTTTGTCCGACTCAGGAGTGGTTTCCCACTTGCGAGGATCTACTGTCGGTCGTCCATGCCAGCCGTTGAAATCCTTGCCGTTGAACAGCGGTTTTGATTCCCATGCATACATCGCAGGGACGTCTACAAAAAACAGAGTTCCGAACAGAAATGAGGCTAAGACAGTCGACCCCAAGGAACAAAAAAAAGAGAGAGGTGCGCATTTCATAGGGAACATATCCTGAAGCATTACTTGGAGGGGTTGGAAGGCGAGTCGCTCTGGTGCGTGCCAGATCGGCATATATTCTACACCGATTTCGGTCCGTGTGGGGGCAAGTGTCAGAACAGGGCCATTTAGGAACAGGTTGCCATTCTTCGGAAAATCGTCAACAATCGATCAATATTTGTGTAGGGCTGACGAACTACGCTGGCGTACCACTCAGACGAACTACTCGGACGTTGAATCGTTTCGATCTTACGATCTGAGTTGCACTACATACCTATTTCCCGTCTTGTCTGACGTTTTACAAATAAAAGCGTCGAAGGCCACCAACCGAAATGTTCGATTCATGATTGCCTCTCCCGAGCAAAAGCCCCCGGTTGCGAGAGGAACACTTTCCGGCGATGGATTAGCCATCAATGTGGAGCAGTTATCCAAAACCTACAGTGAAGGGCTCGTCTTTCGGAAAAACCACCCGGCCCTTCGCAACGTCACTCTGCAAGTTCGAGCAGGGGAGGTGTTTGGTCTGCTCGGTCCCAACGGCGCAGGAAAAACAACCCTGATCAAAGTCCTCCTCGGGATCCTGCATCCGAACCGCGGACAGGCATCGGTACTCAAAATGCCAGCGGGGAGCAAAGCTGCCCGTCGCAAGATCGGTTACCTTCCCGAGAATCTTGTGTTTCCAAGACATCATACCGGCCGAAGTGCACTCTACTTCTACGGCAGACTCAGCGAGATGTCCGATTCGGAGATTGCGAAGCGTGAGAATGAACTTTTTGAACTCGTCGATCTGAAAGGGCGGCAGCACGAAGCCGTACGCCGCTATTCCAAGGGGATGCGACAACGACTGGGACTCGCACAAGCCATGCTCCACGATCCAGATCTGCTCATCTTAGATGAACCGACCGATGGGCTGGATCCTATGGGACGTTCTCAGATTCGAGACGTCCTCGATCAACTAAAGAAACGGGGCAAGACGGTATTTCTAAACAGCCACATCTTGCAAGAAGTCGAGTTGATCTGCGATCGCGTGGCGATCATGGCAAAAGGAGAACTGCGAGGTATCGGCACGATCGATGAATTGATTGCACAGCATGCTGACCAGCGCCGCGGGTATCTTCGGATGGAAGTTTTTGCAAACGAAGCCCGACTTCGACCATTTCTCGAGCATTACGGCGAATTTCAATGCTCGCGAATTACGGCTAGTCCGGATGCCGGTCTTGATTCAGCATCTGAGCTGACGCGAGTCGATATCCGATCGATCGATCAGACGGGAGTCGACCAACTGATCGATCGCTTGCGACAGGAAAAGATCAGTATTCTGCGCATGGAGCGTTCCCGTCCTTCCCTTGAGCAGGTGTTTATGAATATTGTCTCCGCAGCTTCGCAAGGAGGCATATCGTGAAACCCTACATTGCGGTCCTCTACGACAGCTTTCTCGAATCGATCAGTTCGCGCGTGTTGTGGATTCTGCTGGCGGCTTGGTTGCTGATCTTAGGCGCACTATTCCCACTTTCGATCTCAGAAGGTGAAACGTATTTGGTTTCCACTTCGGACGTCGAATCGCCGCGTGTAGTCATGGACCAACTCGCCCTCGCATCCACGGGCAAAGGAACACGATCACAACGTGCGATCTACGCGAAGCTGCCAGAGGATTTCCAGCAAGCCCTCAAGGATCGACAAAAGAATGGGCGGCGGATTTTCGTCGGACGGCTTGTTTCGGCTCTCAATAAAGTGCTCGAAGCCACTGACCTGTACGACAAACAGGCTTGGCCCACTGCCGAACGCCGGGAAGAACTGAAGGAGTTGATTGCCAATGACAACAAATCTCCTGACGAACTCCAGCGTTTCAATCGAAGACTTCTCGATTTGACCTTTCCAAGCGCCCTCAACTCCTCGGTCGGTCAAGCGACTTGGATCACCTACGCTGGCATGAAGTTCACGGAGCCCTTTCCAATTACTGCCCGTCAGATTCGACCGTTCATCGAGGCCGGTTTGATACCCACGGTGCTTTGGTTGGGACTAGGAATCGTCGCTATGATGGTCGCGATCGTGATCACCAGTTCGATGATCCCCGACATGTTCCAAACCGGTTCCCTCCATTTGCTGCTGAGCAAGCCGCTATCCCGTAATCTGCTGTACCTCAGCAAATATCTCGGCGGCTGTATTTTCGTTTCGATGAACATCGCATTTCTGGTCATCGGACTGTATCTCTACTGCGGGATCCAATTGAAGATCTGGAATTCCGGGATCCTATGGTGCATCCCCTTGTTTATTTTCTACTTCATGATTTTCTACTCGGTTTCTGCCCTTTCCGGACTGGTGTGGAAGAACCCAATCATCTGTGTCGTGGTCACCGCGCTGTTTTGGGGGGTCTGCTTCACGCTTGGTTTTGTCCGCGACCTGACACAAGCCTTTCTGCAAGGTCCACCCACCGTTCAGCATATCCATGTCGTAGGAGACATGCCCATCGTTGGAAACCAACAAGGGCGAATTCAATTTTGGAACGAAGAGACCAATGCGTGGCAGACGGGATACGGCGATGTGGATGGCCAGCGCGTCGTCGGACCCGTCTACTTGCCTAAAACCGGCAATCTCTACTTCGGACGCGCGGGTTTCGCTCCCTTCGGTATTCGAGGAAACAACGCGACGCGCCTCGAGATGGCACGCTTGCCTGAATTGAGTGACGCAAACGTCGCCGATTCGGACGAGGCCTCAAGCTTCTCCGGAAAGAAATGGTGGGACGACATCCGTCTTGATTCCGGACCGGATCTTCCAGCTAACACCACCGAGATCATTCCTTGGCAAGACTCGTTCGCCGCGGTCACTACCGAAGGAATTTACCGCTTCGATGTCGAAGCAGCATCCAACTCGGAAAAATCGAAAGTCTCTCTGTTTGGATTCGATATGAAGATTCCGCAAGCGGACGAACCATACAAACGAATGACGTCCGCCGACGCGGAATACCGCCGCCCGATGGCCTTTGCCAGCGCGAACGACTACCAACTCGCAGTCATCTACACGCGAGGCAAACTAGTCAAACTTAAAGCTGATGGGGGGCGATTGACCAACGATGGTGAACTCTCCTTCGACTTCCCACCGGAAACGTTTGCAAGCATCGCTGTTCAGGAGGGGGCTGCCATTGTTTGTCCCAAGGGCCATACACCGCTCGTCGTCGACCTAACAAGCATGAAAGTCGTACAAGAACTCGAAGCCATCGGAGAAGGCACCGTCAAACGCATCGCAGCCGATCATCGCGGCAGGGTCGCCATTCTCAGTACAAACGGAAATGTTTGGATCGTTTCGCGCGATGCCGAACAGACCGACTGGTCCGTGACGAAACCCAATTTGCCCGGCCAAGGGGATGCTGCAACGCTCGCATTTGATGCCAAAGATCGACTCTGGATGTCTCACGCTGTAAAGAGTGTTGAAATCTGGTCCTCGGATCTGTCGGCTTCAGAGAAATCGTACCGCCCGCGTTCGACAACACCCGAACAAATTTTTTCGTATATCATCAACCCGTTGTACATGATCTTCCCAAAACCATCTGCCATCAATCAGACCATTCAATACGCATTGAAGAATCCGGAGAGCAAACTACCCGCGATGAACAACGCGGACTTGGATATTCCCCAAATCGAATTGGATCCATGGCAACCGATTTGGTCCAATGCGATCTTTATCGCTGTCATGTTATCGCTCGGTTGCTGGCATCTCTACCGTCAGGATCTCTAATCGACTTATGGATGTCGTCGAACTGCTCAAGAACCTCGTGAGTATCAACAGCGTCAATGCGTTTTACGCTGGGGGGCCAGGTGAAGCGGCATGCGCTGCCTACATCGCGGAGTTCTGGAAGAGCAGCGGCATTGAGTATCATGTCGAAGACGCACTTCCCGGTCGACCGAATGTCCTCGCGCGACTGCCCGGCAAAAATAGCCAGCGGCGACTATTGCTTGAAGCGCACACCGATACGGTAACGGTCGAAGGGATGACGATCCCACCATTTGTCCCCGAAATCAAGCAAGGCCGCATGTATGGTCGTGGCTCTTGCGATACCAAAGCCGGACTCGCTGGCATGGTGCTCGCGTTGGAGCGAGCTAAGCGCGAACGATTCGTTCCACACTGCGATGTCTTTATGGGAGCGATCATGGATGAAGAGCATTCCTGCTTAGGAATTCGCCATCTGTGCAAGTCATTCACTGCAGATGCGGCTATTGTTGCGGAGCCAACGGAACTCGCATTAGTTGTCGCCAGCAAGGGAGTTCTTCGTTGGCGGATCCGTACCCGCGGCCGCGCGGCCCACAGCTCGAAAATCGAGTTGGGGATCAATGCCATCCACCATATGGCGAGACTCGTCGTCGCCTTAGAGGATCATCATCAGACAATCCAACAGACGGTCCACCCTCTCCTGGGCCGAGCCACCGCAAACGTTGGATTGATATCCGGCGGCGTCCAAGTCAATTTCGTACCCGACAGTTGCGTCATCGAGATCGATCGACGCGTCCTCCCTGGCGAATCCCATATGGATATCCTCGATGGTTATCGCCAGATGATCGCGAATATCGAAGCCTCCATTCCCGACGCTTCCTTCGAGATAGAACCAGCAACAATCCAGGAACCCTGCCTCGACACAGCACCTGATCAACCCATTGTTCAGTGCGCGGCCACGGTCCTCCGAAAATTGGGGATGGACGACACACTTCGAGGAGTCGCGTACGGAAGCGATGCTGGCCGATTGCAGGAAGCCGGAGTTCCATCGATTCTCTATGGACCGGGTAGTATCGATCAGGCCCATACAGCAGACGAATACATCGAGATCGATCAAGTCGAAAAAGCTCACGAGTTTTATTACGCCATGCTTCGGGAATTCGAATAATGCCTCCTGCTCTCACCTCGTCGGTCTGGAATCGTAGAAGTTGGCTGTCCGCTGCGGCAGGCGTTGCTGGAACTACCGCTCTACCGACCTCAGCATGGAGGCAACTCGCGGCGGCCAACGAGGCAAAGCAAGCACCTGGTTGGATCGATGCACACGTCCATGTCTGGCCAGCCCTAACAAATGCATTTCCCCTTGCCAAAGATTTTGGCCCCGAAGTCGTGCAGCCGTCGTCTTTTGCGCCCGACGAATTATTCAGTCACTGCCGACCCTGCGGCGTGGACCGAATCGTTTTGATCCAGATGAATTTTTTCGGCTTCGATAACAGTTACATGCTCGATGCCATCGCGAGGCATCCCGGCGTTTTCTCAGGTGTAGCCGTCATCGATCACGAACAGAGAGACCTAAATCAAACGATGAAACGAATGCATGAGAAAGGCGTTCGAGGGTATCGCCTCTATGCAACCGCCGACAACGTGAAATCATGGCAAGCCTCAAAAGGGATCGAAGCCATGTTCCGAACAGGTGCCGAGCTTGGACAAGCCATGTGCATGTTGTCCGATCCAGAAGCGATCGACGGGATCGAGCAACTCTGTAGCCGACATCCACAAACCGCCGTGGTCATCGATCACTTCTCTCGCATTGGCATGCGCACATCACCTACCGAAGAACAACTGAAAACCCTATGCCGTTTAGCTCGACATCCGAAGGTCTACGTGAAAACTTCGGCCTTCTATGCTCTCGGCAAGAAACTCCCTCCCTACACGGACCTGATCCCCATGATCCGCCGATTGCTCGATGCGTTTGGATCAGAGCGCCTGATGTGGGCCTCAGACTGCCCATACCAAGTGGAAGCACCGCATACCTACGAAGCCTCGATCGCTCTGATACGCGATCGACTGGACAATCTCAGCGACGAAGATCGTCAAAACCTCCTTCGAAAAACAGCCGAACGAGTGTTCTTTTGATGCTCGCTTAAACACTTTGATGTTTCGCTCTTGGAGGAAGCGATTGTTAGCAGTCAGTGTCTTCCCCGGTATTATCGCAACCCGACGCGTGAGCGAGGGACGCAGGAGAGAAGTCCTCAAAAGCGTTGTAACTTCATCCCTCACTTACGTTTCGGGTTGAGATCAACTCGAAAAGCGCGGCTTCAAAACTTATTCAGTGGGGGCAGCACATCGTTCAGCGATTCGCTGCGCAGCGATCCGGGCACCTCGCACGCATTGAGGGATACCTACCCCATCGTACGCATTGCCGACTAACTCCAGGCCAGCCAAACGCGCAACCATCTGCGTAATATTCTGCACGCGTAGACGATGGCCGACCAAGTACTGTGGCATCGACTTCGGCCAGCGCACCAGTCGCTCATAACCCGGCGGAGACGAAGGACCGAAGAGGGACTCAACCTCCCTTTTTGCCATCCCCAGCAGTTCAAGATCCGTCTTCTCGAAGAGATCAGGGCGGACGGCCCCACCCATAAACACACGAGCCAAAACCGTATCCGATGGGCACCGCCCTTCGTATTTCTCGCTTGTGAGACTGATGGCTAGGCAATGTCGTTTCTCGATCGCTGGCGCGATCGCTCCGAAACAAAACGCATTGGGACGTATCTCCGCTTTCTTTACTCCCAGCACTGCAATCGCGGAGGAGGCATACGGTATCGCAGCCAGCTCACTGGCGAGCTCTCTTGATATATTTGCAAGCAAGATCGAAGCGCGATGACTTGGTACCGCCAGACATACTTCATCGAATACCCATTTGCGCACTTCCCTGGAATCGTCAGAAGAAACCATCACCCCCCAGGTCGAATCTTCATGCCGAAGAATGCTCTGTACAGAGTGCCTTAAATGAAGGGCATCTTGCATCGGCGCAGCTATTTGTTCAAGCCACCAGGTCATTCCCTGTCTTGGCGCGGTGAATTGATCGTAGCGTGCTCCCGAGGCTTCGCGGGCGGATCGGTTCTCCGTCGACTTCGCTTTTCGCATCGCACGCGCTGCCCGGATCAATCCGCCATGCTCTCGCTCCATGGCTACGAATTGAGGCATTGCAGCCTGCATGCTCAATGTTTCAGCCCGCGCAGTGAAAATACCACCGACAATGGGTTCGACCAATCTCTCAAAACATTCTCGGCCCAAACGTCGGATCGCGAAATCGGCGACACTCTCGTCACTTGATTCGCGTCGCGGTGGAACGAAGTACTCCCGCAGAACCCGTAACTTTCCACGCACACTCAATATCGGTGTCGTCAAAATAGAGGCCAGTCGCGTTGGCTGCATCAAAGAAAACCCGTTGGGGATAGGCACTAATCGGCCACGGTGCACGACCTGGGCAATTCGAAAGTTCTTTTGCGGCGCGATGAACTCGGATTCCAGCTCCATGTCGTTCACCAATTGAAGCGCATCGGGTATCAACGTTCCGAAATTATCGGCACCGCATTCGATCAGATAGGGA
>JAGWWZ010000303.1 GCA_018970165.1 Planctomycetota bacterium | reverse complement strand
CGATCAATAGTTCAACCGGCCAAGTGACCGTCGCCAACGGTAGTTTGCTGAACTTCGAGGCAGCCGCGAGTCATAACATTGTCGTACGTGCGACCGATCAGGGTGGCTTGACTTTCGATCGAACGGTAACAATTAATTTGACCAACGTCAACGAAGCGCCCGACATCATTGTCAGTTCGTCTGCGGATTTGACGATGAACTTCAATACTCCCTCGACTCTTCTGCAGAATACCACTGGAACATCGATTGCGACCAGTGTTGGAAGTGTATCCTACGCCTATGACTTAGCGCAGGGTAGCGTGATCGAATTTGGTACCGATGGTCAAGTCAATATCGACGTTGAAGATCGCCCAACGCTCAACAGCGAATGGACTCTCTCCTCCCGTTTCAAAGACATACTTCCAGCGCCCCACGGGTGGAATACACTCTTCCGTGGCGTGACCGACCACCAACTGCTGATCCAGCCAGGAACGGGATTGCTCGGCTACTACGACAATGATACCGGAGGGCTATTCAAGAGCTCCGGCTACAATGCTTCCAGTTTGGACGATGGACAGTGGCATACTGCTACGGTCACTCGACAAAGCTCTGGTTTGATTACTTATTTCATCGACGGAGTCCAAGTGGGAACGGTTACAGACACTACTGTCAGTAACTATCTCAATTGGTATGGGAGCATTAACCAAACTCAAGTATTCGCGCGGTACCTCGACGATTTCCGATACTTTGGCCGAGCGATCACTTCTGCTGAAGCGGCTGCCATTCACAACAATACTTACTTTAGTATTCAGGAGGGATCCGCCAATGGCAGCTTGGTGGGTACTTTGCAAGCAGTCGATCAAGACACAGGCAATTCCCACACCTTTCAATTGCTCAATAATGCAGGGGGGCGTTTTGCAATCCACTCCACCAGCGGTGCGATATCCGTTGCCAATAGTGGTTTACTTGACTTTGAAACAGCGACATCGCATACGATCGTCGCTCGCGTGACGGACCAAGGTAATTTGTCGTTCGATCGGACGTTGACGATAAATGTTACTAATGTCAACGAAGCCCCCACGCTCAATACGGTAACCACTGGGCTAGCCGGCTGGTGGAAACTAGATGAGTCGAGCGGCACGTCCACTGCTGATGCAAGCGGCAATGGGAATAACGGAACGCTGATAAATGGGGCGGCTTGGCAAACAGGTCAGATGGGTAATGCAATTGAGTTCGACGGAACAGACGATTACATCAATATCTCAGCGTCGAATGTGGGAACTTTTGGAACCGGCGATTTCGCAATTACTTTTTGGATTAATGCTGACAGGTTCACGAGTGCAGTAGGTGATTATATAACACCACTGAATCAGGGGTTGGTGGGTCCCTATGCTGGCTATGCGCCAAACTGGTACGTACTTTTAGGGCAGCATACGGGGACCGACGGATTACGGTTTGGACGTCACGGAGTGAATCAATATGATTTTTCAGCTGGATCATTCAATCCTGGCCAGTGGTATCATATGGCGATCGTAAGATCGTCAAGCACGATCGCCATGTATGTTGATGGTGTATCAAGATCCGTCAGTTCGATAGGAGGTGGCGTCGGCTCGTATGACTTTAGTGCGGGATCTCCGATACAGATTGGTGCAGGATTTGGATCGGGTGCCTTCGTCGACGGGAAGATGGACGACGTGCGCATCTACAAACGCGCCCTTTCCGCCGGAGAAGTAAATGCGATCGCGAGCGGCTTGACAATGACAACACTGACCTCCATCAATGAAGACAGCACGAACTCCGCTGGCAACACGATTTCTCAGCTCATCGCCGATGGCACGATCGCAGATAGCGATTATACACCCAGTACTTCGGCTCCCGAAGCGATTGCGATCACGGCGATCAACAATACGAATGGGACTTGGCAGTTCAAGCTCGGTAGCGGTTCATGGTCCAATATCAATTCGACGCTGCTCGGCACACAGGCTCTGCTACTCGACAGCAGCGACAGCGTCCGCTTCGTCCCCAATGCGGACTGGAGTGGGAATTCAACATTCACCTATCGCGCGTGGGATAAAACAAGTGGCACCATCGCGGGCTCCTACGTCACGATCAGCAGTACCGGCAGTTCGACCCCGTACAGCTCCGAGATTGGTACTGCGCAGATCACGGTGACGGCCGTGAACGATGCGCCGGTGGCTCTCGCAGACACCGCCACGGCGATCGAAGCCGGCGGCGTTAGCAATGGAACGGCTGGAACCAATCCAACCGGCAATGTACTGACGAATGATACCGATGCTGATTCGGGTGATACGAAGACGGTCACAGGTGTCGCTGCAGGGACCGTTGGTTCCGCATCGACCAACGTCGGCTCGAATGTTACGGGTGCCTACGGTTCGATCAATATTGCGGCCAATGGTTCGTACACATACACGGTGGACAATAGCAACGCGGCTGTGCAAGCGCTTCGAACGACAGCCAATACGCTGAGCGATGTGTTTACGTACACCATGCGTGATACGGCTGGATTGACCAGCACGACGCAGATCACGGTGACGATTCAAGGTGCCAACGATGCACCGATCTGTGTCGATGATACAGCCACGGCTTTAGAAGCCGGTTGGCTCGATAACACGGCAACGGGAAAGGTGAGCGATCCATTTGCATTGGTTGGACTACCCTCGCCAATGACACTTGGCTACAACAACGAGTGGACTTATCTTCGCACCAGCAGTCTACCCAGTGCCTCGATGTCGTCTGTCTCGCCGTATTGGATTCAGATGGACAAGACGAGCAGTCCGATTACGCG
>JAGWWZ010000302.1 GCA_018970165.1 Planctomycetota bacterium | reverse complement strand
TGCCTATGATCCTCCCACCGTGCCTTTGACTTTGTTCCGGTTGTTACATGGGCCATCGCCCACGGAACACACACACCAACGAACCGTATACCATGAGTAATTCCCGAAACAAATCGCCCTGGTGGAAGTGAGCTAATGCCCTCGAAATCAACCTCGCTCCAGGGTTGACTGCTCCATAGCGTGACTTTCTGACGATGCCCAGCACGATCGTCATAACCGTAGTCGCCCCGCGACCTGAGTACGTAATCGCGTCTTGCTAGGTAATCTAATGTGGTTTCTGTAACGCACGCCACATCACATGAGTAGTTCGAAATCAATTCGTCAAGTCGCCGAATACTTAGAGCGTGCCTTCCGAATTCGACGTTCCAAAGCAGCAGACGCATGTTATTACTTGCCTCAGTCAAACCCATGAACCTCTGATTGGCTTTTAGTGTAAGACACTAGGAAGAATTTGAATACTTAGTTGATTGCTTACCCAAGAGCAATTTGCGAATGCAACGATTGGCTTCGAAAATCGTGCAGGCCACTTCGTCAGTTCCATCTCTTCCCGTGTAACCCTACAGATAGGGATCCGTAGCATGGAAGGGAGTGCGGTGGTATGGGACTGCGTTGAATCGCATTCCTACTAGCTTCGGCCTGTCGTTCACAGGGTGCTTGATGATGTCGCGCAGGTTGCTGCAAACACTCGAGATTCCTGTGGAATTCGGCTGGACTTTGTGCGCGAAGTGATCCTCCTGTGAGTCCCGTGATGGACGGGATTTTTGTAGACGAATACCAACCAAAACACAGCGAAAGGACAGGAACATGATGCACGAACATGCATTGGATGACGAACCACGACTGCTGACGAGCAAACAGGCTGCTGCTCAACTCAATATCTCGCCTCGTAAGCTTTGGTCGCTGACCAACGCCAAGAAGATCGCTTCCGTTCGGATCGGACGATGCGTTCGATACGATGCCCAAGATATCCGATCGTTCATCGACAAGAACCGCGGAAATACAAGGTCCTAAGCCATGGCGAGTATCTTCAAAAGAACGGGAGGCAAGTATTACTTCGTCGCCTGGGTCGATCACCATGGAAAGCGATGCATCAAGAGTAGCGGTACCTCGGACAAGGCTGCAGCGCAACGGATTGCGAACAAATGGGAGACCGACGCTGCGCTTCGACGTACCGGTGTGATCGATCCGCGATTGGAGGAACTGGCAAATGCATCCAGACAGCCCATTCACGCGGCATTCTATGACTACCGCACCGCTCTTCTCGCGAAGGGCACCGGGATGAATCATATCGATAACACGGAATCGAAAGTCCTTGCCATCATCAAAGCCACCAACTTCTATGTCATCGCTGATATCAGCGCGGACAAAGTGAATCGGTTTGTGGCTCAACTCAAAGACGAAGGTCGATCACCACGTACCATCGGAGCCTACCTCCAAGCTATTAAGGGGTTCACGCGGTGGCTGACCAGGCACGGCAAGCTATCTTTCGATCCGCTGATCACGCTGTCGAAACCCTCCACAGAAACCGATCGACGCATCGTTCGACGGTATCTCAGCCACGAAGAATGGCAATGGTTGGACGCGGTCACTCGGAAACGCGAGATGCGATTCGGGATGACGGGGATCGAACGGGCCATGCTCTACAGCCTGGCGATCCAAACCGGACTGCGCTCGGGTGAGATTCGATCGCTCACGCGTGGCAAACTGCATTTGACATCGAACCCTCCCTTTGTGATGGCCGATGCCGGCGCGACCAAGAACAAGCGGGCGGCGAGGCAATACATTCAACCGGAGCTGGCTCGAGAACTGCAGTTGCATGTGGGAAGGAAACTGAAAGGAGCGCTCGTCTTCGATTTGCCTCATGCCTGCACGATGCCGGACATGCTGCGGGAAGATCTGGAAGCGGCTCGGCAGGCTTGGCTCCAGACCAAGGACGATCCCCAGGAACGATTGGAGGCAGACGAGAGCGACTTTCTGCAGTCGGTCGACAGCGATGGGGAGCGGATCGATTTCCACTCGCTCCGTCACACGTGTGCGACTTGGTTGATCCACTCGGGGGCGGATGTCAAAACGATCCAGTCCGTGATGCGGCACGCCGACATCAAGTTAACGCTCGACCGATACGGGCATTTGTTCCCAGGATCGGAGGCGGAAGCGGTGGCAAGATTGCGTGACGCGTTCCGTCCGGTTGGGGTGTTTCAAGTAGCGAAAGGGCTCCGGCAGATTTCGCTTTGCTCGATAGGTGTTAGCACTCCCAAAAAACTGTCGTCGCACAATGCCTCATAATGAGTGAGCTTGCCCATTGCGAAACTCCTCGAGTGCATTTTGAGCTAGGACATCGAGTTGCCCGGCGTTCGCATCGGCTTCGATCTGCTCGTCCCAATGGTCATTGTCAAACTGAAAGAACCATTGCCTGAATGCAGCAAGTTGCTCGGGTGGCAGTTTGGCTACCGTTTGTTCAAGTTCATTAAGTGTCATTCAGTTGCTCCCATTGTTGCTGCGCAGGCGAAAAAAGCCGACTGCTTAGGCTCATTCCGTGTGCCAAACGACTTTTATCATAACAAAACACAAGACGCGGACGGCACACGGAGTATGCCTAACACTTTAGAATCCCTAGCCGCGGTTCGCACGAATCTTTTCGAATAGTCAACGAGATCCGGATTCGTGTCCATTCGTGAGATTCGTGGCAGGATGGTTCGGGTGGGAGCTTTGGATCGCATGATTCCCGCCCTGGTGCCTACAGCGCAAACTACAGCGCGCGGGGTGCTTTTTCGCACGAAAGTGGGCGAGAAGATGCTG
>JAGWWZ010000121.1 GCA_018970165.1 Planctomycetota bacterium | reverse complement strand
GCCATCGCGACCATCAGAAAGCTTGCGATTCGAATTGTTTTCATGGAAATGTCCTCTGCTATAAAAATGAGTGTGTATTAAATGTCATCGTTGATTACTTCGCCGCCCGAGCGGGTGCCATATGCCCGCCAGACTCGCAGGTCAATGCTGTTGGCGACGAAACTGACGCTGCCATCGCAACGAACCATCTGAACGCCGCTGCTATGATTGCTCCGAGCACCGAAAATCCCGTACCCGCAGGTGTTCATATCCATCAGCGGCGAATTGGGTGGCAGGTAATGGTGATACGCCCCGTAGTACTCGCGACCGTGAATCCATCCCGCACCGCGCTGTCCGTTATAACCACGGCTCATGGCGACGACCTGCGCTTCGTAGGTCGATGGATCCTCCGGAGCGAGAAAACCATTCCTCAATCCAGGTGCGGTCGGCGGAGTAGCCGTCGACGTCCAAACGCAGGCAACATTGATCATCGTTAGAAAACGCTGACGCAATGTCGAAGGAGCCGATACCGTGTTGAAAGGTAGGCCTCTCAACGACTCGGAAAAGGCCGCCGTGTTCGACAACCCGTCGGTAATCGCCGAGAATCGGACTTTTGCATTGGTCCACAGAATCCCATCGGTGAGCATCCGGGAATCGTAGTTCGTGCCGACTCCTGTCCCAAGGTTCATGTGGTAGTTGTTGCCGGCATATTGATTGATCGGCCCAGACCCGTTCAACGTTGCGACATCGAAAAGGTCCTGGCCATCATCGCTCGGGCACCTCAGATAGGGGACCACCGTACGAGCCGGGATCTCAAATTCCGGCGTCAATGTTCCCGGGCAACAACCGTTTTGCATACGCTTCGAATAATCGATCAAGTTATGCAGATTCGTGTCTTCGAAAAACGGCAACAAGGCGGCCTGAATCGAGAAATTGCCCGCGTTGCCGTTGTTGATCCCATAGAGGGAAGGCAATCGCTTAAACGCAGACTCGTAGTTGTGCAGCGCCAGCCCAATTTGATGGAGATGATTGGAACAACTCATCCGTCTCGCTGCCTCGCGGGCAGCTTGTACGGCGGGCAGTAACAGCCCGATCAATACGCCGATGATCGCGATCACGACCAGCAGCTCCACGAGGGTAAAGCCCCTCTTGCAATATCGCTTCATGATTTGGTTCAGTATGATTTTTAAAGAGTACGGATCGATCCACAGGATCCTGGATGCGATCGGCGCAGGCTGAGCATGCTCCGGAGTGTGTCGGACTCTTTGGAGGGTAATCCAACAGGGACAACCAGAGCATGCAAGCTAGCGTCGATGCTCCTGGCTCATGCGATCGGTAAGAATGATTTAAGCGATCGACAGAAGGACTACCCTGGGGGGCGGAAGGTCGATCGAAAGAGGGATCGACCAATAGAGATACGGTACGCTCACCACGGTTTCGCTGAGCGCCGCGCGTTCCGACCAACCGAATGCGTGGGGTGGCACGAAATATGTACCACCACTCAAGTCATAACCAAAGCCTCTGCATCGCGTTGCCGAGATGGAATCCACCCAGACTTTCTTCGTTGTGTGGCGAGCCAATCGAGGAGCCTGTTCAGCCATTCGCGATCGGATCTCTTCGCAGGGAACTGGTTCCGAACGCTTCGAACAACACGCGTCTGGCTGGTTCGATTCCACCTTGCATCGAGACTTCGATATGCAACACGACTTCGCCTCCGAGTCCTTCGGCAAGCGATTACGGTTCGAAGTCAGCACGGCATAACTCGGAGGTTCTATCCCGTGATCGATCGCCCAGGCATGCCTCTCCTCGGGCGTGCGACAACAACATGATGTCCAGCACTTCTCCGCAGAATCACAACCGCAGGTGCCACCTTGGCACGGGTAGGGGGTATGCCTCTCCGATGGCTCATCGATGTGGAAATGAGAAAGCCGAGGGATGGGAATGGGAAAAAGTCCAACGACGAAAACCCCGAGAGCGAATATCACGATCGCTCTGCGTGACCAAGACCGTTTCGAGCCTAAACTAGGAATCACGTTCGCCTTCAAGTGCAGTCAACGCACCCATGGTTCGCGTCGGATTACCCTCCACCGAGAGTTTAGGTGAAATTTGGTCCCGAAGAAAGACTCTCCTGTACCCGTGCGTCAATTCGTCCGTCGATCTTTAGAGCACGAACATGCTCGACCAATCCTCAACGCAGGAACCTCGCCAACTGGAGACTACCCCGGACCAACGATTCGAATCACGTCGACTCGAATCGCATCATCGGGCAACAAACAGATTACTCCTTCTTCGATGGGGTAGATCCACTCGCCCCCCTCCGAAACTAGACCTTGCGTCAACTGGCCGGAAAATGTACGACCAAGCTTCGTCGTTAGAGATCCCTGGTTTCGACGCTTTTGCAACGACTGCAATTGATCCGGGGATGCTAGCGTTAATTTGGTTCCTGTGTTTGGGCAACGGATGAGCCCTATGAACCACTCGGATAGATTTACCATAAAACTCGCTTACTTAATAACTCTTCTCGCATGGCTGTGCTTGGGCACGCCATTATGGGTCCTGGGCCAACAGCCGACCTTGGGTCAGCAACCGATTGCGCCCTCGGACCAATTCACAGCCCCGACTCCGGTCATGACGTTCATGGATATGAACACCGGACAACCTTGGGGTCGCTATGTGATATCCGAAACGGTCACCGTTCCCAAGTACGAGTATCAAGAGGTCAAGGAACGGGTCTGGGTTCCTACGTGGGTTCAAGAACCGCGAGCCACGACCGCAACCCAGTACGAGCAGGTCGTTTCCTATCAACTCCGACCCCGTTCGGTTCCTAGCTGGAATCCACTCGTGCCGCCGCAACAAATTCTTGAATATGCTCCCATTGTGCAGTACCAGCCTCGGAATGTGCAGGCCATGCAAATGACGACATACCAAAAATATGAGGAACGAGAAATCACTCGCATGGTCCCGGTATTGGTCAACGCGAGCGAGCAGCGAGCCAAATTCGTAGATCGTCCCCTCACATCTCCTCCCAGCGCTGGCCCGATGGCAAGCAATCTCGTTCAGGAATCTGCGATGGTTGCACAAGCGTCCCGAACCAGCGCTCGTTACCCAACGCGATCGATTGATTACCCGAGCGCCAACTACGGCTCTCCGACATATGCCTACACTTCACCGACCGTTGCATGGAGCGCGCCTCGTACTCTCGTTCCCTCACCCACTACCACGGTCGCGAATTCCGGAGTTCCAGCTACCAACGCGAGTTACTCCTATGCAGCGTCACCACCAGCGAACACGATGCCGACCTCAGTTGGAGCTCCTCCGAACAGCATCATTGTCGGCAACGGAACGGTCTATAGTTCCGCATTGGTACCTGTTCCATCGGCATTGGTAGCATCGAATCCGATGGCGACTCCGACGATCCCTGCGCCGATGAACAATACTTTCGGATACCCTGCTAATCCTAATTACCCTTATGCCTACGCACCGTACGGCTCGGCCCCAACTGCCTATCCGCCCTACGCGGCCTACCCCTACGGAGCGAATCCCTATGCGTCTTGGATGACATCTACGGGCACTCTCTTTTCGACGAATATGTTCCAGACTCAGTCGACTGCGCCGGTGGCAAACACCGCCATGGTTCCCAATAACCCAGCATATGCATCGAACGCCCCGAACTTCTGGGGACGGAGCGCTCCAACGACGATGCCTCCTACGTTCGGAACGTATCCGCCAACCGTCAATGCATCGGGAACCACCGGCTATCGTTGAGCGAACCGGATCGAGCGAACCGGATCCGGATCAGGATCAAGCGGCAGCGTCGGAGTGATCGCCTACCACGGGTTTGCCTCTACACGGCAACCGGAGCAGATATCTTCGGGTGCGGATCGTAGCCGATCACCTCGAGATCCTCGAAATCATAGTCCAGTACACTCCGGCGAATGTTCTTGATTTTCAGAGTCGGACAAGGACGGACGGAGCGCGAGAGTTGTTCACGAGCTTGATCGAAGTGATTGATGTACAAGTGAGCATCGCCGAGGGTGTGAATAAAGTCGCCCGGTTCCAATCCATTGCTCTCTGCCAGCAAGATCGTCAGCAATGCATAGGATGCGATATTGAACGGTACACCGAGAAACATGTCAGCGCTCCGTTGGTACAACTGACAGCTCAAACGTCCCCCTGCGACATAGAACTGAAATAGCAGATGGCAGGGTGGCAGGGCCATTTTGGAGATATCCGCCACATTCCATGCGCTGACGACCATGCGCCGGGAGTTGGGATGGGTGCGAATCTGGTTCTCGACTTCGACGATCTGATCGATGCATGAGCCATCGGGGCATTCCCAGGACCGCCATTGCTTTCCATAAACCGGACCAAGCTCCCCGTTCTCGTCTGCCCATTCGTCCCAGATCGTTACGCGATGGTCTTTCAGATATCGAATATTCGTTTCCCCTCGCAAAAACCAAAAAAGCTCGTACGCAATGGAACGGAACGAAAGTTTCTTAGTGGTCAGAAGCGGAAACCCTTCGTTCAACGGGAATCGCATCTGGGCTCCGAACAGACTTTTGGTACCTACGCCGGTGCGGTCACCCTTCAAGTCCCCTTCTTCGAGAATGCGCTGCAGAAGATCGAGATACTGTTGTTCCATGGAAATTCACCGCTAGAAGGAGGCAATTCGCTCCCCGAGTTTAAACGATTTGGCATCTCTTTTACAGACGACTCATCTCCTCGTTCAATGGACATCGTCCCCCACGTCAAGCGTTTCAACAAAACAAGCCAGGAGCGACGCATGCGCCCCTGGCTCGTAAATTTGTAGATCCATCCCACAGATCGACCGATCGCGCGATTGTGGACGTGCGATTGGGGAAGCGTGATCAGCTTCCGGTGTGGATTTGGATCTGGCGCGAGGTCGCCTTCGGTACTTTGGGGACCCGAAGATGCAAAACTCCATGCTTCAGTTCGGCGGAGATTCCTTCGGCGTCGATTTGCTTCGGCAGACGAATGCTGCGCGCAAATTTTCCGAGAACTCGTTCTCCGCGATGCACGACTGCCCCTTCGTTCAACTGGGTAGCGACTCGCGAAGCGCACACATGGAGTTTGTCGTCCAGCAATTCGACCTTCAGGCCTTCGCTGACAACACCGGGAAGATCGAGGTACAGGCTGAAGCCCGTTTCATCCTCGACGATATCCAGTGGAGGAGCGAAGGTCGCTTCCGCTGGTTTGTCACAGGCTGTGTTGCTGCAGCCGGATTGGTTCAAGACATTCTCAACGATGTTTTCCATCTCGCTCGCAAAATCCTGCAAAGCGGTCGGCAACTGACGAATCTGGAAAGGAAAAGGAGCCATAGCGTTACACCCTCTCGGTTCAAAGGCCTCGACTCCGGTGCTCGACAGTCGTCTGTCAATGTGACAGCACCTGAATTCGACGGAAAATCAATGTATGCAATCAGCGTGCCAAATCTTTTCAGTGCCTGCCCTGATTGACACGCGCCCACACAATCCGAACAATGCGACGTCAGAGGGATCGTCCTTCGCGGTAGGATGCCGCATTTTTTCTTTCACTCATCGGTCTGACCACATTGCAACGAACGAAAACAGGTTGGATCGCGGTCTTCTTGTTGGCAGCATTGGTTGCTGTCGTTTTCGTGCTGTGGAAACCGAAGGGGGGGTGGCAACCGCAGACGGCTACCGATCCGCTAACACAGACCGCCGGTAAGTCCTGGACACCACCGGCTCCGCTTCAATCCGCACGGGCGATGAAGTATCTCGAGCAGCTATGCGCTATCGGTTCGCGTACGACCGGAACACCTGGGATGGTTCAGCAACAGCAACTGCTGCAGGCTCACTTCGAGAAACTCGGCGGCCGAATCGTTTGGCAATCGTTTCAGCATCGACATCCGCAGACCGGCCAACCGGTCGAAGTGAAGAACCTGATCGTGCAGTGGCATCCGGATCGAACGGAACGTGTCGTCTTGTGTTCGCATTACGACACCCGCCCATTCCCAGATCGCGACCCCAAGAATCGTACTGGTTTGTTCGTGGGCGCGAACGATGGCGCCAGCAGCACCGCTGCACTGATGGAACTGGGGCACGCGATGGCAGACAAATCGATCAAGATCGGCGTTGACTTTGTACTCTTCGACGCCGAAGAACTTGTGTTCGCCGATCAAAAAGGGGACTACTTCATCGGATCGACCTATTTCGCCCAACAGTACGTTGCCGATCCACCTGCCTACCATTATCGCTCGGGAATTCTTATGGATATGATCGGCGACAAGGATCTGCAGCTCTACTACGACAAAGCGAGCTTCACGTATGCGCCTCAGTTAGCACGCGAGGTCTGGGATATCGCGAGAGGGCTGGGGCTCAAGGAATTCAGCCCACGCGTTGTCCACGATATCCGAGATGATCATTTGCCGTTGAACGAGATAGCCCGCATTCCCACGATCGATATCATCGACTTCGATTATCCGACCGCTGCATCGCGAACTCGCAGCTACTGGCATACGATGGCTGATTCGCCCGACAAATGCTCCGGCGATTCGCTTACCAAAGTTCTCGCTGTTGTCCTGGAGTGGCTCAAGCGACAGACGCCATGATCGGGGAAACTGAGAACTCATCGTCCCTTCAGTTTCTCAATATTCGGCATCGGTATGGTCCGCGAATAGTCTTGGAGGATATCAGCTTCAGCGCTTCTCAGGGCCAGTGGCTGATCCTGTTCGGCGAGAGCGGCAGTGGCAAATCGACTCTTCTGCGTATCGCTGCCGGCCTGGAACGCCCCGAACAGGGATCTGTATTCATGCTCGGTTCGGATCAGTCGATGATTCCGGCACACCAACGTCCGATTGCATGGATGTCGCAAACCGCGGACTGTTACGAGCATCTGAGCATTGCTGAAAATCTAGCGATCGCAGAGCGCTTGGTTCGTTCGCACGCACCCGAACAGCCGATCGATATTGCATCCTGGCGAACAGAGCTCATCGATGAGCTTCGTCTGGCACCTCTGATGACCCGAAAACCGTCGGCGATTTCAGGAGGGGAACGGCAACGGGTAGGCATCGCTCGCGCACTGCTTTCGCTGCGCCCGATCTTGCTCCTCGACGAACCGCTCGCTCATTTGAACGAATCGATGCGCGAAATGCTCGGAAGAAAGTTACGGGAGTGGACCCGTCGAATGCGGATGACGGTACTGTATGTCACGCATGATTCGCTCGAAGCGGCACAACTCGGAGACCGAATGGTCATCCTGATCGGCGGTCGCGTTGAACAAGTCGATGCGCCGAAGTTGATCGTGGATCAACCCGCGAGCCAGCAGGTCGCGGAACTAACGGCTCGACTCCAACGGTTCGGAAGCGTGGATATCGTCCGCTGAACGAGAGGCCTCGATCGCGCTACCCGTCGCTGCGGTGGGGAGTGAGATGCGAACCTCCGTTCCTTGACCTAACATGCTTGCGATTTCCATCTTTCCGCCCGCAGCCTCGACAATGCTCTGGACGATATGCAGGCCAAGTCCGGTCCCTCGAGGTGTTTGCGAGGGATCCCGCCCCGAATTGCTTCGAAAGAAACGACGGCCAATTTTCGGCAAGTCCTCTTCCGAAATACCGATACCCGTATCCCGGATAATCAGTTTGCTTTGCTTGTTTATGTCATCGCGAAGCAAAGAAACATCGATTGTGCCGCCGGTCGGCGTGTACTTGATCGCATTGTCGATCAGATTGTGAATCACAAATCGCAAGTGCTCCGGGTTGGCGGAAACGACGCACCGATCGTTGTGACGGAATCGGATATGAAGATCCCTTGCGCTGGCGAGAGCTTCATAGAAATCGCTCGACTTGGCGATCAACTCATTCCAAGCCACCTCTTGCCGCACCAGTTGATGCCGATCGGCTTTGGCCTCGCTCAGCAAAAGGAGTTGATTGACGAGCTTTTTGAGATATTCGCACTCCGAGAGTACTCGTTGCAACATGTCGCTCGACTTGCCGTCCGGAATCCTGCCGGCGACTACCTCGACGTTGCTGATGATGGCAGCGAGCGGTGCTCGCAACTGGTGTGCGGAGTTGGCGATCCAGTCTTCGTTTTCACGAAGCTGCGATCGCACTTTGACCAAAAGGGAATTGAGCGTTTCAGCCAGAGCATCAATCTCATCGCGATTGCCGCTTCGATCGATCAATTGCTCCGATGCAATGGCAATACTTTGCGTCGTTTCGGTCAACTGTGTCAGGGGGGTGAGGAGCCAAGATGCTAGCAGAATGGCCAAGATAGGTGCGCCTAGGAACAACGGCCCGACCGCGCTGATGAGCCAACCGTCGAACTGGGCTATCGTCATATCAACCAAGTAATCCGAGCATCCGACCTGCAGGATCCCTGGAACCATCGGACGCTCTTCCGAACCGTCATCTGTCGGTGAACGTTGCAATTCCACCGACTGCTGCATGATTCGATATTCCCCAAAGACCTGAACCACTTGTGGGTCGACGTTCGCCGAGGTTGGTGGGATGCTCGGCGCGGTGATCGACTCCCAAATCACTTTTCCTTCGCTATCGACGATGCGAATGAACAGCCGGTGCAAGGGATGGATTGCCACCCGGCGATTCCAGGCTTCCGTCTTTACGGAGGAGAATGGGAGTTCTTCCTGCTGAATGATCTGTTGAAAGTCGTCGAAATCTTCGGTCAGATCGATATCGGACTGGCGGAGCAACAGCGCCTGGAATGAGGACCTGCAGATCCAACCGACCAACAGCCCGGTGATCCAGATAAAGAGCGTGATGATCAGCGCCGTCCGATATCTGAGGGTGAGTCGCCAATAAGGCTTCAAGATTTTAACTCCCCCTGTCTCGACTCCTCAGCAGTCAATCACCCAATCGAGGACCGACAGCCCGTCCGAATACCTCGAAAACCGCGGCTAACGCCAAGGCGACTCATGTTTTTGGATAGGCCTAAGTGGTCTCCGTTTCCTCTTCGTGTTCGACCAAATCCTGATGGGCAGGAACGGTTTCCGAAAGAACATACCCGCGGCCTCGCAATGTATGGATCAACGGCTTATCAAACCCTTTATCGACCTTGCTTCGCAGTCGATTGATATGGACTTCGATAACGTTTGTTTCGCTTTCCCAATTGGTATCCCACAATTGATGGTAGAGCATCTTGCGTGTGAGGATCTTGTTTTCGTGCCGTATGAACAACTCCAACAGAGAAATCTCCGTCGGCGATAGCTTGAGTTCTTTGCCATCGCGAAACGCGCGGCGAGTGGTCAATTCCAATCGCAAGGGTCCGAACGTGAGGACATTCCCTTCAATCTTTCGACTTCTTCGGGTGATCGCCACCAAACGGGCATGGAGCTCTCGCATCTCGAAGGGCTTTACCAAGTAATCGTCGGCACCCTCATTGAGTCCCTTCACTCGATGCTCGGTTGTCCCCAGCGCGCTCAATATCAGGATAGGTGTCTGATCGCGCCCGGCGCGAACGGACTTCAATACATCCATCCCGGACTCATTCCCGAGCATCAGATCGAGTACCACTGCATCGGGTTTACGCGTTTTCACTGCGTCGATGGCATCCCTTACGTTGGAAACAACATCGGCCGCAATACCTTCATCCGACAACCCTTCCCGGATGGCATCCGAGAGAGCGGGATCATCTTCAACGACAAGAACTTTGCGAGGCATAATGCAAACGTGAAAGCAAAAGAAAAGGAAGAGAATTAATTTTGCGGACTTCCAATGCTGGCCGCTTGCAGCAATGCCGCGGTGTAACCGATCAAATCCCCACGCCCGCGAGCGTGCTCCATCATGGGCTGGAAGTCCCCTGCTGCCTGAGCCAGCTCAAGTAGCGAAGGCGCAATTCCAAAGGGCCGCATCCCTTGCGGCATCCAACGCATCAAAAACGATGCGGCTTCCGAGGGCCTTCCGACCCTGGCTAGTAAGTCCGCATACGTTTCTATAGCTACTGTCCCTATCTCCTCAGCATCGAGCGTCTCGGCCTTCTGGCGAAACAATCGAAGCGCCCCATCGACTTGCTCCCCTAGCAAGGCTCGAAACCAAGCCAAACTCATGGGATACAAGTCCGAAAATGGCTCATCGCTTTGGTACTGATACTGCGCGTGCAATTGTCGACCATACTCTGCTAAATCGGCGGCCAGCCGAATCAGTCGAAGATCATCCAGCACACGCGCGAACCGGACCGTCGAAGCCAAATGCGTTGTATCTAAATGATACGTCCCATCGCGTAGCAAACCAGGGTGCAAACCTAGCCAATCGGAGATCTTTCCCCCCGGAGGCGAGGCCAAATCGGGTTTCCGACGTCTCAGATCCGCTATCAAGTTCGCCAAAAGCTCTCCATGCACATGCTCCACTAATGCACCCACGGCTGCCTGCTGCTCTTTGCGGCCGCGCATCGCGACCACCGAATCGAGCATGGTAATGGTGTTGCAGGTCCCTCGCATCTTCAAGCTCAGTCGAGTTCCTTGCCCCACATCCACTCCCTCATGCACATACAAACTCAGGAGCAAATCCAGGTTTTCCTGAGTCGGCTCGATGCTCGACATCGCTTCGGCAGCGAGTGCATTGTCCCCGACCGCCCGCAGGAACATCCACCCTTCCTGAATCCGTCCCGAACGCATCAGGCCCTCTCCCACCTCTCGGCATGCGTCGAGCAATCTTCGATCCAATTCATCTTGAACATCGCTCGGGACCGAGGCCGCAACCGCTTGATCGGGAACCAGACCATCCACATGGACCGCCGGGAGCCCTAGCTCTAGTCGATGCAGCATCTTGCGAGCTTCAAACAACTCGTTGTACCGATGCTGGGATCGAAAGTGATCGACCAGATTACGAGCGGCCGCTACCGGCCCCTGTTCGGTAGCCGTCGCGGTTAGTTGCTCCAATATCTTTGTTTCGTTTTGCATGAACTTACTAAAGGATTGCCAAAGGATTACGAGGATGTTCGAGTGTACCGCGAGTGACTCCCACGCGGTTCTCCGCCTTCAACGACCGCCAGACCTCACTGCCATCGATTCGACCAGCGACCAGATCTCGATACAGCCGAACCAAACGTTCGATCTCCGCTCGCGGAGCGTCTCGAAGGATCTCTACTCGAAAATCGCAAACCCCCATTTGCGAAAGGATGGGAACCACTTCCGCACCACTTTGCGCGTTCCCATTGTAGAGTGTGTTTCGACATCCGACATCCGCATGTAGCACATGTTCGACCCCAACTCGATCCCGCAAACGGACATCATGCCGATCGCAGGGGCGACCGCAATCGGTCTTGTTCGTCCCCGGGGACAACACCGTGCAAAACACACAATGCTCCATATGAAACATCGGCATGTGCTGGTGGATCACCACTTCCGTCCAAGCTCCAGGCATCGGACCGACCAACTCCAACAACTGATCTCGGTTTAAATCATAAGATGCGGTAATGCGGTGGGCTCCCTGCTCGATCAGCCATTGGGCAGATAACGGATTAGTCACATTCAGCGAGAAATCTGCAATGCAGGGGATTCGGTTTTCGACCGCGAACCGCAGGGCGGCCAAGTTGCGAACCAACCAACCGTCGGCTCCATGTTTTGCCAACGCTCGAAATAATCCTGCTTCACCTGCTTTTTGGATTCGCAACGTCGCAATGGTGATCTCCGCAGAGGCCTGTCGGGCTGCTGCAACCGCGCCGCGATACTCACGAATATCGTGAAACTCGACATAGACATGTTTCTGCCCTGTTTCGAGCACATACTCAAGCTGACTCATGGTCCTGCACAAAACACGCAACCGCCTTTCATCCGGAGCAACACCGGAATGAGCGAGATGCGAGATGCGTGTTGCAGACACTTGGGAAAGCATCCGCTGCGTAGTTCCGGGGGGTGAGATCACCCGAGGAGGTGGAGCGATCCGCTCGCGGTCCACAGCATCCACCATCGCTTTGCGGATTTCTCCCAGGACGCTCAACGGGACCATCGGCTCGCCGATGATGGCGACCTTGCACGATGCGAGGGTATAGGGTGTATTCCCGAGGCGGCCAAGTTGCTTTTCGATCCCATCGGACTGCAGAGGATGTTTCTGTGCTAACTCGGGTACATGCGGGTGTTCGATATCGATCGCATGTTGATGTTGCTCGAGTCCCTCTCGCGATTCGGTCCAGGTGACTTGCAATTGAATCGGTTTGCCGACCTCGATGTTGCCGGAGATACTCAGGCCGAGTCTCCGCTGAAAATGCTCTTGAGCAAAGGTAGCTCGCCAGCGTTTGGTCAATTGCGGAGCATCGGTTTGCCAGATAGCTTGACCGTCGTAGACCTCGACATCCTTCATCAGTCCCCGCTGAAACTCCAGTTCCACACGACCTT
The DNA here is from genome assembly GCA_018970165.1 of Planctomycetota bacterium. Lineage (GTDB taxonomy): Bacteria > Planctomycetota > Planctomycetia > Pirellulales > Pirellulaceae > JBKCUI01. Next base: position 5,067 of record JAGWWZ010000121.1, on the reverse strand, counting down.
GGACCGGTTGATCGACAGGTCGATGTCGATCGTAGATTTGATAGATGCGTCCACCGATTTCCTTACCAGCCGAACGATCCCCGGCGAGGACGATTCCATCTCCCTTGGCCAAGGGGATCGAGAGTTCGACAACTAAGCGTTCCCCTTTTTTGCGGAGGATCTTGCCTGCTAGAACACCTCGTTTCGCGCTGCTCTGGCCAGGCACTAAACGTTTGTGATTGCATCCTTCGAGCCATCCGGGCGAGAATCCACGCGAGAAACTGAGCTCCATCTCGCGCTGGGTTTCGGCGGACATCGCTAAAGGCTGACCGCGCATGGCCGAATCGATGGCTTGTCGATAATGCTCAACGATGTTTGCGACGTACTCCGGCGATTTCAATCTCCCCTCGATCTTCAAGGAACAAACCCCTGCATCGATGAGTTGAGGGATATGTTCGTAGGCCGCCAAATCCTGGGGAGAGAGGAGATACTTGACATCCCCCAAATCGACGTCACGCCCATCTTGAATCAATTGGTAATCGAGGCGGCAAGCCTGGGCGCATTGCCCTCGGTTCGCGCTGCGGCCGCCGAGGGATTCGCTGGTCAGGCATTGACCACTGTACGCAACACACAGGGCTCCATGCACAAATGTTTCCACCGGCATGCTGGTCGATGCAGTGATCTTGCGTATTTCATCGATGGAACATTCGCGGGCCAGTACGACTCGATCGATACCCAGCGACTCGATGGCCGCGATCGTTTCCGCCGATACCATTGTCATCTGCGTGCTGGCATGGATGCTCAGGGTAGGACAGATCTCATGAATCAGTCGAACCGCGCCGAGGTCTTGCACGAGGACCGCATCGACTCCCGCGTCGGCGAGTCGAGCCACATGATTCTCGAACGAAGGAAGCTCGTCAGTGAAAATGAGCGTGTTGAGCGTGACGAAGCCAGACAAACCGCGACGATGCAGCGTCTGCATCAAGCGAGGGAGATCTTCGAGCGAGAAGTTGGTTGCGCGGGCGCGGGCGTTGAAACCGGTCTCAAGTCCGAAATAGATCGCATCCGCACCATTCTCGATAGCAGCGTGGACGCATTCCCAGTTTCCCGCCGGGGCCAGCAGCTCGGGCGCTGACCTTCGGGAGGATGGTTGTTCGTTCATGTCACCCCAAACTTACCATGCCATTGGCATCCCCAAAGTTACCCTGGTCCACCCCCGCATAGTCGAGCATCGTGCGGAAAAGATTATTCAAGGGTGTGTACTGCGGAAACTCGATCACTCTGCCGGTTGCCAATCCTCGGTTGGCTCGTCCAGCCAACAGTACGGGGAGGTCATGGTGATCGTGACGATTGCCATCACAAATAGCGCCGCCGTAGAGAATCATCGAATGATCGAGCAGGCTTCCTTCGCCGTCTGGAGTCTCGCGCAGCTTGGTCAAAAAGTAGGCGAACTGCTCGGCATACCAGCGGTCGATCTTGGCGATCTTGTCGATGTGGTCCTGTTTGTTTTCATGGTGGGATAATTGATGATGGCCATCGCTAACCTCGATCATCGGGAAGGTTCGATTGCTTCCCTCGTTCGCCAACATGAATGTTGCGATTCGCGTCGTGTCGGTTTGAAAGGCGAGGACCATCAAATCGTACATCAAGCGAATATGTTCCGTGGCATCGCTCGGCTTTTCTTTCGGTTCCACTGTACCTTCCGGTAACTGAATAGGGATCGTGAATTTTGTGATTCGCTGTTCAATCTCACGGACACTGGTGAAGTACTCGTCGAGCTTGCGAGCATCATCCTTACCCACATGATCGACCAGATGTTTGCGCTGATCGTTGACGAAATCGAGGATGCTTGCCTTCATGCCCCGATCCTTGTCGCTCCCACCACCGACAACGCCAAAAAGTCTCGCAAATGCGTTCTTGGGTTGAATCTCCTTGCCCGTTGGCAATGACTCCGATCGCCACGAAATATTGTTGGAGTAGGCGCATGAGTATCCGGAGTCGCATGCACCCGCGTCGCGACCTTCCTCGGTACCGAGTTCGATCGACGACAAACGGGTGTGTCGTCCGTAGCTGTCGGCTGCGATTTGATCGACGCTTCGACCGACTCGAATCTTGGATCCTGCGGTCTTGAAGGGATGGGCACCGGTCAAGAACGCGGCGGCGCTTCGAGCGTGGTCACCTGGTCCATCGCCCAGCGATTGCGCGTTGACCTGGGCTAAACCCTTGATGACGTTGAAATCATTGCGGCATTGCTGTAGCGGCTCAAGGCTGGGAGAGAGCGTCCAATCGGTTCCCGAACCCTTGGGAAACCAGCGATCGGCATTGGTACCGTTGGGGAAAAAGACCCATGCCATGCGGAGTGGGGAAGCCGATTCCCCGGCTGCCGTGGCTGCTCGGACCATCGGTTGCATCGCACCCAGCATGGGGAGTGCCAAGCTGGCACCGGCTCCTCGAAGGATCGTACGTCGATCGATTCGAGTAGAACGGCTCAAACGTGGCATTGGGATCTCCGAGGGCGGGATCTCCGAGGGCGGGACCTTTGAGGTGCGGTGTGACGGATCAGGGTTGCTTTGTGCCATGACCGGGTTCGCTCAGGGTAAGGGTATTGGATACCGTGGGTTGAGATCGCTGGTGGGTTGAGATCGCTGGAGGAATGCATCGCTCAGCACGATTCCCTCCAGGATCGAACGTATTGTATATGCCTGCGAATGGGCTTGCTTCAAAATCTTATCGACATCGCAACGGTCTACCCTCTGCAAACCCCGGCCGAGGGCGTAAGTTAGCATCCTTTCCGAGAAATTTCGGGCGATTGAGTCTTCGCGCTCAGCCAGGATCGCCACCAACTCTGCCGGACCGGAAAAAGTTCTCCCATCGGCCAGTTCCCCTTGGGACTGGATCGGGTGTCCGCCGTCCTGGTCGCGCCAGCGTCCGATGGCATCAAAGTTTTCCAAGCCCAAACCGATCGGATCCATCAATTTGTGGCATCCGGCACAACTGGGATTGGAGCGATGGATCTCCAGCCGTTCACGCAATGTCGCGTTGGCATCGGCCTTGGCTTGCTCGAGCGATGGAATATTCGGAGGAGCCGACGGTGGCGGATCTCCGAGCATTGTTTCCAGGATCCACTTCCCTCGTTTGACAGGGCTGCTCCGCGTTGGGTTCGATGTCAGAGCAAGTGCAGCACCCTGGGTCAAAATCCCGCGACGGTTCTCAGGAAGAGGAACGCGAATCCATTTGTCTTCCTCTTCGTAGAGTCCTTGCCGGCGCTGATCATTCCCTTTGCGGCCAGGACGTCTTCGGTACATGTCGGCAGGATCGCGACCCTCGAACGGAATTCCGTAGTACTCTGCCAGACGAGGATTGACGAACGTGTAGTCGGCCCGAAGGAGGTCGCTGATCTTTCCATCGCGAATCAGCGATCGACAAAACAATTCCGTCTCGCGAATCATCGCGGCTCGCAGTCGATCCGACCAATAAGAAAACGCTCCCTCATCGACTTCGATCTTGTTCAGATTTCGCAGCCCCAACCATTGAGCAAAGAACCCTGAGAGGATCGCATCCGATTTCGGATCTTGAAGCATCCGATCGATTTGTGCTTTCAAGACCGTCTCATCGCGCAATTGACCCTGCGACGCGAGTTGTATCAGCTGGTCATCCGGCATGCTGCTCCACAGGAAATACGATAGACGGGTTGCGAGTGCGAAGTCGTCGATCCGTTGCTCGCCGTTGGGCAAATCGATGATTCGTTCACCGCGAAACAGGAACTGCGGGGAAACGAGCATCGCCTGCATCCCGAACCGAAGCGATTCGAGGTACGAGAATCCCTGGCCCGATGCACGCTCGCAGATCGCGACCACTGCTTCGATCTCTTCGGGAGTGACCGGTCTGCGGTAGGCTCGCGGCAGAAAACTTGCAACGACGCGGCGCGACGCTTCGGTTACGCCAATCTGTGCAGCATCGGGACTGTCTTGATCGGTGGGGTAGGCGACTACGATCCGCTGGTGCGATTTCGGAAAGGCGGGCTCACCCGACTCGGGGCCCGACATGCGAAAAGACTCGACGATCAAACGACGATTGGGCGCGTTTCTCGTTTCCGCGTTGGAGTCCTCGAAGTATTCGAGGCTCAGCAGATGCTCGCCTGCTTGGCATTCCACTTCCTGCTTGAAGTTTTCGTTCTTAGGTGGGATGTCCCATTCCACGAGTACGGTGTCATCGATACGCAATCGAGCCTTGCAATTGTCCTTCTGATCATCCCCGAAGCGAGCCCGGACACTGACAATGTATTTACCTGCCGACACATTAATCGGGGCATCGATGCGTTGACCATACGTTAAGGACTCAGTCTCGAAATTCTGCTTTCGGAATTGCTCTCGATCGGTCGCGATCGCTTTCTGGGCTACGAATGCAGCGGCCTGCAGATACTTCTCCATCGCAATCGGAGGGAGCGTGAGAACTTCTCCCTGGTTGTCGAACCCATTGCCCACATCATCGGAGACAAAACCGATCGTTTTTGAAGGTCGCAAATCCAGTCCGATCAGATCTCGAATGGTGTTGTCGTATTCGATCTGATTCAGCCGACGCAGCGTCACCGCAGGGGTAGGAGGACGGCAACCGCAGTCGACTTCATGCAGCGCTCGTTCGATCCACTGTGTGAGTGTCTTTCGTTCCTCGGGAGTGATCATCGCCGAGTCCGGGGGAGGCATCGCTTCGGCGCGAATCACTCCGCGGACCTGCTCCCAGGTACTCTCATGCTCGCGGATCTTGGTCAGAGAGTTGTATTCCTCGAGACCTACCCCCCCTTCGTTCTCATCTCCCATATGGCAATCGCCGCAATGACGGACCAGAAGCGGACGAATCGACTGTTGCCAAGCATCGGTCAAAGCTTGATCGAGTGCGTCGGTTTGGCCAGTGGGATCCTGCGCTAGTATCACGAACGGGTAGCCGATCATCGATCCGAGGGCTATGACGCAACAGCGAAAGACAAAGCGAAAGCAAATTCTGATCATGGAGCATCGAGGCAAGGGAGGGCCGGACAAAAAACTCAATCCGGACGCGATTAAGGGGACTTTGACTCATAACCGCATCCGG
>JAGWWZ010000120.1 GCA_018970165.1 Planctomycetota bacterium | reverse complement strand
AGCGAAAAAGCCCTTCGCAACTTGGACGAAACGGGAATCGTCAACGTCGGAACCTATGTCCGGCCAGGGGACATTTTGGTCGGCAAAGTCTCTCCAAAGAGCAAGACGGAACTGACTCCGGAAGAGAAACTGCTGCACGCGATTTTCGGACGTGCTGGAGAAGATGTTAAGAACGATTCGCTCGAAGTGAGCTCCGGTGTGGAAGGGATCGTCATCGACACCCAGAAGTTCTCGCGTCGCATGAGCTTGTCCGAGGATGAACGAAAGGAATTCGAGAAGGAACTCAAGCGTGTCGAGGCAGAAGGAAATAAAGAGATCTCGACCGCGTTCGCCTCTTTTGCAGAGGAATTGGAGAAGGCGATCGGAGGCAAGCTGGTCGATGAAGACGGTACTCCGTTGACGGGCGGCCAAGATCCCAAGTACATCGCGGAAAAGGCGCAGACGTTCAACCTGTCGCGACTCCTGAATCGCCTAGATGCGGGACTGCACGGAGAAGTAAAGAAGGTTTACAAGAACCTTTGGCCCGCCGTGGAAGAAGCTCTCGATATTCGCGATCGTCAATTAAACAGCATGAAGCGAGGAGATGAACTTCGCAGCGGAGTTCTGCAGATGGTAAAGGTCTACATCGCCACCAAGCGAGTAATCAGCGTTGGCGACAAGATGGCTGGACGGCACGGAAACAAGGGGGTGATCTCCAAGATCCTACCGGTTGAGGATATGCCCTTCTTGCCCGATGGTACACCGATCCAGATCATGCTCAATCCGCTCGGCGTTCCGAGTCGTATGAACGTAGGTCAGATCCTTGAGACTCACTTGGGATGGGCTGGAGCGATGTCCGGCTTTCAAGCCGTCACGCCAGTGTTTGACGGTGCAAGTGAATCGGACATCAACGATGCCTTGCAAGCAGCGGGCTTACCACGTCACGGCAAGATTCGTCTGTTCGATGGACGCACCGGAGAACAGATGGAGCAAGAGACCACAGTCGGCTACATCTACATGCTCAAGCTTCACCACTTGGTCGATGACAAAGTCCACGCACGAAGCACCGGTCCTTACTCCTTGATCACCCAGCAACCACTCGGAGGCAAGGCTCGCTTCGGCGGCCAACGATTCGGGGAAATGGAAGTCTGGGCTCTGGAAGCGTACGGTGCTGCCTACATCCTTCAGGAATTGCTTACCGTCAAGAGCGACGACGTGGAAGGCCGGACAAAGATCTACGAATCGATGGTCAAGGGAGAGAACACTCTCGAAGCAGGCACTCCGGCCAGCTTCGACGTGTTGACCAACGAGATCCGAGGCCTAGCCCTCAACATGCGGCTTGAAAAACGCCGCTTGTAAGTGAACCCATCCGCTGATCGGGTGTAAAAACCCGACGCATGTTAGACCACCAAATAACTAATCCATCCGCATTCCACATATCGTTCCCAGGAGCAACTCGTAATGGCAACAGCCACCGAAGCCACCTACGATCGAGTCAACGACTACACATCCGTCAAGATTTCGCTCGCTCGCCCGCAAGACATTCGTTCTTGGTCGTTCGGCGAAGTCAAAAAGCCAGAGACGATCAACTACCGAACGTACCGTCCTGAAAAGGATGGGTTGTTCTGCGAACGTATTTTTGGCCCTGAAAAGGACTGGGAATGCGCCTGCGGAAAATATCGGGGCATGAAGTACAAGGGAATGATTTGCGATCGATGCGGGGTTAAGGTCACTCATTCCCGAGTTCGTCGCAAGCGGATGGGGCACATCGAGTTGGCGGCTCCCGTCGCGCACATTTGGTTCTTCAAAGCAATGCCCAGCCGACTCGGCAACCTGCTCGAGATGAAGACCACCAGCTTGGAAAAAGTCATCTACTTCCAAGACTATGTCGTAATCAATCCCGGCACGACGGACTTGCAAGCTCAGCAGTTGCTGACCGAAGAAGATTATCGCGCCGCCCGAGCGCAGTATGGCGATGCATTCGACGCCGATATGGGAGCGGAAGCCGTTCGTAAACTCCTTCAGAACTTGGACCTGCCCAAACTGTCGGAAGAACTTCGAACGGAATTGCACGAAACCAGCAGCAAGCAACGGAAAAAGGAGCTCATCAATCGACTCAAACTCGTCGAGTCGATCCGGGACAGCGAAAATCGTCCCGAATGGATGATCCTCGATGTTATCCCTGTCATACCTCCCGATTTGCGTCCACTCGTTCTGCTCGATAGCGGTAACTTTGCGACATCTGACCTGAACGATCTGTATCGCCGAATTATCAACCGGAACAATCGGCTCAGGAAGCTCGTTGACCTGAATGCTCCCGAAGTAATCATCCGCAACGAGAAGCGAATGTTGCAGCAGTCGGTTGATGCGTTGTTTGACAACGGTCGATGCAAACGCCCCGTTCTCGGGAGTAGCAACCGTCCGTTGAAGTCGCTGACTGACATGATCAAGGGGAAGCAGGGGCGGTTTCGAGAGAACCTTCTCGGAAAGCGCGTCGACTATTCCGCACGAAGTGTGATCGTCGTCGGTCCCAGGTTGAAACTGCACCAGTGCGGGTTGCCGAAGAAGATCGCCCTCGAACTCTACCAGCCCTTCATTATCCGAAAGCTCAAAGAGTTGGGACATGCCGATACGATTAAATCGGCCAAGAAGATGCTCGAACGCAAGGACGAGGAAGTTTGGGATATTCTGGAACAAGCGATCCGCAACCATCCCGTTCTGCTCAATCGCGCTCCAACTCTCCACCGCATGGGTATCCAAGCCTTCGAACCGACTTTGGTGGAAGGCAACGCGATTCACTTGCATCCGCTGGTCTGCAAGGGTTTCAATGCAGACTTCGACGGAGACCAAATGGCGGTGCACCTTCCTCTGTCGATCGAGGCGCAGGTGGAAGCCCACACTCTGATGATGAGCACCCACAACATTTTTGCACCCAGCAACGGCAAGCCGATCATGAGCCCGTCTCAAGATACGGTTATGGGTTGCAACTACATCTCTATCATGCTGGCGGACCAACTCGGGGAAGGGATGGTTTTCTCGTCCCCGATGGAAGCTGATTACGCCTACAGTTCGGGCAAAATTGCGTTGCATGCCAAGATCAAGGTCCGCTTACCCAAGGGACGTAAAGTCAAGAACGAAGACGCGACCGGTAAGAAGAACAATATCGTGGAAACCACCTACGGTAGGATTCTTTTCAACTCCATCCTTCCCGAAGGCATGGACTACTACAACCAGTCGTTCAAGTCCGGAGATTTGGCGATGGTGATCAGCGACTGCTACCAGTTGCTTGGTCGTCGAGCAACCATCAAGCTCTTGGACGATATGAATCAACTCGGGTTCCGGGAATCCACCCACAGTGGACTATCGTTCGGCGTAGATGACCTTGTCACACCGGAATCAAAGTCGAAGCACCTCACGGAAGCCGACAAGAAGGTGATGACCTTCCAGAAGAACTACCTCAAGGGGGTGATGACCGCTCAGGAACGCTACAACCAAGTTCTCGACGCTTGGGGTGCGGCTCGCGAATTGATCACCAAAGACATGCTCCAAGCCATGGAGACCGACCAGCACCGCGGTAATTGGTATGTGAACCCGGTGTTCTTGATGGCTTCTTCCGGTGCTCGAGGGGGTATCGAGCAGATTCGACAGTTGGCGGGTATGCGAGGTTTGATGGCCAAGCCAACCGGCGAAATCATCGAAACTCCGATCAAGTCCAACTTCCGCGAAGGTTTGTCTGTGCTTGAATACTTCAGCTCGACACACGGTGCTCGTAAGGGACTAGCCGATACCGCACTCAAGACCGCGGACTCCGGTTACCTCACACGAAAACTGGCCGACGTTGCCCAAAACGTAGTCATCACCATGATGGACTGCGGTACGACCAAGGGGATCACCAAAGGGGTTATTTATCGAGGCGAGAAAGTCGAAGTGCGACTCACCGAATCGATCACGGGTCGAGTTAGTCGCCAAAACATCGTCAATCTGATTACGTCAGAAACGATTGTCGAAGAGAGTCAAATGATCACCCGCAACATCGCTCGCAAGATCGAAGAAATGGGCTTGGAGAAGATCCAAGTTCGTTCGCCGATGACCTGCGATGCGCCGCTTGGGGTGTGCCGCCTGTGCTACGGGATGGATATGAGCACCGGTTCTCTGGTGGAAGAAGGGATGGCTGTGGGAATCATCGCAGCCCAAAGTATCGGTGAGCCTGGTACCCAATTGACGATGCGTACGTTCCACATCGGTGGTGCCGCAGGTACAACCGTCGAAGAAAGCGACATCAAGTGCAAGAAACCAGGAATCGTGAAGTTCATCAAGATGCGATTCGTTCGCAACGATGACGGCCAAGATGTCGTTCTTACACGCAATTGCGAAGTTGCGGTGGTAGACGCTCGCGGACGAGAACTCGAACGATACGAAGTTCCCATCGGCGCCCGACTGATGATCGCTGAAGACCAAGAAATCGCCAAAGGTCAGGTGCTGTGCGAATGGAACCCTCACAAGATTCCCATTCTGGCAACGGTTGGCGGAAAGGTGTCCTTTGTTGACATCGTTGAAGGCGAAACACTAAAAATCGAGAAGGACCCCAGCGGTAATATCCGTCGGCGAATCATGGACTCACGCGGAAAATTCCATCCGCAGATCGTCATCGAGGACTCTGACGGACGTGCGGTCGATGTTCACTATCTGCCAGACAAGGCGATTATCAGCGTCCAAGAAGGAAAGAAAGTAAACGCGGGTACTGAGTTGGCTGAAATGCCTCGCGAGGCCACCGGAGTCAAGGACATCACGGGTGGTCTGCCGCGAGTCACCGAAATTTTCGAAGCACGTAAACCCAAGGACCCTGCCGTTGTTGCGGAACTCGATGGCATCGTGGAGATTTCCAAAGACCGCAAGCGAGGAAAACGCTCCATCATCGTCAAGAGCGAGAGCGGCGAAGAAGTGGAACATCTGGTTCCTCCCGGAAAACGATTCCTCGTTCACTCGGGCGATTCTGTTAAGGGTGGCCAAGCACTCGTCGAGGGCCCTCTGGTTCCTCACGATATCCTCCGCGTCAGTGGCGAAGAGGCCGTACAGCAATACTTGTTACACGAGATTCAACAAGTCTACCGATCTCAACGCGTTGAGATCAACGACAAACACGTCGAGATTATCATTGCCAGGATGCTTCGCAAAGTGAAGATTACCTCTCCGGGTGAAACAAGCCTTCTGGCAGGCTTGGTTATGGATCGCTTCGAATTCAAGAAGCATAACGACCATATCGCTAAAGCGATCAAGGTTACAGATCCAGGAGATACCGAATTCGCAGTCGGCGCAGTGGTTCCCAAAGAAGCCTTTGATACATCCAACGCTCAGAGCGAAGGACTTGGGGGCAAGGGTGCCAAGGGCAAGAAACCCAAACCCGCCCACGCGGAAGTGCAACTCCTTGGCATCACCAAAGCAGCCGTTCAAAGCAATAGCTTCATCTCTGCAGCCAGTTTCCAGGAGACTACTAAGGTTCTTACCGAGGCTGCATTGGCCGGTAAGGTTGACCGCCTCGTCGGCCTCAAGGAGAACGTAATTCTCGGCCACTTGATTCCTGCAGGTACTGGCTTCCGAGTGTTCCAAGACTCCGAAGTCAGCTTCCGCAAGGAAGCACTCGAAGATCTGGTCAATCGAGGTACGGCGGCGGCAGAGCAAGCGTTCCCGCTACTCAGCGAGGCTCCACGACCGCAAACCAACCCGGAACCATCGGCGGAACCGGCCCCCGGTTCCGATGCCGCCGTTCCCGAAGAGTAACTATCCATAGCGATCGAAAACGTTCTGTCGCTGGCCGTCCATGGAATCGCTTGAAGACTACGCGTGGCTCAACAGTCCGGAAGGCTTTCAAGCTTGGTGCACAGTCGTCAAAAACCAATGCTCTAGCCGATTCGAAATTCGATCGGCCCTCGGCATCGCGGAGCATCTCGCTGATCTGTTAACTGAGCAGATCCGATTCGCACAAGGAAAAGCTCGGTCAAAGGTCGAGCACCCTGACCGCTGGTTTTGGACTCAAAGGTTGTTTGAACAAGCATCCGATGAATGGACCGCTCGCGAGACTGCCCTCGACGCTCCCGAGCATCTTGATACATGGCTCGATATCTGTTGTGGAGCAGGGGTCGATTCCGTCGCTCTTGCACGTAGAAGAACTCAAGTCACCGCTGTCGATTGTCATCCGATTGCAATCGCGTTGACCCGAGCCAATGCGTCGATGAATCAAGTCCTAGTTCAAACGCGGGAGTGCCTTGCTGAGTCGCTCGCTTTCGGCCGCAATGCTTATCTAAATATCGACCCAGATCGTCGCAACGACAAGCAACGAACTATCGACCCAAATCGTTCGCAACCCAATTGGGAATGGATCGCAGGAGCAATATCCCGCTGTGGTGCGGCATCGCTCAAGCTTGCCCCGGGGTTACGGGTTACCGAGGATTTTGACTGGTATGGAGTCGCCAAACCCCAAGTTGTTCGATGGTTGTCGTGGGATGGAACGGTCCGTCAGCAGCGTTGGTGTTGGGGAATTGAAAGATGGCCTGAGGGCTCATGTGTGGTGAGTTGCGGCACCAGGAAGAACGGGTGGCATCATGAAATGTTTGAGCCCGAATTTATTCGCACTCACGGCGAGCCTATCTCTCGGTTGGATGAGTTGTCTCAGATTCGTTTCGGATATGTTGCTGACCAAGATCCCGTGCTCCGCGCCGCAGGTGTCTCGGGATTGCTGGCTGATCGTATTGAAGCCGCCTGTATCGGAGACCGATATGGTTATTTTCATCACACTCGTCCGATATCTCACCCCATGCTGCGATGGTTCAGGGTGATCGATGTCCTGGCGATGGATTCTAAACGAATTCGTGCGATGGCAAGAAACTTTGGTGCTTCAGTTTGGGAACTCAAGAGTCGAGGGGTCGATATCGATCTCGATGCGATGCGACGCCGATTACCGACCGACTCCAATTCCGATCGCCATCTGACACTATTGTTCACCCGTCTGGGAAAGAAGCATGTGGCAATTGTGGCACAGCGTGTTGAAGGGGAGACCGTATGAAGAAACCACAACGAGGCTGGTTTATTGCCGGAACTGATACCGACGTCGGGAAAACCTACGTCGCATGTCGGATGTTGAGAGAGCTCAGAATGCGAGGTGAGCGGGTCGGGGCTTACAAACCTGCTGCGAGCGGAGCTGTATCGCGGGAGGCTAGCGACGCATACCAACTGTGGATCGCACAAGGGCAAACCGTCTCCGAGGACTTGGTGAATCCCCAATCTTTCGTCGCTCCGTTGGCTCCTCCCGTGGCTGCTGAATTAGAGAATCGCCAAGTGGATGAAGAGCTGCTGCTTCACGGTGTCGAACGTTGGCATGATCACTGCGATATCTTGCTAGTTGAGGGAGCGGGCGGATTGATGTCCCCCATCAGTTGGAATATGACCAACGCTGATCTCGCGAAAGCGATTGGCTACCCGTTGGTGGTTGTAGCTCGCAACAAGCTTGGAGTTGTTCACCAAGTACTTGCGGCCTGCGAAGCTGCTGTAGCTAAGGGCTTGAACGTAAATGAAATCGTGCTCAATGACGTTAGCCGTGAGGCGGACGACGCTGGAAACTCCAACGAGAGACTCCTAGCCCCTTTCCTGGCAAAGATTCTGCCAGGGGTGAGTATTCGACGCGAAGCATTTGGGAACGAAACGGGCAGCGGAAATCAAGCTTAACGCTTGGAGAACTGGGTACCGCGACGAGCGCCGCGAAGACCGTACTTCTTGCGTTCCTTCATTCGGGAATCTCGGGTGAGGAACCCATCGTCCCGGAGCGGATGGAAGTTTTCTTCACTCATGCTGACCAAAGCTCTCGCCAGTCCCATTCGAACTGCGCCTGCTTGGCTCATCGGACCACCGCCACTGACTCGAATAATGACATCGACTTTTTCGCGATGTCCAACGTGATCGAGGGTCTGGACCACTTGGCGACGCTCGGCGTCGGTTCGGAAGTACTCATCGAACTCGCGATCGTTCACCGTAATCTTGCCTGAACCGGGGCGGATCCGGACTCGGGCAACGGAAGTTTTGCGGCGTCCGGTGCCGAGGCAATCACCGCTAATCTTGTCTTTCTTTACGAACATATTTGATTCAACTCGAAATCGAAGGGGGTGATTACTTGTCCGCTTGATAACCGAAGGATGCCGGGATCGGCTTTTGGGCTTGGTGCGGATGATCGCTACCAGCATACACTTTCAATTTGCCGAGCATATGCCGAGCGAGGGTATTCTTTTTGGGAAGCATTCGCTTGACTGCTTGGTAGACCAGGTCTGTTGGCTTACGTTCGAGGCGTTCGGCGTAGCTTTCGACCTTTTGGCGATGATAGCCGTTGTACCAGGTGTAGTGGCGTACCTGAAGCTTGGTTCCGCTCATGACCACTTTTTCTGCGTTGATAACGATGACGAACTCGCCGGTATCAACGTGAGGGGTGTACTGTGGGCGGTGTTTTCCCATGAGTACCATGGCGATTTGGCTAGCTAATCGGCCGAGAGTACAATCAGTGGCGTCGACGACATACCACTTTTGGTCGACGTGACCGACTTTGGCCACCGTAGTTTTTTGTTGCGATAACATGTCGAAATCCAGTTCAGTTAGGCCGCGTGGCCTTAAAACAACATTTCTGTCTTGAGAGTTACCTGGGTATCGTCACCAAGCCAGAGGGGTGAAAAGTATAGCCGTGGTTTTCGAGGGCAACAAGGGGTTTTTCGGAATGCAAAGGGGACCTGGGGACGGAAATCACCGGGAAAATTGAGAGTTTAGGGGAGTTTTGAGCCCAGTAGATTCCTGAATCGTTACCGAGTTTCACGAATCGGCGGTATAACGGAATTCCGATACTCACCATGAGAAGCGTTTTTTAGTCCACGAATGCGAGCAAAATGTCCATCGTTTCCAAGCCACCGGTAGTTAGCAGTTCTCCGTACGTGGGTTCTCGGGCACTCGATTTAGCAGCGGTCCATGCTCCCTTTGCTCCCCCGAAGAGCTCGCTTGTGGAAGCGATGCGATTTTGGGCGAATACCTGTCCCAATAAAGTAGCCCTCTACCTAACGGATGGGGAGAGTGAAGAAGACGTCTCGATGACGTATGCCGAGTTGGACCACGGGGCGAGAGCGACGGCGGTTCGAATCTTGGAGAATCATCCGACAGGTTCGCGATGCCTGTTGCTTTATCCCCCTGGGACTCTTGAGTTCGTGGTTGGATTTTTCGGTTGTTTATATGCCGGATGTGTGGCGGTTCCTGCGTTTCCTCCCAGACGCAACCGCAAGGGGGCCAGGATCCAGAACATTGCGGAGGATTGTCAGTCGTCGGTCGCTCTGACAACGTCCGATGCGGTCTCGCAGCTTTTCCGCGATGAGGGTATCCGCGCGGACATGAAAAACATCGACTTGATTGGTACCGATGCCATCGATCGCTCCATTGCACTTCAGTTTTCCGACATACCCATCGATCCCTCGCAACTCGCGATCCTTCAATATACTTCCGGCTCGACAGGCCAACCTAAAGGGGTGATGTTGACGCATGAGAATGTGATCCGCAATTGCGAGATCATTTCTCTGCTGTTTGACGAACAGCACAAGAATACTGGGGTCAGTTGGTTACCGACCTATCACGACATGGGCTTGGTGGGTGGCATCTTGTCGCCGCTTTTCTTCGGCGCTTCGATGGTTTTGATGAGTCCCATGACTTTTTTACAGCGGCCGGTGAGATGGCTCCGCGCGATCACTCGCTACAAGGCCAGAACCAGCGGTGGTCCGAACTTTGCCTATCAACTGTGCGTTGACAAAGTTACCGACGAAGAGATGCAAGGGTTGGATTTGAGCAGTTGGACAGTCGCGTTCAATGGTGCGGAACCCGTACGGGCTTCGACGCTGAGGCAATTCAGCCGTAAATTCGGCGAGGTGGGATTCAGGAATGAGATTCATTTTCCATGTTACGGCATGGCGGAAACCACGTTGGTTGTCACAGGTGGCCCTCCGCATACTCCACCTGTGATTCGCAGTTTCGACGGCCGTAAACTCGACGCTCGCATCGTGGAACCAGTGGATCCGTCTCAGGAAGGGGCCCGCGATTTGGTAGGGTGCGGGGTCTGTACAAGCAACGAGCGAGTTCTGATCGTCGACCCTTCTACTCTGGGTGTTCTTCCCGAAAACGAGATCGGTGAAATATGGGTCGATAGCCCAAGCACAGGCCTGGGGTATTGGGGCAAGCAAGATGTTTCAGACGAGATTTTCAGAGCCTTCACCCGAGATGGCGAGGGACCGTTCCTGCGGACAGGAGACTTAGGATTCGTGAGCGAGGGCCAACTGTTCGTCGCGGGACGAGTCAAGGACCTTATCATTGTTCGCGGTGTCAACCGATATCCACAAGACATTGAGCAGACAGTCGAGGATTGCCACGAATCGATTCAATCTTCGGCCGCGGCTGCATTCGCAGACGATCAGGGCCCACGGGAACGACTGATCATTACGGTCGAGGTGCAGCGATCTCTCGAGGACGACTGGAACCCGGTGGTGCAAGCAATCCGCCGAGCTGTGACAGCTGTGCATGAGATTCCACCCGATGCAGTTGTGTTGGTGCGACACAGCTCGCTTCCGCGAACATCGAGTGGCAAGATTCAACGACACGCCTGCTTGAAGGCATTCCGAGAAGGAAGCCTTCGGGTCGTGCACAAGTGGTTGAGTTGGGAGGAGGGGCTCTTCGATGCGCCGCCGATGATTGCGGCAGCTACCGTTCAAGACCTCCGCGATGGCTTCTCTGCTGGTACGAGCCAACACAAGAAGACTCGCGATCCAGACCCCGAAGTCGTGGATCTGGTTAAGCGAGCCGTAAAGAACGTTGCGCTGGAGAGGGCAAAGCTTCTCGACCTGGACACGAACGTGATCGTGGATTTGGGATTGGACAGCTTGGAGCGATTGCAGATCGCACATGCTCTCGAAAACTCCGTGGGTGGACGATTTCCCGAAGAAGTCCTTCAAGAGATCGAGACGATTCGGGAAATCGCAGAAGCGATCGAAAAATTATTTGGCAAGGATCGCATTCGGGACGATTTGGTTGCTCCTGGAACATCACAACCCGAGGAACGCGTCATCGCGGAGGATGACTACCGCTTCGATAAATTGCCAGAGTATCGGCGATTGAAGCAGACGAAGGCCCAATTCGCATTGACGGGTTTGCCCGATCCCTACTTCTCCGTCCATCAAGGACTCACTCGCGACACGACAACGGTTGATCATCGCTCGCTGATTAGCTTCGCAAGCTACAACTATTTGGGGATGAGTGGGGATCCTGCCGTGACCGAAGCAGTTGTTGGAGCAGTCCAAAAATATGGCACGAGCGTTTCGGCATCTCGACTGGTATCCGGCGAAAAGGATATTCACAGAGAGCTTGAGCGAGAGATCGCCGACTGGATAGGGGTTGAAGATGCGGTGGTGATGGTCGGCGGGCATGCTACCAACGAATCCGTCATCGGACACATCGTGGGGCAGCAAGATTTGATCCTGCACGACTCTCTGTCGCACAACAGTATCGTTCAAGGAGCGATTCTTTCCGGCAGTCGTCGCCGCGCGTTTCCTCACAATAGCTATGAAGCCCTTGAAGAGGCGCTCGGGGAACTGCGAAAGCGATACCGCCGAACCCTGGTGATCGTCGAAGGGGTCTACAGCATGGACGGCGATTACCCGGATCTGCCGAAGTTCGTGGAGGTGTGCAAACGTCATCAGTGCTGGCTGATGGTCGATGAAGCGCACTCGATGGGAACCATGGGAATGCATGGCCGCGGTATTGCCGAACATTTTGGCGTTGCTCCTGAAGATGTTGACATTTGGATGGGAACGTTGAGCAAATCGTTCGGCTCGTGCGGCGGATACATCGCTGGCAAAGCGGCGCTCATCGAGTATCTAAAATATACGACACCTGGCTTCGTCTTCAGCGTCGGCCTCTCTCCCCCAAACACGGCAGCAGCCCTGGCTGCGATCCGCACGCTGAAGAGCGATCCGGCCCGTGTGACGCGTCTTAAGGAAGCATCACGACTATTCTTGACCGAGGCCAAAAAACGTGGTCTCAATACCGGCAACAGCCTGGATACCCCGGTTGTACCGGTCATCACCGGGAATTCGCTGCTGGCACTCCAACTGTCGCGCCGGATGATCGATTCCGGGGTCAATGTTCAACCCATCCTCTATCCCGCAGTCGAAGAGTCTGCTGCCCGGTTGCGATTTTTCATCAACTCGACCCACTCCAACCAACAAATTTTGTACGCGGTCGAGAAGTGTGCTGAGCATATGAGGACCTTGGCTCCCGAAGTTTTTAGAACGCCTCGGACCTAGTATGGCCAAGCCGCGTTCGGAGATCCCCAGCGCTACCGTTTCGCGTTTGGCACTCTACCTGCGCGAACTTCAACAGATTGAACGGAGCGGCTCGGCCAATGTTCGAAGCGGTTGGTTGGCCGAACGATTGGGGCTCAAGGATTCTCAAGTCCGCAGGGACCTTTCCTGTTTAGGACAAGTCGGCCAAAGGGGAGTTGGATACCGTGTACAAGACTTGGTCTCTGCCATCCAAAATGTACTCGGAACCGATCGCTCCTGGAATGTAATCTTGGTGGGCGTGGGGAACTTGGGTCGCGCCTTGAGCGGATACCGCGGATTCGATCAACTCGGTTTTCGTTTGGTAGCAGCGTTCGATAGTGATCCCAACAAAGTCGGGACCAAGGTCGGGGCCTTGCAGGTTCAAGATCTCGATCATCTCGAACGCTTCGCTCAGACACAGCGCGTCGATCTCGCTATTCTCGCCGTCCCGGCGAATGCCGCCTCAGCCGTAGCATCGAGATTACAAAGCTCCGGGATAGCAGGAATCTTGAATTTCGCGCCCGTGGTGATTCCCTCCAATTCAGCCATCACCGTACAACCCGTGGATTTGGCTCTGGAGTTGCAAAGACTGGCGTTCTCTGTCGTGCAACGCCATGGTATCGCACATTTAGGGGAGATCGCTATCCGGACTGAGGATAGTCTCGAGGAAGTGGACTGAAGATCAACGGCATTGCGATCGACTTGGTGAAAAATGCTTGACGATAGCGTCGTCGGTTTGCGACACTGAGCGTTAGGTGAGATGGTTGTCAGCTTCACTCTCCAGTCATTCGCAACACGAGGGGCTTATGGATTTCGCACATCGCCAAATTGCCGGCATGAAAATGTGCCTCAATCACAGCCAAGCAGGGATTGAGGAATCGCTCGCGGAACTCGAAGTGGATTTTCGAGCATGCGTCGACCATCCGCATCAACATTCGCTCCATATCAAGCTGATCGAACATCTGATCAGTTTTCGATGGGTGTTGGACCAGCACTTCACTCGAGTAGCTGGCGAAGGGTATCTCGAAAACGTAGCTTCGATGCGACCGGGCATGTATCTCGAACTGCGAGAGATCGAGTGTCGCCAATGCCAAGTGATCGATGATCTTGATGCCTTGATTCGCTCCGTTCGCAACTGCGATCCGCGTCGCGGGGCGTTTGCCGAATTGTTAGTGGAATTCGAAAGATTGCATGCCGCGATTCTCGACGAAGAGAGCCTTGAGCGATCGCTCGTGGAAAAGGGGCTCGCGTGATCGAGATCACTACCACGGTTCCGTCAGCGCAGGTCGGTGAATCCTTGGCCAGCGGAATCATCGAAGGTCGCATGGGTGCATGCGTGCAGATCTCAGGCCCCGTAACCAGCGTCTATCGTTGGCAGGGAAATATTGAAACGAGCCAGGAATGGCGGTTGATAGTCAAAACCATCGAGTCGCGTCGCGATCAAGTGGTGGATTATTTGCATCGCAATCATCCATACGAACTTCCTGAGATCGTTGAGCATTCGGTGGAGTGGGTCGAACCGAGGTTCCTTGCCTGGGTCATGCAAGAGTCCTCTGACTCATAAGGGCGATCATGTTCCTTCGAGGGATGTTGCGTTTTCGTGAGTCGCTCGTCTGGCACGCTCGACACGCGGGTCCATGACAGCAAACCATATCGGAGGTATGAGTGCCAACAGAATCATACCCGGGT
The DNA here is from genome assembly GCA_018970165.1 of Planctomycetota bacterium. GTDB lineage: Bacteria > Planctomycetota > Planctomycetia > Pirellulales > Pirellulaceae > JBKCUI01. Next base: position 3,342 of record JAGWWZ010000120.1, on the reverse strand, counting down.
AACCCGAAGGAAGTTCCGTTTCCGACTCGGGGCTACGAAGGATCTGATACGGACGAGTTGCAACCAGATGATGGTCGGAATGGCGAGTTAATTCGAACAAGAGAGCACGGCTGACGCGATGATCGCTGTTCCAAGAGTGGTGATCCCGAACCGCTTCATAACGACCGCTGGGGAGTTGATTTCGCTCCAGCCCATAATGTTCGACGTAATTGATCATCTCCAGAAGCAGAAACGAAATCATGGCCACCGACAGATAGATGGGCAAAAAAATGACGCCAAAACACCCAACGATTAGCGACAGCCAGAGCGATTGCATAGCAGCGAACAGGAGCATCTCATTTCGCAAACTCCAAATGGATCTTTGGTGCTTGCGAAGACGGGCGACCTCTAAATTCCAAGCCGATTTCCATTGCCTCGGAATCGTTGTCGCAATGAATCGGTAAACATCGATTCCTTTTCGTGCGGTTGCTGGATCTTCACAGGTTCCTACTTTTGCATGATGGCCGCGAACGTGTTCAATCGCGAAATGCATATACAAAACCGTCATCAGGAGCAATCGACCGATCCATCGTTCTAACAAAGAACGGCGATGGATCAACTCGTGTGCAACGGTGATTCCCAGGCCGCCCGTGCATAGAGCTACCGACAAGACCCAACCAATGCGGACCCAAATCGCCGCCTCGGAGTTGTTCCAAACCCAACCCAACAGAAACAGTAAACCAATCTGAATCGGCAAGTATGCGTAAAGGATGAGGCTGTAGGGCGCTGATTCCGATGCTCTCTTTTCCGCCGAGGGATCCAAGTTGGTAGGGTCGCGTCCGAACAGTCGATCCAAAAACGGAACCCCTACGAAAACGATCACAACGGTTAACCAAGCCCACGGGCCGCCGTACCATAAACCGGCAGCTACACTCGCGGGTATCAAGAACGATAAAAGGTATTTCATTTGTCCGGTGTCGGCTCGCTTGGGACAACGTGGCCTTGAGGAAAGCGGCTGTAATCCCGTTGAATTCCCCGAGATAAAACAGATCACCATCAAGAACCGATTGTAGCAGCTATCTTGGCTTAGTCATCTGGATTACCCGTATGTCATACCGTCATTAACGAGTGTCTTGGCTACGTTTTGCTTCGAAATCTTGGTACATTGGGTTCCTCGCGGTCAGCTTCCACCGTTTCCGCCAAATACAGTGCACCAAGCAAGATGAATGCAACGACGATTACTCGCGAAGACGATCTTCTTTCCGATGAACTCAAGCGTTTAGAGAAAAGCTTTGCGTCGTTGGACTCTCGCGTTCCTTCCTGCTCATTAAAACGCCGTGCAGAACTGTGCGAACAGAGTATCCAGGCGATTTGTCATGTCGCTCAGCGTTGGGCATCGGTGGGGGCAGAAGCCAAAGGATGTGGCGAACGCCTCGACATAGTCGCTGAAGAGTTGCTTGCGGGGCCGGTGGTGATCATGCGGTTTCTTCGCCTCGCGAAATGGACGCTGGAGCAAATCGAAAGACACGGCGCCCCGAACTTTCCAAAAAAACCAATCGTCGGCGATCGCGGTGTGGTCGAAGTGCCAATCGTGCCAACGCAGGGGCTGTTTGATTCGTTGGCCTTTATGGGGCTACACGGCGTAGTTCGCATGCAAGCGGGGATTGGCGTTGAGAACTTGCACGGCGACAAAGTCCATCGCGCGAAATCGACCGATTTCTCAAAAATTTCTGCTGTGCTTGGCGCTGGAAATGTCTCATCGGTACCTGCGACCGACAGTTTGAGCCGCATCCTCTTCGAAGGACGGCGTGTCATTTTGAAAATGAATCCCGTCAACAGCTACCTTGCGCCGATCTTCGAGGAAGCCTTCGCACCATTTATTAGCGAGGGGCTACTGCGAATTGTGACCGGAGATGCCCGTGTTGGGCATGACCTCATCCATCACCCCGCAATCGCCGACATTCACATTACCGGTTCGATCGCATCGCACGATCGCATCGTATGGGGACCGGATCTGCTAGCGCAACAAAAGCAAAAATCGCTCGGTGTGCCACTCATTGACAAGCCGATCACGAGCGAATTGGGGAATGTCTCTCCATGGATCATCGTGCCGGGGAGTTACTCAACGAGGGAAATTGACTCTCAGGCCCAGCACGTTGCAGCCTCGATTACGAATAATGCTGCCTTCAACTGCTTAGCAACGCGAGTGATTGTGACATGGAAAAAATGGCCACAGCGCGATTATTTCCTGCAACGCCTTCAATACTTTTTAAAGCAAACGCCGACTCGAAAGGCCTATTACCCAGGCGCGATCGAACGTTACTGCAAACACGCTGCTTGCCAGGTTGAACCTGGCGCTGGCCAAAGCCTTCCGTGGGCGTTTCTCACATCGCAATCGATCGAGGAACGCCCCGAATTGTTTGCGGAAGAGTCTTTCGCGTGCGTCTGCTCAGAGACCTGCCTGGATGCGTCTTCGCCTGAACAGTTTGTCCGAGATGCGGTGCAATTTGTGAATGACCGAGTATTCGGCTCCCTTTGTGCTTCGATTACCTTTCCGCGGGGATTTCGCAAGAAAGAGCCGAACGTGTTCGATGGAGCGATCCGCGACTTGCGGTATGCCAACATTTGTGTGAATCAGTGGACCGCGCTTGCATACAGCCTTATTTCACCCCCTTGGGGCGGTTACCCGGGAGCCACGCTTGATCGTGCGGAAAGTGGAATTGGAAGCGTCCACAATACCTATCTTTTGGATGCTTTCGAGAAGACGATTATTCAGGGCCCGCTGATCAATTTTCCCCGTCCTGTGTGGTTCCCGGCTCATCGAAATGCGTTGGCTACTGCCCATGCGTTGCTTTCCCTCTACCGGCAACCATCCGTTACACGGCTTCCCAGACTCTTCGCATCCGCCCTGCTAGGTTGACAACAAAATCCCAGCATCCCGAAAGCACACAGGCAGGAACCCGAGAAGCATAATTTACGTGCCACCCACCTATTTGCCTTTTCCTCTCTTTTCTGCTACCCTACTCTCCTGAGGAGAATCACTATGCCTAGACCCCTGCGGTCCGAACTGTTCGATCCCAACGAAGTCTGTATCGTGCACTGCATCCAACGCTGTGTCCGCCGTGCCTTCCTGGCAGGTCTCGACCCTGTTTCGGGAAAGAATTACGAATCCCGCCGCGAATGGATCCGCGCTCGCTTGGAATGCCTCGCCTCGGTCTTCGGGATCGATGTCCTGACCTATGCCATCCTCTCCAACCACATGCACGTCATCCTCCGCACCCGCCCCGATGTCGTGGCCCAGTGGTCCGATGAAGAGGTCGCACGCAGGTGGCTGAGCATTTTCCCTGGCCAAAGAGTCGATGA
>JAGWWZ010000301.1 GCA_018970165.1 Planctomycetota bacterium | reverse complement strand
CGATCAACGGCTCGCACTGCAAACCATCTTTCGCGCCATCGATTCGGAAACGCATCAAACGATTTTGCTACATGGCGTGACCGGCAGCGGCAAGACCGAAGTCTACATGCAAGCGATCGAAAAAGTGATCTCGTTCGGCCGCCAGTCGATCGTCCTGGTTCCCGAGATCAGTTTGACCCCGCAAACCCGAAGCCGATTCGAACATCGATTTCGAAGCGTTGCGGTCCTTCATTCCAACATGAGCGGACCTGAACGGCATTTTCAATGGCGACGCATCGCGAGTGGCGAGGCTCAAGTGGTCGTCGGCCCCCGCAGCGCGATCTTTGCCCCGGTTCCTCATCTGGGATTGGTGATCCTCGATGAAGAGCATGAGACGACCTTTAAACAAGAGACCGTACCGAGATACCACGCACGCGATGTAGCCCTTCATCGCACGAGCCTTGAAAAAGTTCCTTTGGTTCTCGGCTCGGCAACTCCATCACTGGAGTCATTTCATCGAGCGAAGACCGGCGCGTATCACTTGGTCTCGCTGCCGCGACGCATCCTCAACCGTCCCATGCCTGCGGTCCGTACCGTCGATCTTCGATCGCATCGGATTGATCCGGAACGAGGAAGCATTTCGCGCCCACTAGAGCAAGCGATTGGACAGACCCTTGCAAGCGATGGCCAAATCATCTTATTGCTCAATCGACGAGGCTTTTCGACCTCGATCCAATGCCCTGCCTGCGGGTTTGTGCTCATGTGCCCCGATTGCGATTTGGCTCTCACGTTTCATCGCGAAGGGAATAAAGCAGTATGCCACTACTGCGATCACACGGTTGCGGCTCCAACGCATTGCCCACGATGTGCGTTCGACGGGATCCGTTTCTCAGGTTTAGGAACGCAGCGATTGGAGATGGAGGTGCAAGCTAAATTCCCCGCCGCTCGTATTGCTCGGATGGACTCCGACACGATGCGAAAGCCTGGAAGCCATGAAGCAACCCTTTCAGAATTTCGAGCAGGCCGCACGCAGATTCTGCTAGGCACGCAGATGATCGCCAAGGGGCTCGATTTTCCGAATGTTCTTTTGGTCGGCGTGATCCATGCCGATTCCGCGCTTCATTTTCCCGACTTTCGAGCCTCGGAGAAAACGTTTCAACTGGTTACCCAAGTCGCGGGCCGCACGGGGCGTGGCGATCGGGCTGGTGAAGTCCTCGTGCAAACGTTTTCGCCCGAGCATCCTGCAATCGTCGCTGCGTGCAATCATGATTACCTAAGTTTTGCCGAGATGGAATTCGAGCATCGGCGACCGTTCGGCTATCCGCCCTTTGGTCGATTGGCCCGAATTATCTTCCGGGGCGTTGTGCGCGAGGTGGTCGAGCAATTCGCGGAGTCGGTGGTGTCGAGCTTGCGCGTCGAGTCGCAGCGCAACGGTGGAACGGTGCGAGTCCTCGGGCCAGCCCTGCCTCCGATCCCGAAACTGCGAGGTCAGTATCGTTATCATGCGATGTTGGCTTGTCCGGATGCAGCCGCTCTTCACGTCGTCCTCGCTGCGGTACAATCGAAAGTAAAGCCACCCGAGGATACGCTCTACCTAATCGATATCGATCCTATCGATATGCTCTAAAGCACGGAGATTCCGCAATGTCGAACGCACTCCTCTCCCCCGGCTCTCAGCGAAGATTGCATCGCATCGTAAACTACTTTTTCGTCCTGTTTGTTTTCTGTGCCTTTCATGTGATCGCGCCGCGCAGCTCTCTCGCGATCGATCCGGTGCGTGGTGTGGCTCGGCAACCCCTTGAGGCCTCCGTGCAAAGATTGACTGAGGCGATGAAGTTCCTAGGTGAACCGCTACCCGATGCGGTGATGAGTGAACTGGAGTTGCTTCGCGCGGAATCGGATGATGCCAAAGTGGTTGCAGCCATTCAGTCCGCTTTGGACCCCCGTTGCTTGGCGGTGGTCTCTATCAATCCAGAGAGTCGCGTCAAAGTCGCAGCCGGTCCGATGATGCCGCAGTTGGTCGAGAAGGGATGGAGGACTTTTTTGATCAAGGTCGTCAACGAAGCAGGGGTGACGGCTCCTCTTCGCTGCACAAGCCCTCAAGCCAAGAACATGGTCCGCGGCAGCACGAGCGCTGCCGAGCCGAAAATAGAGATAACGCCTGCCGAAGCCGACCGCCGATGGCTCGATATCGCCATCCCTGTTCAGGAACCGATGCTACCCAATCTATCGGGTCTCGAAGTCGAGTATCGCGTGATCCAACTCTACAGCCGCGACCCAGGTCCGCGCGAAGCCACTCTACAATTCGACGTCGGACAGGGGACGCAGGATCTGGGCTTTCGAAGTGAACTTCCTGTTTTGTTCCGTGCCTTGCCAAGCCAAGCAGTTCCTCTGAGCATCCGCGATCACGATGGACGACCGACAACCTGTTCACTGCTGATCCAGGATCGACTCGGCCGCGTGTATCCTAACCCCGCTCGGCGATTAGCACCTGATTTCTTCTTTCATCCGCAAGTCTATCGGGCCGATGGCGAAACAGTCACACTTCCCGAGGGAACGTACCGCATCACCGCGACGCGCGGCCCTGAATACATGCCGATTTCGTTCGAGTACACGGTTTCTGAACAAGTAGATGCGCCGAAGTTGGAGGTCCGCTTGAAGCGGTGGGTGCATATGGCCAGTCTCGGCTGGTTCTCGGGAGACCACCATGTGCATGCAGCGGGATGTGCCCATTATGAGAATCCGACTCAGGGTGTTACCCCTGAGGACATGATGCGGCATATCACCGGAGAAGATCTGAACGTCGGTTGCGTTCTGAGTTGGGGGCCGTGTTGGTACCATCAAAAACAGTTCTTCGAT
>JAGWWZ010000300.1 GCA_018970165.1 Planctomycetota bacterium | reverse complement strand
GAACCCCTTGTCGCTGGCTCGGACCGGAGTCGAACTGACCTGCGGGCCTGGTTTGCCTTGCTCGTCGAGCGTCAACGGAGATAGCCACGCATCGCGCAAGATCGCTTTCCCACGACGCATCCGACGTGATTCCGACCGACGCTTACGCAACTGTTCCGGGGTCGAAGTGCGGCGGATCCGGCCCGCTTCCTCGGTTTCAATCACCACCGTATCGGAAGCCGCCGAAGGGAGTTTCTCTCCTTCCAAGCCAGCGATCCGGTCATAAGCCGATGTGTGGAGCGATTCCTTGAGCGTCATCGCCATGGCGGCACGAATCGGATTCAGATCGACGTACATACTGCAAGCCAACAAGCCCGCTTCGTCCTTGATCGCCTGGGCCTTGAATCTCCCTTCCCAGAACCTGCCTGTGCATTCATCTTCTTGGTTGGCCAATCGAGCGATCGGTTCAGCCAGCGCACGCATGAACCACGAAGGATTGCTCAATCGCTCCCGTACTTCGGTCATCCGGGCTTGGTCGTGGACCAGGGCATCAATGCTGCTCCGGGTGGGTTGACCCAGGAATTCGTCGAGTCGCTGGCCTGGGAACAGGCTCAGCCAACGCCGGGCGACTTCTTCGTCGGACCACTGGGCCACGACATCAGGACGGGTGCGCAAGATGACATGCATGTGATTGGAGAGGATGGCATAGGTCAAGACATCGATCCCGAAGACCGAGGCCAGGCATTCCATTCGAGCCCGGATCCACTCTCGGCGGGATTCGTAATTCTTACCTGAGACAGGGTCCTGGCCTGCCAAGAACGCGCGTCGGACACAGCGTTGGATGCAGTGCACAATACAGACTTCATTGGGATCAAACAGTTCGGAACGCAAGGGTCTAGGCATAACGGAGTTCTCCTTGGCCGACCAAGATAGCGAAAAGGGCAGGGCATGTCAAATAGGTGGGTGGCACATAACAAGTTTGCTATTGGTGGGTGGCACGTAACTTGTTTGTTGGTTTTTAGCTGCCGAACTACAACACTGGCCCTAGCATCGCGACCGTATTGTTGACCAATCGCCTTTGAATGGACCAACTGCGAACATCATGGATCGTGACCTCGACCGATTGCCAACGGTACGTAAGTTGCCGCTCGCGGATGCTGTCGGTCAACTTGGTGTCGTGAAAGAGGATGTTGTTTTCGTAATTGAGCTCGAAGCTGCGTCGATCCAAATTCGCCGAGCCGATCAACGCTACCTCTCCATCGATCGTTAGGGATTTGGAGTGAAGCAGACCTCCTTCAAATTCAAAGATCCGGACCCCCGACTCCAACAGATCTTGGTAGTAGCTGTGGCTCGCCGCCTTGACGATCCAGGAGTCGTTCTTCGCGGGTACAATCAACGTAGTCTCAACGCCGCGACGACCGCTTGCACACAATGCAGCCTGCATCGCTTCATCGGGAACATAGTAGGGGGTTGTGATCAGCAATTCTTTCCTGGCTGCGTACATCAACGACTCAAACATATCAGGCATTGCAGAGTAACGCACCGTCGGACCGGTCCCCATCGCAATCGCTGTGAAGCCAGACGGAAACTCATGCATCGGTTCCGTAACGATCGCCCGAAGATCCTCATCGACGTGCGCCATCCAGTCCGCGGCGAACAGAAGCTGCTTTTGACGTGCGATCGGCCCTTCGAATCGAACCATCAGATCGACCCACGGTGCAAAACGAGGTTTGATTCGAAACTCCGGATCGGCGCAGTTCTGGCTTCCGCAGTAAGTGATACGATTATCAATGACGACAATCTTGCGGTGGTTGCGCAGATCGACTCGGGTAAAGATGGGAGACCAAGGGGCGTTCCCGATCGGCAACGCTACGGCAGTTCTTACTCCAGCATCTCGCATCGACGTCCAATGTGGTGACCCTATCATCAGTCGCGAACCAAGACCATCTGCCATCGCACGGCATGCCACCCCCCGACGAGCGGCCCGCTCCAGTGCCATCGCTAATTTCGTGCCATTGTTGTCGGCCAGCCAAATATAAAAATTGACATGGACATGATGCTCCGCCACATCGATGTCTCGGATCATCGCGTCGATTGCGTCGTTGGAGTTAGCTAAAAGGAGACCCCTGTTGCCACCCACCGGTTCGAATCCGTTGATCGATTGGGCGATGCGAAACAGGCCGTTGTATGCCTCGTCGTGCGTGGGTTGAATCGATTTCGCGTCTACACCCGGAATCTTGGAGACAGCGGGAAGTAGCTTGACGACAGCTTCCATGCGTGCGATGCGCCGGCGACCGATATTGATCTCCCCGAGAAAGAAATATCCGACGATGCCAAGGATCGGAAGGGTCACGATCACCACGACCCATGCAATGCGAGACGCCGGATCACGATGCGGCCGTAGGATGACTTGCAAAATCAAAAGGATTTGTATCAACAGGTGGAGTATCACACCCGCCGTTATCATCCATCGTGGTTCGATCATCTGCTTGGCTCCGGGTCTAACGGAATTTCGATCAATCGAAATCTCATCCCCTTGATCGTTGCACCCGGATTATGAAATCGCATTCCACCGAACGGCTCCTCATCCAAGGGACAATGCGTGTGCCCAAAATAGACATCTTGCACCCCCGCACCTAGGCCATGACCCGCCCATTCCAGATAATCGGAGATCCTGGTAAGCACCCTTGCCTTCGGGTTGGCAACGCTGGCGACCAAGCGATGTACATGCGTTTTCACCGCAGCGTCATACATCTTGTGGCGGTAACCAGCAGGAAGTGCCCGCTCGTCTTTTCGCTTTCGTAGAAGATCCAAGTGTTCGTGGAAACCTTCTTTCAACGGAATACGAGCGTCAATCACATCCCC
>JAGWWZ010000299.1 GCA_018970165.1 Planctomycetota bacterium | reverse complement strand
GCTTCGAGATCGAGCGACGAGTTCTTGACATTGATGAACGCATTCTCTGCGATGTAGATCATGCCGGGGTAGACGGTGAGTTTGGTTTTACCGTCCATCAAGTCGGGACGTCCTGCGACTTTCGCATCGAAACGCTCGATGGTCCTGTCGTCGATCGGCAGGACTTTATGGTCGATCGCTTCTTTGATGAACAACCCTTGCAATTCCTTGAGTTTGCTGGGGTTTTCCGCAGCGAGGTTTCGACTCATGCTGAAGTCGTCGTCGACATGATAGAGCTCCCAAACATCCTCGGTCAGCACATGGCGAGGCTGAGCCTCCCAAGGAGCTTTGTGGATGGTGCCTGCGAACCAACCATCGTGATAGACCGCACGATTACCACCCATCTCGAAGTACTGCGTTTTGCGGCGATCGGTTGCCTCGGGTGCGTCGAAGCTGTAGGCCATACTGACACCTTCGATCGGCCTTTGTTGGATCCCGTTAACTTCCTTCGGTGCTGGAACTCCGGCCGCTTCGAAAACAGTGGGTGCAATATCGATAATGTGATGGAATTGGTCTCGAACTTGCCCCTTGGATTTGATGCCGGCAGGCCAATGAAAGACCATTCCGTTTCGGGTCCCTCCAAAGTTGCTTGCAACTTGCTTGGTCCAAGTGAATGGCGTGTTCCCAGCGACCGCCCAACCGGCCGCAAAGTGGTTGAAGCATTCCGGGCCTCCCCACTGATCCATCTTTTCGAGCATGAAGCTTGTCGACTCGGGGACTCCATTGAAGTAAGTGCTCTCGTTGAACATACCTAGCATGCCACCTTCGGCACTGGCCCCGTTGTCGCCCACAATGTAAATGATCAATGTGTTGTCGAGTTCTCCGAGATCTTCGATCCCCTGTACGAGTCGACCAACTTCGTGGTCGGTATGCGAAGCGAACGCTGCGAAGACTTCCATCTGCCTGGCGAACAATCGCTTTTCGTCATTGCTCAGGTCTTTCCAATCCTTGATCGCCTCGGGCTTAGGGGCCAACTTGGTTCCTTTTGGGACGACTCCGAGCTCGATCTGGCGAGCGAGGGTCTGCTCACGCAATTTATCCCATCCCATATCAAACTTGCCCTTGTATTTTTCGATCCACTCCTTGGGTGCATGGTGAGGGGCATGGGTTGCGCCAGTGGCAAAGTACATGAAAAAAGGCTTCTCGGGAGTCAACGCTTGCTGCGACTGCATCCAGGCGATGGCTCGCGTCGTCATATCGGTCGTGAAATGGTAATCCTCTTGATCCTCGGGTTTCCGCATGGGAGTTGTTCCATGTACGATCATGGGATCCCATTGATTGGTCTCGCCACCGATGAAGCCGTAGAACTCGTCGAACCCTGATCGGGTCGGCCAGCGATCAAATGGACCACTGACGCTTACCTCCCAGGGTGGTGTTTCGTGGTACTTGCCCCATGCCGATGTCGAGTAGCCGTTCATTCGAAGGACTTCAGCCATCGGCGTGATGGTCTGCGGTCGAACGCCTGTGTTCCCCGGAAACGCGGTAGCTATCTCCATGATCGCACCGGCGTTGTTGCTGTGATGGTTGTATCCGGTGAGCAAAGCCGTTCGCGTCGGACTGCACAGAGCAGTGGTGTGAAAGCGGTTGTATTTCAAACCGTTCTTCGAAAGCTTTTCCAAGGTGGGCATGACACAGGGGCCACCGAAAGCGCTCGAGTGCCCAAATCCGATATCATCGATCAGAACCACAACAACATTGGGGGCTTTGGCGGGAGCTTTCACTTCCCAACGCGGGGGAGCTTTCGCATTCCTAGCATCGAGCTCCTTGTAGACTGGCGGTGCAGGCTCCGGAATCGGCAATATAGATCTGTCTAAGCTTTGGGCGGAGTTATTCGGTGGTTGAGCGCCAACCCCGGGAAGGATGTACCCGCCTATTGTCAAGCCAAGCAACAATGCAACGGAGATCCTCGCGATACCTATATAACACATCATGCACTCCTGAACGATTCATGGAACATCGGCCTCATCTGCGAGGCTGATTTCGAAGTAGAAGAAGATACCAAAAACACTTCAAATACGGACGAGAATACAAAGCTTCTCAACCGGATTTTGTTTTGATGTTGAATTCGTAATGAATGTTAGCGCATACCAGTTGTTGGAACGCTTATGCGATCTATTTACGTGCCACCCACCTTTATGCGATTCAGTTACGTGCCACCCACCTTTAATGAAACGCATCGACCCATGCAACTCGACGAAATCAGAAACGACGAACCTGATCGGACCTGGGCTCAACGCTCAATCGCGTTAAAGATTCGTTGGAAATCAAAGCACGACAAGAATTGGGCCTCGCTGCGACCCACAGTGTCGCGTTATCGACTGTCACTCTTCCATTTCCAATACCGAGAGGCGTTCCTGGAATCGATTGGCCATGCGCCGTTGCCCTAGAAAGCCGCTCTCAAGTCGTCGCAAAGATCCGGCGCACCGCCCGCTGGCCTCGACGCCACCGGTGCTGATGAGCTGTCGCGTCTCGCGCTAATGTGTCTGGCATCCCAGCAGCGCTTCCTTGGTAGTACTTCTTGAATCTCCACACCAAGTCCAACCACAACGAGCCATCGATCCCCAACCGCTTCAAGATCGACGCTACTTCAGGTGTCGCAGTCGGCTTCGCAACGCTCGGTCGATTGCTCCCAGTCCACACCAGCAGAGCCAAGTAATCTTTGAGCGACATCGACAAGAACCCCTTGTCGCTGGCTCGGACCGGAGTCGAACTGACCTGCGGGCCTGGTTTGCCTTGCTCGTCGAGCGTCAACGGAGATAGCCACGCATCGCGCAAGATCGCTTTCCCACGACGCATCCGACGCGATTCCGACCGACGCTTACGCAACTCGTCCGGTGT
>JAGWWZ010000298.1 GCA_018970165.1 Planctomycetota bacterium | reverse complement strand
TGGTTTGGGGAACCTAAGCCGAAATCCCGACGCGATCGGGATCGTCGCTCGGTAGTGCGAGCGGCCTGACGATGGCAGCTAACCACGGTTCCAACATGGGAGACAGACGAATGAAGAAGGCAGATGTCAAGATCGGTGGCAAGTACTATGCAAACGTCACTGGCAAGAAGGTTGAAGTGCAGATCGATAGCGAGAAACCCAGCGGTGGTTGGAACGCCACCAACCTGGCGACCGGCAAGAAGATCCACATCAATAGCGCTCAACGATTGCAAGGGGAAGTGAGCAAAAAGAAAACGTCCACCAAAACCCAAGACGAATCGCCACAGACTGTACCAGCCGACGTGAACCCCGACATCGTTCCGATCAAAGCCAAGCGGGTCGCCAAGCAGACTGAAGGACAAGAGCCCAAACGTCTGAGCGCGTTGGCCGCAGCCTACATGGTTTTGTGCGAGGCGACGGAACCCTTGAGCGTCCAGCAGATGATCGAAGCGATGACCGCCAAGGGATACTGGACCAGCCCCGGTGGCAAGACACCCCACGCGACGCTCTACAGCGCGATCCTTCGCGAGCTGGCCAAGGGTGAGGCTTCGCGTTTCGTAAAGACCGACCGGGGCCGATTCGTTGCCGCAAGCGTTGAGGTGGCACAGTGAGCGTCGACCCGAACTTCCGAGTCGCAGACGCGATGCGTAAGGTCGCGTTGCGACTTGATAAGGCCTTTGCTGCCGGCGCGATCGCTCGCATCGACGGCAATCAAATCTCAGAGATCCTGCTGTCGATCGCTGAAGAGCTCGATCCCCCTCTACCCGAACATGACCAGTCAACCACAAACACGGAGCGATGACATGCACATCGGACAAATCCATTTGGTTACCGACTTGGCCGATGGCCAACGGGTTTACCCCGATGCCGACCATTCGTACCAGATCCAATCCGAAGATGACCCCTCGCTCGATACCACAGTCGAGTACGTCGAACGCCGAGGGGATCGATTGATTGCTCGGGGGCACAACGGCCACGACTATGCGGTCTCGGGTTTGGGTAGGTACGAACTCAAGACGGTTCGGAATTGGCTCAAGCGCTAGCCCGGGTCGATTTGGCGACAACGCCCCACGTTTGCGACGTGTGGGCGTTTTCTCGTCAGGTGGCCTACTTACCCCAACGTTCAAAGCATCGCGACCGGTGCCAAACCGTGGCGTTTGTGGGGCTCGAAAACATTCTTCAAGAATCCAAAACATTACTTTCCACATCGGCTTGATGTTCTTCCCAAAGCATGGGAACTGTGTCGTAACGCCAAACGAAAACCCCAACCCAAACAGGGAGAAACAACGATGACTACCGCAGACAAAAACGCCAACGAGAAGTTCCTTCGCGAAGCCTTCCGCACGATGGACCCGCACCAGGCCCAAGAGATCCGAGAGGCCTACTACAAAGCGGTCGAAGGGATCCACGCGCTCGCCGAACTCCTCGAGATCGCCGACGCACAACAACCACAAACCGCCGGCCCGCTTATCACCGAGCACCTTCTCGCTTGCGAAGCGATCGACGCGATGAGGAAAAGCCTGCTCGGAAAAATCCTCTAGACGAGAGACCGCAACATGCGAACGATCGAGATCCAAGCTACCGAGCATCCCACGGCGAGCGACGCCCAGACCAAGCTGAATTTTTCGGGAGAGGTTGCGTTTACCTTGGCTGGTCGGCACTTCACCGCAACGAGAACTGAACTGGACCGTATCGAGCAACTTGGAATTCAACCAACGGTATGGACTTGGAACCACGCTTGCGGACGGTTCATGAGCGTCCCCGGTAAACACTAAGAGGAGATCAACGATGGCAGCACCGCTGAATCCCGGAACACGCATCCGTCTTGTTTCCATGATGGATGATCCGGATCCGATCCCGACCGGCGCCACGGGAACCGTTCGTGGTTTCCACGAGCACCGATTCGGTCGCGATCTTTGGCAACAGATTGAAGTCGATTGGGACAACGGCCGGCAATTGATGTTGGTTACACCCCCAGACGTATTCGAAGTTCTACGAACACCGGAAAGTAAGGAGAAAAAATGATCATGTCCACGCGAGCGACGATCGCATTCGCAACGAGCGACGGGAGCTACCAAGCGACCTACCTGCACTTTGATGGTTACCCAGAACATACTGGGATCATTCTTTGCCAAAGATACAACTCCATCGAAAGGGTTTCGGCGCTGATCGCTGGGGGAGATCTTCGAAGCCTTTCCTCGAATCATGGTGAGCCTGAGTATTTTCCAAATACCCTCCCCCCGCGCCTTCTTCAGGACTGTGCGGCGCTTTTGGTTTTCGCCCGCAACTGTGATGCGAACTTTCTCTACGTCTTCGAAGACAGTCATTGGGAATGCCTTGAGTTCTAATGCTACCGCGAGTCGTTGGTACGCATCGGAATGGGCGATTTTCCAGTACGTTCCAAGATTGCTTGCTTGCCCGAGAACCTTTGGTACCTATCAACGATGACGTCGGCATACAAGCAATCGAGTTCCATCAAGTACGCGTTTCGTCCGGTTTGCTCCGCAGCGATCAGGGTAGATCCGCTGCCACCAAAGAGATCCAGCACGTTTTCGCTTTGAACAGAGGAGTACTGCATCGCGCGAACGGCGAGTTCCACAGGCTTCTCTGTCAAATGGATCATCGACTGTGGATTGACCTTCTTCACTTGCCACAGGTCGGTCGCATTGTTCGGCCCATAGTACTTGTGCCCCGCGCCTTCCCTCCAACCGTAGAACGCCCATTCATGCGCGCCCATGAAGTCTTTGCGCGTCAGTACCGGGTGCTGCTTGTCCCAAATGATGGACTGTGAGAAATACAATCCATGCTTCCGCAATACGGGAGGGTAGTTCCCGCAATTCGCATAGCCTCCCCAG
>JAGWWZ010000119.1 GCA_018970165.1 Planctomycetota bacterium | reverse complement strand
CGGCGGCCTTCGTAATTCTTACCTGAGACAGGGTCCTGGCCTGCCAAGAACGCGCGTCGGACACAGCGTTGGATGCAGTGGACGATACAGACTTCATTGGGATCAAACAGTTCGGAACGCAAAGGTCTAGGCATAACGAGTTTCTCCTCGGCCGTTCAAGATAGCAAAAAGGGAAGGGCATGTCAAATAGGTGGGTGGCACGTAACATTTTGCTATCGTAGAAACAACCCAAAGAGGAGGCCCACTATTTCGAATCTCGATTTCTAGGAAACCAGCGTTTTGAAGTTGGACAAAATGAAGGTTTCAACACGGGGCAATGTCTTTGATGTCGGAGTACGTTGCGCAATGATGTCTTGATCGATATTCCCCCTTAGCCAAGCGATAGCCGAAGTCTTTTTTGCCCTTTGCGTTTCGGCGTGTCATTCTCTGGCTGATGACGAAAGATTGCCTGTCGGAATGTCTTAAGTGTGCCTGGTGCCAATCTGAAGCGATAATCCCCAAGCAAGGGAATGGGCAAAGAGATGGGAAGTTTCGTGCGGCTTGGCGAAGTCGCATCGCACCCGTGCCATTCTTCCTTGGCTTGCACGGTAGGGATGGGAAATGCATGTCAATTGAGGGTTTTCCTACGGGGATTGCTCACGTTCACCCTCCCGCGATGACACCAGGATACTTATAGTTGCGAATCGTACCCTTCACCCCCTTCATGGTTGAAAGCTTGAATGTCAGACTCCCCGATCCTGGATGTGAATGCGATCCTCGGACCAGGTGGAAAAATCGCCAACAGGATCGCTCGCTACGAACATCGTCAGGAGCAAATGCGAATGGCCGCAGAGGTCGCACGCGCTTTGGAGCAGCGTTCCCATCTGGTCGTCGAAGCGGGAACCGGAGTCGGCAAGAGTTTCGGCTACCTCGTCCCTGCCATTCTCTACGCAACCGCCGGCGAATCGACCCTGGAACGGAACGAAGATGGTTCCGATTGGGATCCCGAGGATGCAACTCCCTCCGGACCATCGCCTCGCCGAATCATTGTCTCGACCCATACGATCAGTCTCCAAGAGCAACTGATCGGAAAAGACCTCCCGCTTCTCAACGCGGTCATCCCTCGCGAATTCACATCGGTGCTCGTCAAGGGTCGGGGCAATTACCTGTCTAAGCGTAGACTGCAATTGGCCAGCGCTCGGAGTGTGAACTTGTTCTCGAGCGACCTAGACTTCGACCAACTCCATCAAATCGAGTCCTGGGCTCGTGCCACCGACGACGGTTCGCTCAGCAGTCTCAGTTTCAAACCCTCGGGTAGTTTATGGGACGAGATAGCGAGCGATTCGGGAAACTGCATGGGACGCAAGTGCAAGGAATACTCGACCTGCTTTTATTACGCTGCGCGCCGTCGCATCCAAAACGCGCAAATCCTGGTGGTCAACCATGCACTGTTCTTTACCGATCTGGCTGTTCGCGCTCAGGGGGGCGGCATCCTTCCTAAATACGACGCGGTGATCTTCGACGAATGCCACACCATGGAAGCGGTCGCAGGCGAACATCTCGGCCTATCGATCAGCAACTCGCAGCTCGACTACACGCTCCGGAAACTCTACAACCCTCGCAACGACAAAGGGATCCTGACTGTCCTAGGACTCAAGCAAGTATCCTCGGAAGTCTTCCACTGCATGGAAGCCATCGACGATTTGGTGACTGATCTGTCGGGCTGGCTCAGTTCCGATGCTCCCGACAACGGCCGGGTGCGAGCACCGATCAACGTAAAAACATCGCTCGTCGAACGGCTGACACATGTTTCGGGACAACTGGAACGGTATGGCAAAGATCTTAAGGACGCGAACGCCAAGCTCGACATGATGTCCGCTTCTACACGCTTGGCGGCCTTGGCAACCGGTCTGGATCAATGGCTGCTTCAGAAGCAAGAGGATGCCGTGTACTGGATTGAGCGAATCGAGTCGCGTGCTGCTTCGCAGCGAGGTGCGGTCCGAATGACGCTCCGAAGCAGTCCACTCGATGTCGGCGACTACCTGCGAGAGCACCTGTTTCGCAAAACGCCTAGTGTCATCATGACCAGCGCTACGATTAGCACGGGCAAGACCAATGGCTTCTCTTTCTTCCAAAAGCGACTGGGTGCCATCGGCTCTCAGACCCTGCAGCTCGGTAGTCCGTTCGACTATCAAAGATTGGCGGAGATCCATTTACTGACCGATGTGCCGGACCCGTCGAGTGGTCGAGGGGAGTACGAGAACGCGATTCTGCCAGCACTGAAGCATTACATCGGGCTGACCGATGGTCATGCATTCCTGCTGTTCACATCGTACGACGCGCTTCGGAAATGTTGTTCGGCGCTCAAGCCTTGGATGGACGAACATAATCTCACAATCTACTCGCAGGCCGACGGCACTCCGAGAAGCGAGCTGCTGCGCGCGTTTCGCGAGCAGCCGCGCGGTGTCCTGTTTGGCGCTGAGAGCTTCTGGCAGGGAGTAGATGTCCCGGGAGACGCCTTGCGATTGGTGGTGATCACCAAACTTCCCTTTAGCGTGCCGGACCATCCGTTGCTCGAGGCTCGATTGGAGGCGATCCGCAAGCAAGGCGGGAATCCCTTCCGCGATTACCAGTTGCCCGAAGCGGTGATCAAGTTTCGACAGGGGTTTGGTCGGTTGATTCGAACAGCCACCGATTCGGGGATCGTGCTGGTCACTGACCCGCGTGTCCTCGAAAAACCATACGGTGCGTCTTTCCTCGACGGGTTGCCCGATTGTCCCAGACTGCGGATTTCCTCAAAACGTTTTGCAAACTAGTCTTTCGCGGTTGCTTCGCAGGTCAGGAACGCAACAATCATGGGTGTGTTTCGTCTTGCATGCAACAGTTTTTCCCGGGAACGGAGCCCATCATGGCTTGGATCATTCGATTTGCACTCGGTCTGCTGATTGTTGTGTCCGCGTCCCCGGCTTCGTCGAGAGCCCAAGACTTTCTCAAGCAGCTCGAGGATCGTCTCAAGGATATCACCAAACCTGCTCAGCAAGAGCAAGAGCAAGATGCGGAGAAGCCGTCCGACGAGGAACTGCCACTTCCCAACCAGAAGCAAGATCCTGCTGCCCAAGCTCCCGCTCCGCAAGCACCGCAGGCCAAACCTCGTTCAGCCCCGATCGTGATCACACCGAGGAAGCCTCGCAAATCCGATCCGTCGCCTGTGCCGTCGGCGACCCCGATGTCAGAAAGGGAGGTAGTGCAAGAAGAGGGATATCTCGGCTTGACCCTCGAGCCGCTGCCAGGCGGCAATTTCGGGTTGGCGGTCGTGGAAGTCACCCCTCAGTCTCCAGCCTGGAAAAGTGGTTTCCGCGTAGGGGATCGCGTGATCGGATTAGGGGGAGAAGCGGTAACATCGATCGATCAGTTCGCGACCGCGCTGCAAAACTATGCGCCCGGCGAACCAGTCAAGATCTTGGTCCAGCGACAGGGTCGCAGCTTGAATCTGACGGCTGTCCTCCAAGGTCGCGGCGTTGCACAAAGAGTTCAAGGCGATGTCCCCAGCAACTTCAACCGCAGACCAATGACTCCCTATCAACCGATCTCCGGCTCCGCAGCGAACAACGAAGGAATGACCCTCGGGGTATCGGTAAGCAATCTCTCGGATGCTTTCCGTCAGCAATTCGGCATCCCTGTATTTCGAGGAGCAGCGATCTCGGAAGTGGTCGTTGGGTCACCCGCAGAACGAGCAGGCATTCAGCCCGGAGATTGCATTGTGGATATCGATGGTCGCATGATCTTGTTTGCAGAGGATGTAGTCAGCGCGATGCGGTCTGCGGTGGATGGCCAAGTGATCACCATCGGATACTATCACGGAGCTCGAAAATTGCAGGCTCAAATCCCAATCATGATTGAAGGGTCTGCGGCTACCAGTGAAATGAACACGAGAGAAATCAATCAAGAGATGCTAACTCCCGAATATGTTTCCGCGCTGCAAGAGGAGATTGTCAGACTGAACGAAGAGCTCGAAGCGATGCGATCGCGACTGCTGGAATTGGAATCCCGTCTACCACCCAATCGCCGCTAATCTTTCTGTACATGATACGTTTCAAGATAGCACGTTTTAAAACCGCTTTGCCGCATGAATTCACCTAAAGCGGACGCTAATCAAGCTCGATTGCCTTGGCATGCCCGAGCGGTGGAGCAGGCTCTTGAAACTCTCGATGCTACCACAAAAGGATTGAGCGAAAACCAGGTTCTTGAACGCAGAAGCGTTTATGGACCGAATCAGCTGCCGGAAACAAAAGCGACTGCACTCTGGCGCATCTTCTTGCGCCAATTCGCGAACCCTCTGATCTATGTGCTCGTGGCTGCTGCGGTTGTGTCGGTCTTCATCGGAGATGCCGAAGATGCATTGTTCATCGGTATCGTACTCATCATCAATGCAACGATTGGCGCATATCAGGAATCGCAAGCGGAGAAGAGTAGCCTAGCGCTTCGTAAACTATTGCGCATGCATGCTCAAGTGCAGCGCGATGGGGATATCTACGAGATCATGGCCGAGGATCTTGTGCCAGGGGATATCGTTTGGCTCGAATCGGGCAATCGAGTGGCAGCGGATTTGCGATTGCTGTCGACGCAAGGTGCTGAAATCGATGAGTCGTTGCTGACTGGGGAATCGATGGCGGTAGCCAAAGACGCGATGTGGCTAGGCGAGGAATCAATGCCTTTAGCCGAGCATCGCAATATGGCCTTTGCTGGATCGATGATCACTCGCGGACGTGCCAAAGGAGTCGTCGTCGCCACCGGTTTGTCGACCCAGGTCGGACAACTCGCGGTGGATGTTATGGCCGCCGGTGGCGGTGCACCACCGCTCCTTGCACGCATGGAACGTTTTACCAGCCACATCGCGAGTGGCACCCTTGTTATCGCTGTCATCATCGGCGTGCTCGGCATGTTCCTATGGAACTACTCCCTGCAGGACACTTTTTTCCTCATCGTTGCCCTAGCGGTGTCTGCGATCCCCGAAGGGCTTCCGGTTGCCATGACCGTGGCCCTGGCGATCGCCACCAACCGCATGGCAAAACGCAATGTCATTGTCCGACGGTTGACTGCGGTCGAGGGGCTCGGGAGTTGCACATTGATCGCAACAGACAAGACCGGGACACTGACATGCAATGAACTGACAGTTCGAGAGTTGCGACTGCCAGACCAACGCAGGATGACCGTGACGGGAGAGGGTTTTGAGCCCATCGGTAATGTGTTCGATGATGGAAAGCCAGCATCCGAATCGGACAAACAACTCATGGATTGTGTTCAGGCTGGCGTCTTGTGCAACGAGTCGGACCTGCATCCCCGCGATCATGATCATTCATGGGTGTGGCGCGGAGATGCAGTCGATATCGCAATCTTGAGTCTGGGTCACAAGCTCGGGCTTCATCGAGAGACATTGCTCGAACGATTCCCGCAAATCCACCAGATTCCCTTCGAATCGGAACATCAATTCGCGGCCACGTTTCATCGGGATGGCGAAAAAGTATTTGTGGTTGTCAAAGGGGCTCCGGAACGCATTCTCGCCATGTGCAGGGACAGTCAAAACCCAGAAGATCGAGCCGCGATGGAACAGATGGCGATGCGGATGGCCGAACAGGGGCTTCGGGTGATTGCGATAGCTCGTGGGGAAATCGATGCTTCTGTCATATCGACCGAAATTCCTTCGCGCCCGAGCGACTTGCGATGGTTGGGTTATCTTGGAATGATCGATCCTCTGCGCCCAGACGCCCGCGGGGCTGTTGCCGCATGCCATGATGCCGGTGTCCAAGTCGCGATGATTACGGGGGATCATCGACTCACCGCTCTCGCCATCGCGCGCGATCTGGGGCTCGCGACCTCGGAAAATCAAGTCATGACATCGGCCGAAATCGAAGGGAAAAGCTCCCAGGAACTCTCTGAGTTGATTCAGCGCGTTCGAGTCTTTGCGCGTGTGACTCCGAGGCAAAAGCTTCAGCTGGTGAACGCGGCTCGCGAGGCTGGACATTTCGTCGCCGTAACGGGTGACGGAGTGAATGATGCACCTGCACTTCGAGCGGCAAACATCGGCGTGGCCATGGGCAAGTCGGGGACCGATGTCGCCCGCGAAGCAGCCGAATTGGTGATCAGCGACGATAACTTCGGCTCCATCGTTGCGGGAATCGAAGAAGGACGCGTCGCGTACGACAATATTAGAAAGGTGACCTACCTGCTGGTCTCTATGGGAGCCGCAGAGTTGCTGATGGTCTTGCTGTCCGTGGTGTCAGGGCTCCCGATCCCACTTTTGCCGGTACAGCTTTTGTGGCTGAATTTGGTCACCGATGGGATCCAGGGTGTTGCGTTAGCCTTCGAGCCGGGCGAAGGGGATGCGCTGCGACGTCGGCCGCGCGATCCGAATGAACCGATCTTCAATCGCCTGATGATCGAACGGATTTTGGTGGCTGTATTTGTCGTCGGGTTCGGCGGGTTCGCCGTTTTTGCGCTCGCCAAGTACTGGGGATGGAGCGACCAGTCCGCTCGCAATCTGCTCCTCTTGACGATGGTGCTTTTTGAAAACTTCCACATCGGCAATTGCCGGTCGGAAACCAAGTCGGCCTTCTATTTCTCTCCGTTGCGATCGCCGGTTCTATTCTTTGGAACCCTGGGTGCTCTCCTACTCCATATCGTCGCAATGTATGTACCGGTCTTGCAATCGGTCCTGCAGACCGAACCGGTCGATCTATCCATGTGGGTATTGGTCGCAGCGGTAGCGGTCCTTGTCGTGCCTGCGGTCGAATGGCACAAGTGGTTCACTTATCGAAGGACCATGCGAGAAGACTATCTTGGCTGAGTCAGGTTAGCGATTCAGATTGATTCCCTGCAACGGAATGATTCGATAGATTCCGTCGGTGAAGATCTGCTGCGTTGCGTTGTTGAAGAGTCTGATCGGGCGTGGGGGAACGATGATGATATCCCCATCCCGCAGCCATATTTCGTCCGAAGGGTTCGGGCGTTTGCCCAATTGCCCGCCTCGCAAGTCGAGGATCGTCGACACCAGTCGCCAATCCTCGGCCCGTCGGAAGATCACCACCTGACGATTGTTCGCCCCGATCCGAAGTCCTTCCGCCATCGCAATACCCGCCGTGACCGAAGTCGGTGCATTGAGTTCGAATCTTCCCGGTCGGTTGACTTCGCCATAGACGAAAATGTTGTGAGGCGCCAATCGAGCCAATCGTGGTTCGACCTCGATCCCCGCAACCTTCTCCAGGTATCGCAGGTTCACCTCGCGCTTGATCTCCTCCATCGTCATTCCCAGGACGTACACATTGCCGACTCTTGGCAACTGCACTTGGCCATCGGGATGAACCAAGATATCGAGCGATTGGCCACCCAAACCAACCTGAGGGTTGACCGCCTGCCTCAAATCCTCGAGGGCCGTGTTCACCTTGATCGGTTCTACGTTGATCGCCGGCGATCGAATGTAACGCTTCAGCGCGATCTCCAAATCTTTGCGGAGCTGGACGACCGTTTTGTCGGCTGCGGGAAAGGGTCCGATATAGGGAACCACAATCGTACCATCGGGTTGTATCGGTATCCGATCGCGGCGAAGCGTATCATCAGAGATCGAATTGATATTGATCTCGTCGCCGACCATCAGTCGGTACTCGTGATCCGTCTTTTGACGATTGATGATGAACGTAAAAGTCAACAGATCGTTGATGCGAACTCGGTACTCGAGCATCGCCGGCAAGCGAACGGGGCCTAGGTACTCTCCATGTTGCAAGGGTTGAAAATCGACCCAGGCAGCATCCTGCCAACTCTGTTCCCCGACCCCCCGCGCGCTGTCGATCCCGCGAATACACGGCGCTGCCAATCCCGAGTTGACTCCGGTCGGTTGCGTCGGCGGACAAACAATCACCTGGACAGGAATCGCATCGGGACACGTCGCACACGGCTCTTGAGCCCATGCGCGAGGGATCATGGGACCTACTGCAAAAACCTGTAGTATCAACAAGCCTAGGCAAAAGGCTACCTTCGCGAGTCGTCGAATTCCGATCGATGAGTCGTTCATCCGAAGCTCGTTAACGCGTGTTGGAGGGGAACATGGAACGGGATGAGATCTTGCTCGGAGTTTGGTGCAACTCGTAGGCGGTCGAGGGAGGGCTGATGCGAGCGAACTCCTCCGGAGATATTTCGGTGATCTCGGGACGATCGGGACTGAATCGCGTCTCTTGAGCAGCCAAGGCGGTCGCTTGCTGCAAGGCCAACTGCATTTCCGCTTGCTGACCTGTGCGGCGATATGCTTCAGCCAAATTGCGATAGGCATTCGCTGAGGGTTGAATTGCTATCGCAGCATTCAAAGCGACCATCGCATCGTTGACCTTATCGAGTTGGAGCAAATTGAATCCCAGTTGGTTCGCGATATGCGAACGCCGGGGATCAATCGCGTAGGCGGTTTGAAAACAGACCAATCCATGCTGCAGCAACGTCAACTGTCGATCGGGTTGTTGCTGGGACTCCTTTTCATAAGTCTTGCCTAACGCATAGAACAAATCCGCCCCCCACGGGTGACCATCAGCAGCCGTTAAAAACGCATCCCGAGCGAAGGCGCGATAATGCTGGGCCGCAATCGCCGGTGAGATCGAATCCAAACTGGTTTCCTGGAGTATCGTCGTCTGATGGCTTTGAACAAGTCGATGCACCGAGGTAAGTTCCGTGATTTGCGATCGCTCGAAGTCTTCCGATTCCTTGAGAGCGACCAAACCTTGTTGGAACGCTGGCTCGCTTTCCCATGCTCGCTTGTGCAGATCTAGCGAGCGAAGCAGTTGGCGAATAGCCCCGACCGCTTCCTGCCGGGAACTGTGTACGGCCCCTCGGCGGAGCAGATGATCGCATCGATCGAGGCTCGATCGCAATGTTGTTTCCACGCTTGCCCAACCCGGTGGAGTCTCGATGGGTTGAACGGCTCGGCTCGAAGAAACCAACGATGGAGTCAGTACTTCCTGGCTGATCTGCGATGCCAAGATCGCTCGCACCGGTCGCTCCGAGGCGGTGCGCGACCTGGGTGTTTGTTGCGTACTGAGGGATGGTTGCGACAGGGCTTCATCGGAAGGGGCAACCCCCGACATGCGATTCCCGACGACAGGTTCATCGAGGGAATCGTGCTGGGTCATTTCGTGCCGGGGAGGTTGCCCCTTCGGAATGGAAACGCGAAAGGGTTTGCTCCAAGGGGATGCAGGCTGCTGGTCTGGAGCGGGGATCGAAAGCGTGGCCGGGGAGTCGATGGTCTGACCCGAGGCTTGTTGTGCGATCGAGATGATGAAACAACCGGCGAGAAAGAACCATCTCCCAGCGATCCTTCGATCGCGACGTAACGGAAGCGGGTTGTTTCTTATACGAAGCGCCATAGACTGGAGAATCGGAAAGACCGTTGCGTCCGATTCAATCATCATTCAAGGACCTGCGGGGTCTCCCGAAAGTGCAGAAGCACAATGCGAATTCACGGCAAATTCATCCTATTTTGACACCCCCGTACAACCGTTGGAGATTCGCGATTCCACGGTTACAATCTCCCCCAACCGCAATCTCACCCCACGAGGATATCTCCCATCCTCACGATCCATGTCCTTTCTCCCTACTGAATCCCCATCCCTATGAGCCAGATCCAACGCGTTGCCATCCTTTTCGCAGGAGGCCCCGCCCCTGCTGCCAATGCTGTCATTTCCTCCGCCGCCTTCAGCTTTCTGCAAGCCGGGGTAGAAGTTCTCGGGATCAAGCATGGTTATTCGAAGTTGATCGACTTCGATCCTTCCAAGCCATTGCGAGAAGGGGACGACTTTATTCGTTTCACGATGCAGTCGCTGGAATTCATGCGTACGGAGGCTGGAATACGCATTGGAACGGCGCGGAGCAATCCCGGTAAACAAGTAACGAAGCCTGAGGAACTGCGAGATCCCGAGAAATCGGCGCCGCTTGGCAGAGTCGTGGCGGCTTTGCATTCATTAGGAGTCGACGCACTGATCAGCATCGGCGGGGACGACACTCTCAAAACCGCCAACAAGATCAAGATGTATCAAGATCATCTTCCGGCATCGCAGAAGCGATTTCCGGTGGTTCATCTTCCTAAGACCATCGATAATGACTACTCCGGTATCGACTTCACGTTCGGGTACTTTAGCGCTGCAGAAAATCTCGCCGAACAGATTCGCAATCTCAATCGCGATGCATCGGCGGGCCAAGCCTACTTCTTGTGCGAAGCGATGGGACGATCGGCTGGTTGGCTGGCTTATGGCGCTGCGATCGCGGGCGATGCGTGCATGGTCTTAAGCGTCGAAGATCTCGTCGGCCCTTTCCGGACAACCGAAACGGTGAAACAACCCGACGGCACTACCAAGACGCGGACGATCATGAATCTCGATGCCGTGATCGGCAAGATGGTCGACATGATGGTCGCGCGAGAAAAGATCGGACGCAATTACGGGGTGATTGTTGTGGCAGAGGGTCTCGCCGAATACCTGCCTCAAGCAGAAGTGGACGGTCTTGGCCGTGACGATCATGGTCACTTGGCGATTTCGAACGCCGATGTTGGCAAGTTCCTCGCCAACCGGCTTTCCGAGGAATACAAAAAGCGAACCGGGAAATCGAGAAAGATCAACGGTGTACAAATGGGATACGAGTCCCGTTGCTGTATTCCAACTGCGTACGACGTGATGCTCGGGTCGCAGATTGGAATCGGAGGCTACCGGGCGTTGATGGAAGAAAAGCTCAACGGCGTCATGGTATCGGTCGGTGGTCAATTCCAGGTTTCGTTCGTGCCGTTCGACAAGCTGATCGATCCCAATACGCTGGTGACTCGCGTACGCATGATCGAGACTGGAAGCGATTTCCATCGCTTGGCGCGGTTGCTCGAACAGTCTCACTGACAACCGAGAAAGAGTTTGCCTGAGGGCAAACTATAGTCTACCGAGTCGTTCGATCGCTTCCTCGGCCCATGGGCTTTGCGGAGCGAGCTGCACAAAGCGGATCCAATGGCGGGTCGCCTTGTCGGTGCTGCCGATTTCGTCGAGCGAACGCGCTAAATGGTAGTGGACATCCGGATAATGGTCGTCGCGAGCCAGCGCCCCCTGAAAGGCAGCGACGGCGAGATCGAGTTGTCCCGTTTCAGCCAAGACACACCCGAGGTTAACACGGGCTTCGACAAAGTCGTCGTCGATTTCGATCGCGTTGTAGTACCGTTCGCGAGCCGCACCCAAATCACCGGTTCGATAGAGAAGTTCTGCAAGTTGAAAAGAAATTTCCGCATTGGGGCCGTGGTTGGCCAAGATGACTCGATACCATTCGATGGCTTGTTCGAGTTGTCCTGCATCTTCATGTTCTTCGGCGGCAGCGAGCATATCATCGCGGCTCAGAGGGCTTTCCATCCCGGACCATGACGCGCGAGGAATATCCTGGGGCGATTCATTGCGTCGCTCGGTGAAGGAAAGGGTTGCCGAGTTGAGGTCCTGATCCGATTCGGGCTCGACCTCATCGAAATCGAGATGGAGCTGCCCGTGAGCACCGACCAGGTGACCGCTCTCTCGCAACAGGAGCCTACGACCGTCGAACACCAGATCGAGATCGATCAAGCTTCGATCCGAAACTCGCGATCCGAACCGTTGCAATTCGCGTTGGATCGAGGCGGGTCGCGCTCCTTGTGCTATCCAGGATGCGATGCGCTTGGCGCATTGAACTTGCTCAAAATCGAAATAAGGAATGCGGTGCGCGACTCGAATGCTGTGCAGCAGTCCCATGCGATGCCAGCGCCGTATGTGACGAGGGGAGATCTTCAGCAATCCCGCCATCATCGCTGGGGTGTATAGCTGCTGCGCGACCGGATCCTCCGTGTAGGTCATGAGCCTTGCTCCGGCTGCTTGATCGGCACCTTGGCCAGCCCCAATCCCCAAGACCGCATCGACTCGAGCATCAGCTGCTTGGTCATGTCGAATTGCAGCGGAGTGACGGTAATATGTCCAGATGCGAGCGCATTGAGATCGGTTTCGTGATCAGTTCTCTTGGGGGGAGGATCATTGGTCGACCAATAATAATCGCGTCCTTTGGGATCCTGGCGTTTGATGTAATGATCTCCGTAGCGTTCAACCCCCATCGGTACCAAGTGAACTTCGGGCATTTTGCCGTTGCGAAAAGTGCGCGTGGCTTCCGTTGGGATATTGATGTTGTACAACTCCGGCGCATTGCCTTGTTTATTCATGATTTGCTCGATCAGGCACACCGCCATTTCGGCGGCTGCGTCGAAATCGGCATGGGGATCGTGTTCGAGCGAGACCGCTACACTCGGAATGCGAAAGAATGCCCCTTCGATGGCAGCGGCAACCGTGCCGGAGTAGAGGACATTGATCCCAGCGTTGAGTCCTCCGTTGACGCCGCTGACGATCAGATCGACCGGTTGGGGAACCAGTTCCGCGACACCGAGTTTGACACAATCGGCGGGGGAACCTTCGACGGCCCATCCACGAAAGTCATCTCCATCGTAGATCTCCTTGCAGGTCAACGGAGAAAGGTACGTGATCGAGTGCCCAACACCGCTTTGCTCGGTTGCCGGTGCGACAACCATCACGGACCCGAGACGCTGCAGCGCATTTCGCAAGGCTCGCAAGCCAGGCGCATAAATCCCATCGTCATTAGCCAAAAGTATGTTCAACGTTTTATTCCTTACCAGCGAATCGAATCGCGGAAATGGGATGGATAACCCGAGCTCAATCGATCGATCGATTCGCGAGATGATGTCGGAATGACATCAGGGAGCTTGATGTGCAGTTCGACAAGCATATCGCCCGGTGCACCGCTCGATGGAGCGAAGCCCTGGCCTTTGATGCGAAGGCGTTTGCCGCTGCTGGACATCGGCGGGATGGTTACCGTAACTGTTCCTTTGGCGGTCGGCACATCGATCTTCGCGCCGTCGATCGCTTCGGCGAGGGTGATCGGAAGTTTCATTTCGATGTTGTTCCCAACCAGCTTGATCGCGGGGTGAGGTTGAACCTTGATCGTCAGGAGCAGGTCTCCAGGTTTTCCGCCGGCCATCGGGCCACCTTGTCCGCGAAGCCGGATCTTCTTCCCCGGTTCGATCCCGCGTGGGATCTTGACCTCAATCGATTCCACTTGGCTATCTCGCTGCAATTGGAATTTCATTTCGCCCCCTTGCAGCAACGTTCGGAGCGGAACTTCGATCTCCGCAGCGATATCGTGACCGCGTGCCGCCCCGCGCCGTCCGCGACCTCCACGACCTCCAAAGGAACCGAAGATCTGCTCCAGGTCGACCCCTTGCCCACCCGATCCGAAGACGCTGCCAAAGTCGACTCCACCCCCAAAGTCCTGCCAGTTTCCGGACGAGGTGTAGGGAGCTCCACCACCGGCTGCCCCCGCCGCGTACCGTTCGTACCCCTCTCCGAATTGATCGTAGAGCTTCCGTTTTTCCGGATCATTCAGGGTATCGTAGGCGGTTTGAATCTCTTGAAACCGTTTCTTGGCATTCCCATCCTCCGGATTGAGGTCGGGATGGTATTTGCGGGCTAGTTTTCGATACGCCTTGGTGATTTCTTCCTGGGAGGTGGAGCGATCGACACCCAGGGTCTTGTAATAATCGTTGGGCATTTGGGAGAGAGCTCTCGGGGCCGCGAAACCAAACACTATGCCACATTCTATAGCATTCGGACTAGGTCGCATCTCCAAATCTATCCGCGAAACGGGGCGGGCGTCGGGCCGGTGTTTCTGCCTGCTATTCGGTTTCCTACATTGGCTCTGCGCATGGACTCCGACGGTCTATGGACAAAATCAAGTCATTTTGGAAGTGGTCGACATCGACAGTCGCGAGCCGATCGCGGCTCGAGTCGAGTTCACTCGATCCGGCAAGAAACTGAAACGGGACCGAAAGGTTCTCACGTTCGGGGACACTTGGCTGGCCGAAGGCTCCCTCCCGCTCCAACCTCCTCCCGGCGACTACGAATTCCTGGTTCAGCGAGGTCCGGAATTCAACACGATTCGCGGTGGCTTCACCATTGAGCGAGGCGGCGACACTGTCTTGATCGAAGTCCCTCGTTCGATCGACATGCACGAGGAAAAGTGGTTCAGCGGCGACATGGGTTCGGACCTACCGATCGATCAACTAGCGCGCTGGCAGATCGCCGACGCGATCGATATGGTCATTCACGCATCGCCCCTTGTAGCAAGCGTCAAAGGATCTGCTTCATTGAAGAGCCCTGCGCCATCCAAGACTACCGCCCCTTCAAAGCCGTCTTCTAAACAACTTGATGCACCGAAGTTAGGGGGGCCGAAAGAGGTCGGGTATCGATGGCGTGGATCCTCTAGGGAATATCGATCCACCGCGTTCGGCTTGGCCATTCATCGACTTCCCGATCCCGATGTTGCACAAGATCCTGCGAGTGCAGCAACACCCTCTCTCCCGGTGTCGACCGATCCCTATGAGGCTCTCGAAGCGATTGAGGATGACCCGATGGCAATTGCGGAGATCACGCAATTGCTCGCAAGCGATCTACCGATTCTGCTCGCTCATCCGAAAGTTCGTTGCGCGCGGGTTCTCAATTTCGCGAACCGCGTTGCTCGCGATGTTTCCTTAGAGTTAGATCGCGCAACAGGTGACGATCTATTCGCAAAGCTGACGATTCCCATGGACAAGAATCGATGGTCCATCCCCGTGCTGGCCCCGTTTCCTGATAAAGATCAAATCCGATTTCGTGGACCGCACGGCGCGGGTCGAATGTCGGAAGCCGTTTATTGGCAAGTACTCGAAGCGGGATTGCGCATTCCACCGACCGCTGCCAGCGGTTTTGGTGCGGGGGAAACGCAACTGGGCTACAACCGCGTGTATGCATACTGCGATTCGGTTGTGAATCCAGAGGCATGGTGGCATGCGATCGCGAAAGGGGAGTTGTTCATCACCAACGGTCCGCTCTTGCGAGTCATGATCAACGAAGTCCCACCCGGCACACTCCAAGCGATTCACAACCGGGAAGTGCTTCCGTTGAGTATCGATGTTTCACTCGGGGTCCGTGATCCAGTCGATTATCTCGATGTGATCTTTAATGGCGAATCCCTCTACAACGCGAAGCTGGAAGACCATTACCGCAAGGGAGAGTTTCCCCCGATCGAAATCAGCCAGAGCGGCTGGTTGGTTGTCCGCGTGGTTACGGCTCATGAGCCTGGGTATCGGATGGCAACAACCGCTCCCTTCTATTTCGAAGTCGATGGAAAGAAGCGTGTGCGGCAGTCTGCTGTGGAGTTCTTTCAGGAATGGCTAGCGAGAAGTGAGCGATCGCAGGTGAGCGAATCCATCGATACCGCAGCCCGTCGACGCGCGATCGAACGGGCGAAAGACTTCTGGCAGGAACGGCTCGCACAAGCTGAGTAGCTTTGAAGTCTCTTAAACCAATCGGTGGGTAATACTTTCGACGAGATTGTCGAAATCCTTGGCTGACTCAGGAGCTGCGGCAAAACGGGGAGTGCCCTCCGCTTCCTTCTTGGATCGCTGCGGCAATGCTCCCATGCGAGTCCAAGCCATATCGTAGACGGAATAGGAGACATGAAGCCCCTTTGTCAAAGAGTTGACCTCGCGCTGTAAATCGTATGCGGTGACCGCAGCATTCAGAAAACACGAGGTCGTCGTCAGCCATTCGCGATAACGCTTGTGCTTTTGCACTTTGGCCCCGAGAGACGTTTCCAATCCACGGGCAGCATTTCGCACAGACAGTAGAATTCGATCGGTCAAGCTGCGAACTGCATGGCTGAAAGCAATGTCTCCGAAACTCGAGGGACGAAGATACAGATCCACGGCGGCAGCAACAGCGCCGCATTGCGTATGCCCCATCACCAGTACGCTTTGCAGAGAAGATCTCAACACAGTCACCGCGTAGTCGATACTCCCGAGGCATTCGACCCCTAGAACATTACCAGCGACACGGACCACAAAAACATCATTCGCGGTGCAGTCTAAGATGCGTTCGATGGGTGCTCTCGCATCGGAACATCCTAATACCAAAGCATAGGGTGCATGGGCTTGCTCCAGTCCAGCAACAATCGGAATCCCCAGTTGCAGTGGGTTTACAGGAACGATCATTGGGCTGTGGTCTCGCTTGCCAGTCGCGATTTCTTGAATCCGCTCGGCCATCGCGTGATAGCGGTCATTGCCTAGCTCGAGGAACTTCAGAGCTTCGCGATTGGAGCGAGGTACCTTATGTTGAATCGGATCGTGAGGATCAAAGCGGTAGACGATATCCATGGTTAGCCTTTTTCAAAAAGTGCGAATGTTCACAGAAGATAATGGACGCGAATCGCTATTCATGATGCCTCACTCTCATGGCGACGCCCAAAGATTTCCTTAACCGATGTCTCGATCGTCATGCACATACCATCTAAATCGAGATCGTCTTCGTCGAAACCGAACGGTTCCTCCACATGCTCAGCCACGATTTCCATGCCGAACATGAAATATGCAGTCACCATCGTCAGTGGGATCGTCCACCATTTGAAATCCTGAACGATACCCCAGGGCAAGGTCAGCAAAAAGAGAGCGATGCACTGTCGAGTGAAGGTGCGATAGGATCGCACGATCGGCGTTCGAGCGATTCGTTCACAGGCACCACATACATCCATCAATTTTGCAAGTTCCACATCGATGACCCGTAACTCATCTCCATCGATACGACCATCTTCTTTGCGCGCGTTCACCCAACTGTACAAACGATTGGCGATCGCAAGCGGGCCATGGGCCGGACATATCTCTGTAATGAGTTCTTCGTGTCCGTAACTCTCGTTACGCAGGTGGGATTTGAGTGAGCGCGGAAACTCCGATAAAGCCACCATGAGGAATCGGGCTTCGGGCGGAGAGGGCGCCGAGAGCACCGACAGTTTGAGCGAGAGATTGCGAATCGCATTGATCAGACTGCCCCACAAGGTTCTGGCTTCCCACCATCTCGCATACGCAGCATTAGTCCGAAAAACCAAAAGCCATCCCAGTATCACCGAAAGTGCAGCATGCAACTGAGATGGAGAATCTCCGATCTCCTTGTAGGGAGAATATTCTTTGGCAACCGGCAACAAAGCATATACTCCCATCGCGATAGCCAGCAGCGCGACGTGACTCAGTGTTTTGGATGCATTCAGGGGAGCGACAACATCTCGGATAGGCATAGGCAGGGCATTGTAACGGGAATCGGGGGGAAATGGCGTGGCGGCCCGGCAGATGGTTAGATACACTGACCGGATGCGGTTATGAGTCAAAGTCCCCTTAATCGCGTCCGGATTGAGTTTTTTGTCCGGCCCTCCCTTGCCTCGATGCTCCATGATCAGAATTCGCTTTTGCTTTGTGTTTCGCTGTTGCTTGATAGCTCTCGGATCGATGATCGGCTATCCGTTCGAGATCGTAGCGCAGGATCCTACTGGCAAAACCGACGCGCTCGATCAAGCATTGACCGATGCATGGAACCAGTCGATCCGTCCTTTGATGGTCCGTCATTGCGGCGATTGCCATATGGGAGATGAGAACGAAGGGGGGGTAGGTCTCGAGGAATACAACTCTCTGACTAAGATCCGAGAACATGAGAGTACTTGGGAGCAGGTCCGCGGAGTGATCCGCGCCGAAGCGATGCCTCCCCCGGACTCGGCGATGATCACTCCCGAGGAACGAAAAACCCTCACTCAATGGATCGAACGGGCGCTGCATGAAGTCGACTGCGGTTGCCGTCCTCCTACCCCTGCGGTAACACTCCGTCGCCTGAATCAGATCGAATACGACAACACCATTCGAGATCTGATCGGACTGGATTTGCGACCTTCAAAAACGATCGGTTTTGTCTC
>JAGWWZ010000118.1 GCA_018970165.1 Planctomycetota bacterium | reverse complement strand
GACGAAACCTACTAGGAAATCCTTTCCATGCCTTCCCCGTTTCCCGGAATGGACCCATTTCTCGAACGTCCGGAAATCTGGCCCGACTTCCATGATCGATTGATCACCTACATTTGCGAAGCGTTGCAACCCTCGCTCCGACCGCAATATGTTGCGTTGACACAGGACCGGTTGTTTGTGGTAGAGAACAATCGACCCATACGTCCTGATATCTCGGTGTTTGAGAGTCGACCGTACCCTCCCTCCGCGGCATCTGCCACCTCTTTATTGGAGGCTCCAGCGGCCGATCCGATAACATCCTTGTTGGATTTCGACAAAGAAACGATTCGGCAACCCTATATCGAAATCATTGAACCCGCCTCCGGCAATCAAGTCATCACAGCGATTGAGGTTCTGAGTCCAGACAACAAAACACCGGGACCTGGGCAAAGGTCGTACGAGCAAAAGCAAGCGGAACTCCTCGCCTCGGACGTCAACTTGGTAGAGATCGATCTTCTCAGCACCGGCAAGCGAACTATCCCTGGGATACTCGATTTTGCGACGATTCCAGAGGGCGTATTGAGGGATCTGCAACGGAGGTATCTGGTCGCGGTCAGTCGCATGCAGCCTCGGCGTTGCGAGTTCTACGGCATTGATTTAGATCAACGCCTGCCACGTATCGCGGTCCCCTTGAAACGCTCTGATAAAGATGTGACGCTCGACTTGCAATCAGCCTTCCACCGCTGCTACGACAGCGGTCCGTATCCGCAGTTGCTCTATTACGATCAACCGGCGCCCGCACCCTTGAGCGATGCGGAAACGGCAATCGTCGCGAAGGTGTTCTCGCAAGGATAGTCGCTGCTCGCTGCCGCTTTAAGAATAGAGTTGGATCGCTTTGACAATCGCATCGATTTCGTTCGGGACAGCGATCGCGCGGTTGGCGAAGGATGCTCGATTCACGCCACGTTTGCCCAGAACTTCATTGAATGTTTCCTGGTCTGTCGTATGGTAAGCGACCGTTGCTGTGGGATCTTTGAGTTGATGACCGGTGAGGATGCAAACCACTCGATCATCCATGCCGATCACTCCTTGTTGGCGCAGTAGTCGTGCGCCCGCAACGCTCGCTGCACTCGCGGGTTCGCAGCCGATTCCTCCCGCACCGACCTGAGCCTTGGCATCGAGGATCTCTTGGTCGTTGACTTTGCGAACCACACCATCGCACACATCGAGCGCTCGCAAACATTTCTTCAGATTGACAGGACGATTGATTTCAATGGCGCTAGCGATGGTGTCTGCTTTACGATGCTCGCGATCGAGCTCGTCATAATACCAGCAGGCGATCTCCATACGAGGCCGGCCGCCGGACCACTTCAAGTTGCGTTGGTTGTACAGGACATCAAGCGTATCGGCTCCCGCAGCGTTGATCACTGCCAGTCTCGGCACGCGCGAGATAAGGCCCAATTGCTTCAGTTCCATGAATGCCTTGCCGAACGCGCTGCTGTTTCCGAGGTTCCCGCCGGGTACCACGATCCAATCGGGGACTTCCCATCGCAGGGATTCGAGCACGCGATACATCACGGTCTTTTGTCCTTCGAGTCGAAACGGGTTGACGCTGTTGACCAGATAGATGCCGAGAGCTTTCGATACCTCCTGCACTCGGGCCATGGCATCGTCGAAGTCGCCGGCGATCTGGACGGTCAATGCACCGTACTCGAGAGCTTGTGAAAGTTTTCCATACGAGATCTTGCCCGAACCGATGAAGATAACCCCTTTCATCAACTGAGTCACCGCGCAGTACATGGCTAGCGAGGCGCTGGTGTTCCCGGTGGACGCGCAAGCGGCGCGGCGAGCTCCGATCATGTTGGCGTGCGTAAACGCAGCGCACATCCCGTTGTCCTTGAACGATCCGGAGGGATTCATCCCTTCGTACTGGAGATGCAGCTTGCCTGGCCGGATGCCGACGTAGCGCGCAACTTGGTCGGCTTGCTGAAGCAGTGTCTGCCCTTCTCCCACGGTCACGATCTTTTCGATCGGTGCGTAGGGTAGTAGCTCGCGGAACCTCCAAACGCCACTCAAGCGGATTGGATCCCATCGCCTGGTCCACATCTGCTCGAATTCGGACAAACTTCGTGGTACGGGGTTGCGGTCCCAGTCGTAGGCGATGTCCAACAAGTCTCCGCAACGTGTACAGCGGGTGTGAAACTCATCCACCCCGTACGTGGCGTCGCAGTCGATGTTCAGGCAACGCTGGTAGGCACGGTCCAGCGATCGAATCAACGTGTCTGGGGTAGTCAACGTGTGGGACATAACGGGTTAACCCTAGGTTGCGGCAGAAAATCGAGAAAATCGTGGACGGGAAAAGACCCAATCAATCCCTTTTCAATGGTCTCCCAAACCCGTACAACCGCTACTTGCGGCATTTGAGTATGGAGTTCCGTCGACCGCAAATCCATTGTAGCCCTCACCATCGATCGTATCCTTCCCAGGTCATCGCGTGACATCGGCCGGTCGATTGGATAAGATACATCGGCGGTTCGCGAACCCGCGGGCCAATTTTTTGCTCTTTGATTCACCCCCTGAATGATAGGACAGCAGGTACAGCAGCATGGTAGATACCGGGACGATTTCGAGCGTCGCACCCCCACAAACAGTAGCCGACAGCATCGAGTCCGCCAAAATCGCCGCACGCATCGCTGCTGAGAACAAAGGACAAGAGATTGTCGTCATAGATCTATCGAAGCAAACGAGCGTCTTCGATTGCTTCGTGATCGCCACCGGCACAAGCCGTCGCCAACTGCACGCGATCGCCGAAGAAATCGACCGCGAATTGCGCCGCCGAGGAGAGATTCGCATCTCGATCTCGGGTTATGACGAGAGCCACTGGATTGCGCTCGATTACGGCGGAGTGGTCGTGCATCTGTTCGACGAAGAGCATCGCCGCTTCTACGACCTAGAGGGTTTGTGGGCCGATGGTGTTCGCGTCGATTTGTCGAACGTGCTCCGTGCCACAGGCGCCCAGCCGAGCGGATTCTAGAACCCGAACCAAGGAAGGCGCACTGGTTACATGATCGCGATTTCGGTCGAGTACCTGCTGTGGATTTTGCCCGTTCTGGTCGCAGTCTCACTTGTGTTGGCTGCGACTCGCCATGAACGGACCGATTTGATTTTGAGCCAAGCGTGGCGATCCGGATTGTGGACAGTTTGTTTTCTGGGCATCGTCGCCGCCTTGATCCGCTTCGCAATTTGGCGTATTGGCTAAGCCCTTCACTCATCGTTCGAGGTGATTTCATATGCCACTGTACGAATTCCACTGCCGAGATTGTGAAAAAGATGTCGAGTTGCTCATGCAGCGATTCGATGACTCTCCGGTCTGCCCCGAGTGCGGCTCGAAAAAGATGACCAAGCTTCTGAGTCTCATCGGATCGCCGGTTACCTCAGAGAGCGGTTCTCAGCGATCGGCCTCCGAAGGGGAAACTTGCGGTCGTCCGCAATGTGCCCGGGGATGCATGTTCGACAACTGATACGGAGCGTACCCATGGAGAAACGGCGGTCGTGGTTTGGGATGTGGGCTTTGCTCCTTTTGCTACCGCTGGTGGGGTGTCGCGGCTGCACGCAGAGTTCAACCAGCAAGGATACTGCGAAAGAAGAGGAACTCAAAAAAAAGAAACAACGCCTCGTCGCTGACGAGTTGCGAACGTTGCCGTACACCAAAGACAATCCTCTCAACGTTGTCAAACCCGGACATTGGTACCAGGTACGAAATAAAGTCAAAGCCAATTATGGCGATGAATCTTTGACTGTTGCTATCAGTGTTGTTGATCGCGAAGGGAATCCCTTATCTCCCGGATGGGGCAACGACTCGGTCTTTTTCATGCGAGATCTATCGCTGGCAACCGGGCAAGACAAAGTGATTGACGCCGCGATATTCCATCCGTTCCTTCCAGCGGAAACCACACAGGAAACCGAGTCTGGAGTTAAGAGAACAACCACGATCCGCACTCGCTACTCGCTTCGCGGTATCGGCACTCTCGTCCTGGAGGAGAACTTCCCATGCAACATGTTCGAGGGCTATCAATATGACTTCGTTGTCCTCAGTCGCGATATCTCGCGTCACCTGTTTTGGAGAGGTCTCGACAGTATCGTATGGAGGCAATCGGAGGAAATCGAAGCAAATCGTGTGACTCCCCATCGCGTAGTCGACATCAACGAGGACGAGATCGCTGCCCAACTCCCCAGTCGCCTTGCGACCATGACATCGATGTCGCACCTCGTGATCAACGATATCAATCTCTCGGTCCTGAATCCCGAGCAACAACTGGCGCTGTCCGATTGGCTGCACTTCGGAGGGACGATCATCATCAATGGTCCCGAAGCGGTTGCCTCGATGGAGTCCTCGCAACTCAAGGAATGGGCACCATTGACCAACACGTCGAAAGGGGAATGGACGGAGGAATCGCAACTCGAGTTCGACAGCGCCTGGACGATACGAATTGCGGGTGGGGAACGAATCCGCTTTCAGAGCGATCGAAAGATTCCGATACTCTCGGGGACTCTGGCTCCTGGAGCGAATTGGGTCCCGACTCTCGATGGATTGGTCGCCGAGCGATTGATTGGCCAGGGACGGGTCGTGATGACTACCTTTCCATTAACCGATGCCGCATTTCTGAGGTGGCCATCTTATAGTTCATTGATTCACAACGCGATACTGCGCAAACCGCATCGCGCTCCGACGCTCGGAACCGATGCATCCACCCAATTCGCTGATTCCTTTCGGGGCACCGAACGGAATCCGATTCACTCGACGCGCCTGCGAATGTGGGCTCGCGATCTGGATGCTACCACCGAGAGGACCGAGAGCGAGGTTCTTGAGAAAGGAGCGGAAAATGCAGGTGCGAAATTCGCTTTCACCAAAAAAACGAGCCTCGGAGCTTGGAACCCCAGCAGTAGTGTCGTTGAGCAAGCGACCTTGTGCCTCCGCGAATCCTCGGGGATCTCCGTGCCGAAAGTGGAGACCATTCTCAAGTTGTTGCTCGGCTATCTCGTGGTTCTGGTTCCTGTCAATTGGTTGTTCTTTCGGTTGCTGCGCCGTGTCGAGTTGGCTTGGGTTGCCGCACCTGTGATCGCGATGCTTGGAGCGGTGTATGTTGCGGGGAGCGTTCGGCTCGACGTCGGGTTTTCTCGAAGTCAAACGTCGTTTGGTTTCCTGGAATGCCACAATGATTATCCTCGCGGAATGTTGTCGAGTTACTATGCGCTCTACACCTCGTTGTCCACCAACTATGCCGCGGTCTACAAAGAGGGGAATGGAATTGTTGCTCCCGTCTTGAGAGCCACGGGAAGAACCGGGTCTCGCGATAAACAGGAACTTGAGTATTGGAACGCAGACGATCGAGGCGTTGGATTGCAACGTTTTCCTGTCCTCTCCAACTCGACGGGAATTCTCCAATCGGAAGAAATGGTCGAACTCTCCGGCCCGTTGCGTTGGCAACTCAATTCCGACAAATCGAAAATTCAAGTCATCAATGAGTCGACACTACCCGTTCGAGACATCGGAGTTTTGGGAGTCGATGAGCAAGGCAAGTTGGTTACCAGTTGGATCGGTTCGATCGAGCCAGGCCAGTCTGTCGCGGAATCTGTTCAGATTGCGTCCGATAATCAACGTTGGTTCGAACAGTGGGAAAGCGATCCCATTCTCAGGAAGCCGGACCTCATCCGTGAATCGGACGGATTGTTGTGGACAGAGAATGCCGTCGACGATGTTTATCTCGGAGCGATGTTGCTGACCGTCGCTCAGCGATACCCGCTTCAAGTTGGCGAATACATCGCCATCGGTTGGACCGATGCCAACCCGTCGCTGCTGGAGATCAGCCCGACATCCTCGCAACAGAAGCACAAGACAGTCGTGCTGATGCACATTCGTCCAGCAAGCATGGGGAATGTGCAACCCGATACCCGCATTTTCGCAAACCTCGAGAAAGAAGAGAACTAGCTACTCTCTTGATTCCAGAGTCGATACTTATAAATTTGCGATCGCACTTTTGAATCTCTGGAACGCCGCCGCTCCCTGCCTGCCGAATTCCTTCGCCTCCTCAAGATCTCGGTCTTCCACCGCATGCTCGAGGAGTTCGAGTTTCTTCATGTAGACCTGAAGTTTGAGTTTGGAAAATCGATCGAGCGGCTGACCTCGTAGGTAAGCGCTCACAACCAGTTTGTTCGACCAATCCTCTTGGATTGGAATCCAATACTCGAGGTTCTCCCAATTGCCACGGTTGTAGGCTCCGACCATTTCCGCCTCAATGGCATGCATCTCCTGACGAATCTCCTTGACCGGCGGATAGTAGAGAAAACAAGCGACAACACTCGCGAGAACCAACCCAAAGAAGCTGACGCCAGCGATGACGGCTGGCGGCAAGACAACATCCTTGAGTCGGGAACCACTCGGAGCGTCTACCTTGGCAGGCATAGAGATCAGGGCGTTCATCCACGCGTTTTTCGGATCCAACCAAGCAATAAATCCACCGAATGCGAGAATGAACAAGCAAGCGACACCCGCAACGATCTCTTCCGGATGGAGCGATTCGTAAAGGATACGCCCACTGCTCTGCATCAGACCTGTCGCATCACTGGGGAATGGATTGCAGTAAACATCGAACGCATGAGTATGATCCGCCTGCTCGACACCCTTGGGACGCAGCGGTGAATCCATCCCGTAGCTGAGCCCCAGCACCAGAAGTACCAAGCAACTAATCCAAATCAAAGTCGGTCGCCAGCGATAATTTCGGACGATCCAAACCAGCATACCCAGATTGACTCCGGCACCGAGAACCAACAGGGTGAAACTCGCTGCGATCGAGTTGCCATGTTGGAACATCGACGCGATTTGGACGATCGCTATCATCGGCGTGATATAGGCTAGTGTCGATATTCCTGCCATCGTCACCGGTGCCAGTGGATCGCTTTGAGCTGCTGCTCTCTGCAGACATCCAGCTGGTAGTGCGAAGCCGAGTAAACCAACTCCCGCCACCGCAATCACGATGTACAACGTCGATACGCTGAACGCTTGTTGGCACATCGACATGGCAACGGCACCTATGCGGCGAATTCCATACGGTGTTGCGGGAAGTGGTTCGATCGGTGCAGTACTTCCAGGAAACAGCCAATCCCAGAGCAATCCCATGACGGTGATGACGGTCAACGATCCCATGCAGAAGACGAAGATCGCAACCGGATCGGAAAGGGTCAAGCCGTACATGACCGAAATGGGGTTGAACAGTGGCGCGGTGAGACCAAATGCAAGTATGGTTCCGCCTGAGATCCCGCTGCGCCGCATCTGAATCATGATGGGGATGACTCCCAACGAGCATACCGGAAGGAGCATGCCGAGCAACCATGCCTGAGGCAGTTGCCTCCAAGACGATCCGCCGAACAGTCGATACGTTCCATCGCGACCGAGGATTCGCTCAAAGATCGCTGCCACCAACCAACCCACGATAAGAGTCGGTCCGGCTGCGATCAAGGTTTGGCCCATGCGCACCAGACTTCCCCAGAGCATCACCGAGATATCCATGATTATGTTTCCTGACTCAGGGGCTATTGAGATGCTGTTGCATGCGTGATTGCTCTTGGTGACAGATGTCGGCAAGCCATGTGATGATCTCACGGGCATCTGGATCGTTGACGAGTGTTGGCAGGTCCTTCGGTTGCGGTTCTTGCCATCTCAACTGAAGCTTGGAGGATGCCGAATCGATACGATCGAATGTCGCTCGATCCAAGTCGCTATCCGCAGCGAGAATAGGCAACCAACCGATCAAATCGATAAATTCCTGTTGGGGAGAAATCTGCGATGAGAGTGCGGTTTGTGGGGATGTCGCGGCCGGATTGGCGATCAACTCGCTCAGTCGATCCGATGCCTTGAAGATCGTATGAGGCCAGTGGGGAGGAAAGTGCTCATGCGATTCGTGTTCTTCCTCCGAAACATCCGATGCCAGCTGGCACCCGAGCAAGCAGCACAGAAACACCGCTAGCCATCGCGTGAGCGTTCTCGCTTTGCTTAAGGAACCGATCATACGACTGCCTCTTGGTGATGAAGGTCAAATCACAACATGGGAACCGCGACTGCACTAAGCACAGAGTCGATCGCTTTATCGACACCCGCTCCCATGCCCGACAATCGCACTGAGAGAACCGGACCGGCAACAGCTTGGACATCTTCGGGTATGACATACTCACGTGCAGCCAGCATCGCGTGCGCTTGGGCGACTCGCTGCCATTGCAGCAGACCTCGAGGGCTGAGCCCCAGACTGAACGCACGATTGCTCCGTGTGGCTTCGGCCAAATCGACCAAGTACTCTCTCACTGGAGGTTCGACGGCGACATCGGCAACCGATTGCTGCAGTTGCAGCAATTGCCCAGGTTCCAAAACGCGTTGGGCAGTCGTGTCTCGCGTGCTGTGGCTGCTTCTCGCTAACAACTCCAGTTCGCTTTGTCGGTCCGGATACCCGATCTTGAGCTTCATGGCGAATCGGTCGAGTTGGGCTTCCGGCAACGGGTATGCACCGACGCTCTCGACGGGAT
The DNA here is from genome assembly GCA_018970165.1 of Planctomycetota bacterium. Lineage (GTDB taxonomy): Bacteria > Planctomycetota > Planctomycetia > Pirellulales > Pirellulaceae > JBKCUI01. The sequence continues at coordinate 9,377 of JAGWWZ010000118.1, read as the reverse complement.
TCTGAGTGGCGAGCACAAGAAACGTCTCGCTCAGCATGCGGGGTTCGCCGTCGATCGTGACCTGGCGCTCTGCCATCGCTTCGAAAAGGGCGCTTTGCGTTCTGGGGGTCGCGCGATTGATTTCATCGGCCAGCAGTACATCCGAAAAAACGGGACCGGGGCGAAACTCGAAGTCGCGTGTTTTCTGGTTCAGGATATTGAAGCCGGTGACGTCGCTCGGAAGGAGGTCGGGAGTGCACTGCACACGCATGAAGCGTCCTCCGACCGATGCCGCCAACGCTTTTGCCAGAGTGGTCTTTCCAAGCCCGGGGAGGTCATCGAAAAGCACATGTCCGCGTGCCAGCACACATGCCAGGAGATGATCGACGACTCCAGACTTGCCGAGCACCACTCGATTGAGCTGCGAGCGAAGTCCTGCAATCAATCGCGAACATTCGCCGCTCGCAAGGCTTTGCCGAACCGTGGTTTCCGAAGGACTAAAGTTGTTCACTAGATTCTCAATTCAAAGTGATGGGTTTGGCGGAAGAGCTGGACCTTCGCGGACTCAGTAGCCCGAGAATTCCGGATGCGACAAGGGACCAGCAGACCCGGCTGACAACATGACCGTGAGCTGCAAGGGTGCGTTGTTGCAAGGGAGCTGGCGCGTACGCAAGGCCTTGAACCGTTCGCACAAATGTTTCAGCATCCGATCGCGATGCGCGCGAACGAATGGCTAACTGCTCGGTGAGCCATCGCTCGACGGTAGCACCCTGCGAGATCGGTTCATCCCACAGCCACATGCGCCATCGAAGTGTTCCCAACATCCATCGAATGCGAGTTCTTGCAGGCATCCATTGCATCATGGCAGTTAGGAGTCCGATCTGACACTCGAGGAGCCTCTGTCGGAAATAAAGAGCCAATGCAACAAGGCTAGCTGCGATGGCGGATTGAATCGGATGTCGGATGACCGTATCTCGAATCGACCATGCCGTTTGAATCGCCCATTGCCACCAAGTGCGATGCTCATGCGGCATAGGATACGCACCTGTCGGTTCAATCGGTATCCACATTCCATGCGCATAAACCTCGGCCCATGTGTGCAAATCCTCGGGCAAGACCTCGGTCTGTCCGGATCGATAATCGAAGCGTTCGGACTTGGCCAAGAATCCGCGGCACAAGCGACACGGGATGCCGGAGTCTCGAATCATCAATGCGGCGGTTGTCGCGATGAGATAATCCGGAGCGCGACCTTGTTGCAGAACGAATGACACCACCGAGTCGCAGTCTTCGGAGGGAACCGACGACGCATCCAGTTGGATGCTCGATCGCAAACGATTCACAATCGCCATGACCCGTTCCCAGTCGGTCGCTCTGGAGCCAACCAGCTTCGCTTGTTCCAACCATTGGCGAGCGACAGCAGCGCTCGCTTGCTCCGGTGCATCGATTTGTAAATAGTGACTGAGAAAATCGCCTGAACGATCGTGGCCTGCTTGGGTATGCGACAGATGGCTTAGTGGGCTTGTGGGATCACGCAACGAGTGAAGGGACGGGATCTGAGTCAATTGATGGATGATTGTCAGACGCGGGACATGCTCACGGTTCGGCATCATCATCTGCCCATCATTGGACCAGCCAAAGAAATCGGGTTGGTCCACACGATCGATGTGGATGTGGGTCAATAGAGAGGGGCTCAAGATTCGGGGCGATTCAAACTGAATGACCTTGACCGCGAGTCGCTCGCGAACCGGATAGACCAGTTCGCCCGAGACCGTTTGCACCGTGAACCACGGTTTCTCCTGGATCATTTTTAATTCCGGTTCCAGATTCCGTTTTTTCATGTCCAGGGAAGACGATTGAAGCCACGTCGCTTCTTCGAAACGGTCAAATGTTTCCAAGCGAAGCCAAGCGGGGGTTCTGCCGATGACCTGAACGATCGCACGCGAATCGGTTCCCTCCGGCCGAAAGTTTTGCGATTGCTCGTTGGGTTTTCGAAGTGCGCTGAACTCACGGCTGTTCTTCTTGGACTCGGTTCCCTCGCGATCGACATCCTTGACCTGCTGGTCTAAGGAAATCGCCCGTGCATACTTTCTTTTCTTGTTCGATGCTTCGCCGTAAATCTCGCTGACCAAGTCGTACATCGAGGGGACTTCGGAATCGAGGAATAGGTCGGTGTCGACCGCGCCGAACGTGTAGGCTTCGTCTCGGGCAGCAACCAGCATGTCGCCATCACCTACCCCTTGTCTGGCCGATGCATCCGCACGCTGCTTTCCTCCAGATGTCGGCATGAATCCATCGAGCAGGACCGTTTCTCGCCCTGCGCTGGTGGCGAGCCACAACACGATCCCCGCCATCATCCCCATGCCCAACAAGATGATCAGTCGCATGCGGATCAGAGGGATATTCTCGGACGCTACAAACCCACCCTCGATCGAATTCCAGTACCGAGCCATCAACCACCATACTGCAATAATCGCAAAGGGCCCGACGATCTGAATCATTCCCTGTCTGTCCGATGTCGCCAATCCGAAGATCGCCAGGAAGCAACTCATCAGGAACGAAAGCCATTCATGTCGAGGTTGGTAGGCACCGCCAGCGAACCACAACGCCGCATACTGCAGCATCCCAATCCATACCAATTCCGTTGCCTCGCCGGTTCCTCCAAGCAAGCGTGTCTGAGTCCATTTGCTCAACCAAGGAATCAGTATCACGATGCCGCCAGCGATCAACAAAATCATACGTAGCCGAGCGAACTCGGCTGAGTCCAAAGATTCCTGAGAACGTTGATTCATCCATACGCGAACCCCGAACGCCGACAAAATGACCGCAAACGTTTCGACCACAATCCAAGTGGGAGTTGCTGTTCCCTGCACACGGAGCAGCAGGATGATAAACGATGCAAGAGTCGCAAGTACCAGAGTGCCCCATGTACGATTCTTCCCCGAGTTACCGTTTACGCGAGCGATTCGTGTTGTCACGGTGCAACAGCCTCTTGGGAGATACCCATCTGGCACGCCTGCCTCCATGCCTCGCGAAGTTGCTCGTCGGCCTCGCTTCCAACGCCGATGATCCACGCGTTTCGTGGAATGATTTCAGGCGATGCTTCGTCGATCGTTTTCGACCATGTCATGAACCGATGAATTCGGTTCTCGCCATACGAAGAGTCATCACCGAGCGTGCTATTGTTTTGCGTATGCGATATGACAGCGATCGCAACGCCGCAATCGCGGCCGAAGACGGGGGGAGCAAGTTGAGCCTGCGCGGGTGATTCCCATGCGGCCAGTTGATCCATAAATGAAACGCGATTGCCCATGTGCAGGACTTGCCATCGCTCCCCGATGTGCAAGCGAACATTCCACGCATGCTGCAAGAGATGATTGGCCAGAGAGGCCAGAACACGCAGCATCCAATCCCGTTCCTCAGGTGAGCATCGGGTTGCCGCCAAGGCATCCAGGGCGATCGATACCGATTGGCGAGAGCGGGATTGACGTTCAAAGACAACCAAGTTGTCGCGTCGGGCCGTTTGCGCCCAATGGACCTGCCGAAGCGAATCCCCTTCGCGATACGGTCGAACCCCCATCCAGTCTCCGTCGTCACCCACTCTCTGTGATAATCCGCCAATTCCCAGATGCTGTGTTCCCGAGTTCTCCGGCACATCGGTCAATCGCACGGTGCGGGGCCAAACAACCAAAGGCTCGTCGACTTTCAGGATCCTGCTACTCGACCAGATACCGAAAGGAAACGCGGTCGTGAGTCGGACTTGACGTTTCGGGTAGATGCCGCGCGATGAGGGTTGGCAATCCCACCAAAATCGCGAACGTGTCCACGCGGGCACTTTGCTCAAGCTGATCGGCTGACCGGGTGCGTTGACTTGGTTGGAGATGGCATCGTCAGCTTGAACCACCAAACCCCACGCAGGCCAAGGCCAGCGATTGGTGATGGTCAGCGTGGTGTCGATGATCTCCTCCTCTTCGCAACGGCTCGGGGTCCAACTGAGTTCGCCTCGAATCCCCATCATCGAGATCCATGGCCAAAGGGCTCCGATGATCCCGACCGCCGCGACAATGCCTGCAGCCATGTAGGCTTGTTGCGAGACATAGATCCCTAGCAGCAGCGAAGCGGCGAAAGCCAAGACGACCCAACCGATCGGACGTTTGAGCCAATACACATACCTATTCGCCCACGGGCAAAAGTCGTAGTGCATGGCTGAACCCACGCGGGTTAACAGCTCTTGTGACATGGTGTAGAAGAATCCCGAAAGGATCGAATCAAAGGCCTGCTGCGAACGATCAAAGACGCAGCGTTTGCGGTACGAAGCCGCTAACCAAACTTTGATACTAGATCCGTGACGGGGGGCCCCTCGAGCGGGCTATCAAGATTTCGACCGCGCTATCGTTCCCGTAGGAATCGATCAGGCAATCCGTCTGTTGCAGGTCGAACGCCATCGCGCAAACCGATGCCGACCATGCGTTCATCAAGGAAGCGATCTGATGGCAAACTCTACATGAGTGCGGTGCAGCCTTCGCGCTGGTCTCCTTCGACTCGTTTGCGAGGGAACAATGGTTGGATGTCTTTTGGGCGGGGCGGTGATCTGCCACGTGATTGACTGCAGGGCCACAGGATCGATGTTTGCGAGACTCGCAACTAGATTTCGGGGCCGGATGCTGGCAAGAGTGCCCATGCGGGTGGCTTGGTATCGTGTTGCATTCGTGACACGCGTCACCAGAAAGTTGGTGCGACCGGGCATGAATCGAGCTGCCGAACAACGAAAACATCGCATAGACCGCCAAAATCGCGGTCCTGAATGCTTTCGCTTTGCTCCCTGCCCCGACCATCGCTACCTCATATACGATCGGAAAAAGTGAGAAGACCCCCCTGAAAATCCGCACAACTGTCCGTACGCAATGGCAGTGCTACGCGTTCAATTCCTTGTAGAAAACCACGACTCCAGTATTTTCGCGGTAGTCTGCAAAGTCAAGCAGCTCGCAATCTCTAGGTTTTTTTGATGAAGTTGCGTTTGCTCCCCTGTGGTCGGACTCGCATAATAGCTGTTGAATCGATTTGCCCTTCGAAAAGCGGGTCCACTATGAGATCGCAAAGAAATCATCGAGCTTTTACCCTCGTCGAGCTGTTGGTCGTCATCGCAATCATCGGCTTATTGGTCGGTTTGTTATTGCCAGCGGTACAAGCAGCGCGCGAATCAGCAAGAGTCATGAGTTGCAAAAACAATTTGCACCAGATCGCGTTGGCAACGGACATGTTTCACAGTGCGATGGGAAGTTATCCACCCGCCCGCTACCAACCTCGGCCTGGGGACGATAGTTCTCGAGCCTGTGGCGGCAAGGAAACGACATGGCTCGTTCGGATCATGCCTTACATGGAAGCCAGCAACATCGAGCGACAATGGGATTACGGCCTCGCTTACGCGAGCCATACCGATCAAGTCCGGTCCCAAAATCTCCCCATGTACTGTTGCCCATCCCGCAGATCCGCCGGCGATGCAATCGGTTTAGGCGATGTGATTGGAGCAGGAACGACTTGGATCACGCTCCCCTGTGGTTGCAAGTATCCAGTACCAGGAGGTGGCGGAACAGCTCTGGGCGCGGTGGGCGATTATGGTGGCAACCACGGAGATCTTTCCCCAGGCTCATCGGGACTGCCAACGGATTTTAACTATGGCGGCAACGGGACGGGAATGATCATCTCGAGCCGCGCACGATGCACCAATGGCGCTCCCCAAGGCTGGGTTGACCGAATCCGACATGCCAGTGTCATCGATGGTTTGAGCAACACGCTCTTGGCGGGTGAAATGCACGTTCCAATCGGAAAGCTGGGCCAATCTCCTCAGGACGCGTTCATCTTCAATGGTGACAAGCTTTACAATTTCTCCCGTATCGGCGGTCCGACCGCACCTATTTGCTCCGACCCACGAGCAGAAGGAAACGACTTGGTACGGTGGGGAAGTTGGCATGGAGGTCTATGCCAATTTGCACTGGGAGATGGAAGCGTTCGCGCAATCAGCAATCAAATCGATACCGAAACGCTTGGGCGGTTGTGCAATCGCGCGGACGGCGTCCCTGTGACTCTGGAAGATTAGATTCTCGGATACATGGGAAGTTCGATGAGAACCTTTAGCAGTTTTCGGGGTATCGTGTGCACCCTGATCGCATGTGCGATTCTCTCTGGTTGTAACAGCGGGCGACTGAAAACCTATCCTGTCCAAGGCAAAGTCGTTTTTGCCAACGGCACGCCAGTCAAGGTTGGGACGGTCGAAACCAAGTCGGTGCAGCACAACGTTCAGGCCACGGGTTCAATCGATCTCGATGGCAGCTTCACCCTCACAACGTACCAGCCCAACGATGGAGCGGTTGCCGGTGAGCATCGGTGCGTGGTCGTTCAGTTCATTCAACTCGAGGAGATCCCGAATTATCGGCCGAGCACGATGGGAGTGGTCAACCGCAAGCACAGCATGTACTCCACGAGCGAACTGAGTTTCACCATCCAACCCGATAGCCCGAACGAAGTGAAATTGGTGGTCCAGGGGGCCGACCCTGTCTCATCCCAAAGCTCCGAAGACCATGGTCATGAACCCGTTCCCGGCGAACCGGACAAAGCCGCCGGAACCGAGGCAGCCGGAACCGAGGCAGCCGGAACCGAGGCCGCCGGAACCAAGGCCGCCGGAACCAAGGGACAGTAGCTGCCTAAGCTGCGGTTTTCGGGGGTCTCGGGTAGGCTCTCAGCGAAGTCCTCAGATTGCAGGAAGTGTGGAACAAGAGTAAAACCATGGGCTGTCTGATCGATTTTGATTCGATAGTACCCGCGAGGATCTCTCTAGTGGACTCAAAAAGGGTATGACGAGGGTATGAAAGGGTTGTTCATGGGGTGAGATGCTCATCGCCATGGAGGAAAAGTAGCAAAAACGCAGGTTTTTCGATCGTTGGATGGGTGGCAGAGCGGTTTAATGCACCGGTCTTGAAAACCGGAGTAGGGTTTACTCTACCGGGGGTTCGAATCCCTCCCCATCCGCTTTCTCTAGGTTTCTCTCCATCGAACAGCAATCGCAACCAACAAGAGCCGCATTGGTGCTGCCCAACCGTGTACGACGGACTTCCCAGTCCGTCGTCGTGACAGTCAACGGACTTCAAGTCGGCTGGAAGTCTGCTGTGCAAAGTCGAAAAGACCAGGCAGTCACTGCGTATGGATCGGTATTTGAATACTGGCATCGCGTCGAGGAGAGATTCACTTTCCCGCATTCTTTGCTAGCCTTTTTGACAGCGGCTGTGCGATGCCTGTCCTAGTTGCTCACCCTAGTGGCTTCTATTTGCTTTCACTGCGTCTACTCGCCACAAGTTGCTCCTCTTCGTCGGCAATCCATTCCGCAAGGGGCCTCGGGAGTGGAAATCGGATCGCCATCAATAGAAAGAAGATCGCGGAACCCACAAGCCACCAAGGAGAGTATTTGCTCGCCAAGAATGAGCAAAGAAACATAGGCCCCTCGAGCATCGCCAGTCCGATGATCCGCGTGATCGTGGTCGCTCCCATAAGCGCTATGGCAGGTGTATCGGCAACGTTGGTAGTAGCCGAAGATGGTTGACTTGGATTTTCGGGAGATGGATTCGCTGGATCGTTGGTCCACGTCAGATTTTTTTTGAGGTTCGCGAAAACAAGCGATGGAATAACCAAGGACATGACACCGCAAGCTATGAGGGGGACGAGGAACATCAATAGGGACTCCATGGGTTGGTTTTCCGCCCCTTGTTTGGCTGAGATCGTTTTCAAAACGAAGATCGCATACGTACCCGCTCCAGCCATCATCGCTAGGTGGATGATCGACAAGATCATGACTTGCGGCTTGATCTCTTCTTGCACTCGTTCGATATCTGCTTGAGTTACCATCGCGTGGAATCCTTTGACTATAACGGCCGACTCTTACCGAAATCCTACGGCCATCCAACTGTGATGCGAATATTCTAATCGGTCCTAGCCGCGTTGTATGCCACCCGCAAACGATGGATCAAGAACCTCGGTCGAAAACCGTAGGGCGAAAGATGGAGGGCAAAAGACAATGCCGATTGATTGCCTATTTTTCGCCCCCTATTTTTTGCCAGAGGTTTTCCGGTCTCGCTACCGAATTCTCGCCATGAGAGAAATTAACACGTCAGTGCGCCGAAGTGGGTTTGGGCGTGTTTGCCTAATTGCGGGCTCGCTTCGGGAGATTTTGTGTGACGACTTAACTTGGAGTCTTTTCTATCACCAAGGCTTGTTCCCCCTTTTGCGAATGGGTGCAGATGGTCGCATGGATAGGCCATCGTCATTTCGGGGCACATGTGAGACAATGATTCGCTGTTGCGTTCTCCCGCGTATGTCATTAGTTCGTAGACCGTACGCATGTTAAACCAAACGAAAGCGGTTTCGTTCGATCCTTTGCCGCTTGCCAGCCATCTTCAGATCAAGGTGACGAGATCTTGGCGACCGCAACGCTCCCAAAAAGCGATTCAGGCCTCCAATGGTCTGCGAATTACGGGGCGCTTTAGGAATGAACGGACGTTCGCCAATGTGGCTGTTTCAATGGAGATGGCGGTTGGTTTCCGACGCTAGGTAGACTAGAATTTGCTCCTGCTCCGGGAATGGCCCGACTTCCACTAAATTTTTAACGAATTATCCGTATAAGTTGTTTTGGGTGGCACACTATGTCGCCAGGAACGCTTACTTATATGGAAGGAGCGTTCCATGATTGAAACACCCACAAATTTTACAGTTCGCAGCAGCATTACGTGCCCTCATTGCTGGCATGTATTCGCACCTGAGGAATCGTTGTGGATTGCGACTGACCATCCGAATTTGTTCGGCGACCCCCGGTTAGGGGATCAGCAGACGATTCGATTCCTGCCGTCCCGTTTCACGGCTGACGGGGAGGCAATCGATCCGGAAGGGCAGCGGACGAGTCGTTTGGCGTGCCCGAAATGCCATCTGGAAATTGCTCGCCCGCTGTTCCAAATCGCCCCCACTTTTTTTTCGATCCTGGGAGCGTCTGCTTCTGGGAAGAGCTACTTCCTCACCTCGATGACCTGGAAATTGCGCCAGATCCTTCCGTCGAAATTCGGTATCGCGATGACCGATACCGATACAGCCGCGAATTCTCGGCTTCACGAATATGAAGAGCAGCAGTTCCTGAACCCAAATCTCGACTCGTTGGTCTCCATCGCCAAGACGCAACTCGATGGCGATCTTTACGACCAAGTCAATCTTGGAACGCACGTGGTCAGTTATCCGCGGCCGTTCCTGTTTACGCTGCAGCCGATGGCCAAGCATCCGAATTACGCCAAGTCGAAACAAATCGCTCGAGTAATGTGCCTGTACGATAACGCGGGGGAGCATTTTCTTCCCGGATCGGATTCCTC
>JAGWWZ010000117.1 GCA_018970165.1 Planctomycetota bacterium | reverse complement strand
GATGCCATGGTGCAACTGGGGCAACCGTCGTTAACACTGCTAGTGCGTCGTGGTGATACGGCGGCCTTATCGCAAGCGGTTGCAACACTGCAGGATTCCAAGAATCCGGATGCGATGCGAACTCAGTTGGCTCGACTGGCAGGGGAACTCGCCCATGTGCGCAAAGCTACCGGCATGTTCGAAACGCTGGTGAATGTCGCCAAAGACAAAGGGTCCAAGGGAGCGGTACGTGGAGCGGCGCTCAGCGCGCTTTCGGGTTACGATGATGAGCAAGTTGCTGCAGAGATCTTGGGATTTTGGGGCGAGTTGCCCGCGGAGTTGCGTCCTGCCGCAGGTTCGGTCCTTTCCTCGCGTGCATCTTGGACCCGCCAGTGGCTCATTAGTTGTTCAAACAATCAATCGATGGTGGATCAGATGCCGCCCGAGTCCGTGCGCGCGATGCGGTTGCATCTTGATGACTCGTTGCAGGCTCAGCTTTCGAAGCTCTATCCTGCGTTCGCATCGATCGATTTGGCAGCTGCCAATACTCGCAGCCGCGAAATCGCGTCGATGGTTCTCGACGGGAGCGGCGACCCATATCAAGGCAAGAAGTTGTATCGCGAATTGTGCAGCCGATGCCATCGGCTGTTTGATGACGGCGGTGCGGTCGGTCCCGAGTTGACGGGTTACCAGCGAGATCAGTTGGAGACGCTGCTTCGGAATATCATTGCACCGAGTCTAGAGATTCGCGAAGGATATCAGATGGTGCGGGTCATGACGGACGATGCCACGGTATTGAGCGGATTTATTGAGAGTCAGACCGACGACCAAGTGCTGTTGCGCAACATCGATGGCCAGTTGCATACCTTGGAGCGGGAATCGATCGAGTCGCTGCAACCGCAGGTATTGTCCTTGATGCCTGAGGGGCTGCTCGACAAATTGCAGCCATCGCAGCTTCGCGACTTGATGGCCTACCTGCGTAGTTCGCAGCCGCTCAACGACGGATCCTAAAAATTTGCTTTTGCGGTGTGCCAGAGGATCGGAGAGGCTCTCCAGTGTCTCATCCCAAGGTTAGCCGATATGCGCAAGCATTCCAACCCGAGAGTCTCGCTCGTCGGCTTACATTGCGGACCGCTGAAATGCAGGCCACCCAAGCGTGGGTTTGCTAGCTATCAGGCAAGTACGTGGGTGGCACCTATCTAAGTAGGTGGGTGGCACTTATTGATGTTTTATTGATGGATAGATAGCAAAGAATCAATTGGTAGAGGGGGGAGAACTCGCGGAATTTTGCGTTACCAGGGGTACCCAAGTCTCGGAATGCTCGCAAACGTCGGTGATCCGCAAACCGAATTTGTCGCCGACTTTGACCACTTCCCCTTCTGCGATCTTCTGACCCTTGACCTCCAGTGCGAGCGGTGAGTCGCACTGCTTTTCAAACTGGATCATGATCCCTGGAACAAAGTGAAGTACGCGATCGACAGCAACGGGTTGCTGAGCCAAAACGACCGCCACATCGGCTTGGATCCGCAAAAGACTCTTCCAAAATTCCCTTTTGGCAGGATCCTCGGTTTCGTATTGCTCTGGAAAAGACATCAGTGGGTCCAAGCCTTCCGTGTTCGATACTTGCCGTTTAAAGGACTGCTGGCTTTCCGCATGGCTGGTTTTCCGCATGGCCGTGTAGCAGCACAACCATACCACAACTACGCCAACCATCGCCGACAATCGCCAAGTCGACTCCGACAGACGTGTTATCATCCGATATGATTCGCCCAAAGAGCGTACTTCACTTGAGAAATACCCTCGTTTTTGCGCCAAGATCACTGTTTTGGTACTCGGTGTCGCTCATTGCGTGCCTGTCGGCTTTCGCGATAATGCTAAGAAATATTCAACTCACTTTCCGATCAGCACCTGTCCCGAGCATCCGTATGAGCGTTGTCACCCTTGAATCATCACTCCCGTTCGCTCCCTATCGAGAACTGGGCAATGAAAACCTTTGCGACCGCATCTCCCAAGCGAAAAAGAAACTCGGGGCAAGCTTACTGATCCTCGGTCACCACTATCAACAGGATGAGGTCATCGAGCACGCCGACCTGACAGGCGACTCGTACCAACTAAGCCGCCTGGCAGCCGACAGTAGCGACTGTCGCTACATTGTCTTCTGCGGTGTTCACTTTATGGCTGAGACCGCTGACATCCTTGCGAACCGCCCAGAGAAACTCGACTCGCGCGGCGGAGAGCGTGTGACGGTTGTCTTGCCCGATATGGCGGCAGGTTGTTCGATGGCAGATATGGCTGCGATCCGTCAAGTCGAATCCGCTTGGGAACAACTCGGCGAAGTCATCGATACTTCCGATCTCACTCCGGTCACCTATATCAATAGTGCCGCGAGCTTGAAAGCCTTCTGCGGGAAGCACGGCGGCATCGTATGCACCAGCAGCAACGCGAAGGCTGTTCTGGAATGGTCCTTCCGACAGCGAAAGCGGGTATTCTTCTTTCCCGATCAACACTTGGGCAGAAACACTGCTCTCAAGATGGGGATCACGAACGATCAGATGCCCGTTTGGAATCCGCACGAAGACGAACTCGGAGGCAACACCACAGAATTGATTCAAGCCTCTCGAGTCATCCTGTGGAAAGGGCATTGCTCGGTACACCAGATGTTTCAGGCCACTCACGTTCATCAATTCCGTGAAAAGATTCCTGGGATCAAAATCCTCGTGCATCCCGAATGCCCACAAGAGGTAAACGACATCGCCGACATATCGGGTTCGACGAGCAAGATTATCGAAACGGTGAAATCGGCTCCGGAGGGAACCAAGTGGGCGATCGGCACCGAACTTCACCTTGTGAATCGACTCAAAAAACAACACCCCGAGCAAGAGATCCATTTCCTCTCACCTTTGGTATGCATGTGCGCGACGATGTATCGCATCGATTTGTCCCACCTGTGCTGGAGTCTCGAAAACATCATCAACGGTACGATTGTCAATCGCATCGTCGTCAAAGAAGATGTCGCACGTTGGTCGCTAGTCGCCCTGGAACGAATGCTGACGGTCCGTTAGCTTCATCCGATGCTTGAGCACCTACTTTTTTACCCGCAGAAAAGAACACCCTGATCTCATGCTGAAATTACCGTTCGTGTTGGCCTTCACCGCGATGACCGCATTCTTTTGGGGGATCTACGGCATCGTGCTTCACAAAGGCACTTCGCTGATGGAGCATAAGGACAATTTCCAGGGAGAGCTGGGGGCTTCTTTGAGAGCCTTCGTCGGCGTGGGACTCGCCTACTTTCTGATCGCGGTCTTGGTCCCCGTGGCACTCCTCAACCGCAAACGAGAAACGGGTTACTGGTCGATCAGCGGCACCATCATGTCCTTGTTCGCCGGAGCGGTCGGAGCATTGGGGGCCCTAGGGGTGTCCATGGCCCTCGCCTTCAAAGCACAACCCATCTTCGTCATGCCGATCGTCTTTGGCGGCGCACCGGTGGTGAACACGCTACTGACGTCTTACTTGAATAAGTCGTTCAAACAGATCAAACCGCTGTTTCTCGTCGGTATGGCGATGGTAGCGATCGGGATGATCGGGGTATTCGTCAACAAACCACAAGCAAAGTCGCATGCGAGCGCCGCAGCGTCCAGTGCCGCTAACGCCAACGATCAGAGCGATCCGACCGATCCGACTGATCGGACGGATCGGACTGCACAGACTGATCGGGGGGCCAACAATTGGCTTGCGATCGGACTATCGATCGCAATGGCCGTCCTCTGCTGGGGATCCTATGGTCCGTTTCTTCACATCGGTCAAACGAAGATGGGTGGCTCGCGACTTCGGCCGTTCTGCTGTGTTGGGATCGCATACTTTATCATCGCAGTCATGGTCCCGGTCGTTTCAATCGAATCGATGTCGATGCATGAAACGAGCAGTTACGGTTTATACGGAATGTTGTGGGCGGTTCTCGCTGGAACATGCGGCGCGATGGGAGCTTTAGGGATCATCCTCGCCTTTACCTACGGCGGCAAACCGATCTTTGTGATGCCTCTGGTCTTTGGCTTCGCGCCGGTCATCAACACCTTGGCTAGCATCGTGGAGAAGGGAAAATTTGACAACTTGAACGCCCTGTTCGGCGGTTCGTTGGTCCTGGGAATCCTCGGAGCTGTCACCGTCTTGCTCAACGCACCCAAAGCAGCACCGCACGGCAAGCCCAGCTCACCGAGCAATACCGACAATAAAGAGTCGGTCCCCAAAGATATCTCGACATCACCGGGGGCATCATCACCAGGGGCAGGTTCCAATCCATTGTCCGATTCGCGTTCCCCAGGCGATTCGTCAGACAAATCGTCCTAGGTTTTGAGTACACTGACAGGGTTGGATCGAATTCCAGAGGCCACATTCACTCCACAAACGGATCTTCGAGGCACTAAACATGAGTACATCACGTCGCGAATTCATAGCGAGCGTTTCGGCTGCAGTCGCCGTGGGGATGACACAAGGAGGCTTTCATTCCGCAGCCTCTGCGGCTGAAGACAAGAAACTCGGCGTTGCCCTCGTCGGCTTGGGTAGCTTAAGCAACCATCAACTCGCACCGGCGCTTCAAAAAACACAGCATTGTCGGTTGTCAGCAATCGTGACCGGCACTCCCGAGAAAGAGCGCACCTGGGCCGATCGTTACCAAATCGATCAACGTCATGTTTACAACTACGACAGCTTTGACAAGATCGCTGGGGACGACTCGATCGATATCGTGTACATCGTCCTTCCAAACAGTATGCACGCCGAGTACACCATTCGTGCTGCCCGCGCTGGAAAGCATGTGATATGTGAAAAGCCCATGGCCAATACCTCGGAGGAATGCCGCCAGATGATCGCGGCATGCCAGGAGGCCAGCCGACTGCTCGCGATCGGTTATCGCTGCCAATTCGAACCCCGACACATGCGTTGCATGGAGTTCGCTCGAGAGAAATCGATGGGTGCGATCAAGATGATCGAGGCTGGTTTCGGCTTCAAAATCGGAGACCCAAACCAATGGCGTCTTAAAAAGTCATTGGCGGGTGGAGGTGCATTGATGGATGTCGGTATCTATGCCTTGCAAGCGTGCCGGTACCTTACCGGCGAGGAGCCGTTGTCGATCGTCGCGCAGGAAACCAAAACCGATGCCCAGAAATTTGCTGAGGTGGACGAGTCCCTGACATGGACCATGCGGTTTCCGTCAGGCGTCCTCGCATACTGTAGCACCAGCTACAACTTCAATGGCCTGAATCGCTTCCGAGCCTTCGCAGATAACGGTTGGTTCGGAATGGACCCGGCCTACAGCTACAACGACAATCGTTTAGAGTCCTCGCAGGGTTCTACGGACTTGCCGCAGCAAGATCAATTCGCGACCGAGATGGATCAGTTTGCCAAGTGCATACAAGACAATCGGCCATCGCGAGTCTCGGGCGAGGAAGGGCTAAAAGATCTGATCGCGATCGAGGCCATTTATCGATCGGTCCAGTCTCAGTCACTCGTAGAACTTGGATCGCAAAAATCCGCGTGAGAGGAGTGAGTTTGTGCAGGACTTGTCTCGTTCACCCTTACAGCCCAGGATTCGCATGAGTCCAAACATCGAGGATCGAGACTCCGGCGATGTCGCCGTTCAACTTTTCCCAACGTTTGCCTACCCCATCTATAGCGGTTCGGCATGGCGACTCATGATTCAGGGACGGGTGTGCAAGCAGGTTCCCCTCTCGCTGGCGAAGCGGCTGATGCTCCGCGGTTTCATCCGAGCTTTAGACCTTGAAGACGAAGTCGCCCGCGGTTCACTCTTCAATGAGCGGCTGCAAGGATTTCTCGTCGCGCCGGTATCGCGGCGACGTCTGCATGTGACAGTCGCTGATCAACTGCATGTCTTGCCTCGCAAATCGAAATCGAGCGGTCTGTTTTCCTGCAAGCTCGATATTCCGCGACGCATTCTGCAAAACTATCGAAGCTACGGCTCCCAGTCGGCAAGCGAATCCTTGCCTGAGTTGCTGGTTCACTGCGGCGAAGGCCCCATCGCAGCCACCAGTTCCGTCTACCTCGCCCAAGACCGAGGGATCAGCGTCATCAGCGATATTGACGATACGATCAAGCGGACCGAAGTGTGCAATCGAAAGCGCATGCTGCAACGCACTTTTTCCGAACCCTTCGAGAGCATCCATGGCATGTCGAAGGTCTATCGGGATTGGTCCCAGAGCGGGACAATGTTCCACTACGTCAGCAGCAGCCCATGGCAAATCTTCGACGCACTCCACGAATTTCTGCACGTCGAGGGATTTCCTGCAGGAAGCATGCACCTGAAGTGGTTCCGTTTGCGCGATGAGCTCTTCAAACGATGGAGCATTATTCGGCGCAAGAGTAAAGCTGGGGTCATCCGCGGCATTGTCAAACGCTTGCCACAGCGGCAATTCGTGTTGATCGGAGACAGCGGAGAGAAAGATCCTGAAATGTACGCCAAGCTCGCCGCGAAACACCCCAAGCAAATCGCTCGCATCTGCATCCGCCAAATCGATGCCAACCCCCTCGATCAAGCGCGATTGGCAAAACTGCATCGGCGATACCCAAACATCGTTCCGATTGAGATCTTCGAAGAACCGGAACAACTAGGACCACGCCCCTGTCAGCCGTGATCGATTTCGTGATGATCGGCCCAGTCGTGAGGCATTGAGCCTCGCCCCTTCCTCATGCCGCGTTGCGCGTGTTGCGGGGAGTCGACAATCCGAATAGGCCAAAGATCTCTTGGCGACTCAAACCCAGATTTCCGGGAGTTCCTGTTTCTGCGAACAGCGTTTGAAGCAACTCCCGCTTCTGCGAAAGGACTTCATCGATGCGCTGTTCAATCGTTTCGACCGCCATCATGCGAGTTACGGTGACCGGTTGCTTCACCCCAAGTCGATGGGCGCGATTGATTGCCTGGTCCTCTACAGCAGGATTCCACCAGCGGTCGAACAAGAATACGTAATGGCAAAATTGCAGATTGAGCCCCACGGCCCCGGCCCCGTAACTCATCAAGATCACGCTGCTCTTGGGATCGCTTCGGAATTGCGCTAGAACTGCATCGCGTCGATTCGATGGTATGCGGCCGTGGTACTGCGCAGGACGGAACCGTTTCAGATGCTCCGCGAGTGTCTCAAGGGTCTCAACCCATTGGCTGAATACGATCGCTTTCTGGCCACTGGCAGCGATCTCCTCCATGTCGGCCTCGAGTCGCTCGAGTTTGCTGCTGGCACCTGTTGCCGGATCGAAATTGCAAATCTGCTTGAGTCGCAATACGAGTTCAAACACATGCTGCACCGTGATCGATTCCGCCAAGTCCGACAGATGAACGATCCCCTCTTCTTCAGCCGCGCGATAGCTGGCTCGCTGCTCCGGAGTCAAATCCAGTTCGGCGTTGCGAAAGAGTTTGGGTGGCATGTCGTTGAGCACTTGGTCTTTGGTCCGTCGCAAGATGTAGTCGCGGGTGGCTTGGCCCAACGACCGAAGATGCATATCGTCTCGCAGTCGCCCCGGTGCTAAAAATTCAAAGATGCTGACCAGATCCTCGATCGAATTTTCGATCGGCGTACCGGTCAATGCCCAGGAGCGAGTCCTACGGATCGAACGGACGACTTCGCTGGTGGTGCTTTGACGATTCTTGATGCGCTGCGCTTCGTCGAGCACCACCAAATCGAAATGAAGAGATGCTTGATCGATCACCGCCCAATCCCGCACGATGACTTCGTAGTTGGCGATTTTGACGGGAGCTTGAGGGTTGGACCAAACCCATGCGCGTTTGTTGGAATCCCCTTCGATGACCGCTAAAGGTATCTCGGGGGCCCACATGCGAAACTCATTCACCCAGTTGGATACCAACGGCTTGGGACAAATCAGCAGAATGCTGCTCATTTCGCCTGCGAGCAGCAACATGCGAATCGCGGTGATGGCCTGCATCGTTTTTCCCAAACCCATTTCATCGGCCAACACAGCGGCACGGCGCGGAAACAAGAAGGCGATGCCGTCCATCTGATAATGGAAGGGTTGATGAGGAAACGTCAACTGCGCGTTTTGCACAATGGTTTCTAAGGGAGGCTGCAAGACGTAGTACAGTCGATCCTCGAGTCGGACCAAGTCTCCCGGCGGGCGGAGCTTCGCCTTGCGCGATGGCGTGGCCTGCGAAGGGTCCGTTCCCTCCTCTTTCTTAACAACTTGCTGCACCGAAGTTTTCGCAGATGGATTCCCTGCGAGCCAGTTGCGAGCCCACGGAGCATCGGGAAACGCAAAGCCCAGTGTCTTGGGTGGGGCCGGCTGAAATTGAATGGAAAATGCCGGAGGCGGATCCAAGGAACCTAGAGAGAGTTGGTTCGGGTCAGCGATCGTGACCTCGGTCGCCGAATCGGTCGCTCGCCAAGCTGCAAGAGGATGTGCGTGCTCCAGAGAGTTTGTTTCCGATGGAGTAAGTGCGCGCATCGCTTTAAGCTGCTCGGCTCCTGGGATGTGCCTCGGCCAATGCCTCGACGATGCGCGAGAAAGGTTCTAGCAGATCGAGACTTCCCTCGAAGTCCGCAAGGCAATCCAAACCGTCCATGTCGCGGCCGTAGCTAGTGAGGCAGGAAAAAGTCGCGTTATGTCGTTGACGACTCACGTAACGGGAATCACGAACGGTCAACTCCGGAATCGTGAATCCCTCCAAATCATCGGTTGTCCGATCCTCGATGCTTCCCTTCATGCTTGGAAGTGTGTCGGCCGCCACATGTAGCAGGGGTTGATCCATCCAGTGCCGAACGGCGAGCGAAGCATAGCAATCGGTCAGTACCAGTTGCGGCCTTGCGGCGGCTTTCCCCAATAGTGCCCGAGCAATCAACTCGCCGCAGACGTACTCGGTCAGCGTCGCGCCGTAAAGGATTTGCTGAGCTCGAGTCGGTTGGACCGGAAGGGTGCAATGGAATTCGAGAGGTCTGGCCCGAGAGTTGACAACCAGATAACCGCCGAAGAATCCGTGCGGCTCCCTCTGCCGGACAGCGAGAAAACCTAGAATCGATTCCGTCGATGACTGCAATCCATCCATATCAAGTACGTCGCGTGTGACCAGGTGCTTCGCGGGGTTCTGAAATTGCGGGGCGTCTCACGGTTTAGGAGCCCCGTATGCCACTTGAGGCCAAATATCCAATGACTACAAGTTGTTCATCCAAGAGAAAGGAGCGTTGGATCGGTATCCTTCCTTCGACGTTCATCCAGCAATTCATCCAATCCAAATAGTCCTAAACGAATTTCCCGGCACAATCCTCCCACTTTATGCCCTGTTTCTCGGGCAATCCTGCGAGCTGTCGATTGCCAGCGCCTCGACTTTCGCGCGCACGCCCGATTATACTGAAATGGTTCCGTTAGCCTGCATTTCGCAATCTAAGGCATCATTATGTCGAATGACCCCAGCCCTTTCTCGCCTGTCTTTTCCATCAATGTTTCGGCCGATGCGACCAGTCCGCAAACCCGCGAACAACGTCCTGCTGACTTGGCATCCACTTTGATTGCATTAACGCGGCAACTTGTCGAAGTCCAAAATCGCCAAAACCAACTCATCGAACAGTTGTTGCATGTCAACAAGCAGGTTTTGCAGTCCGCCAATCAAGCCAACAACCAACGGCAGACCGAAATCACCCAGTGGCGCAACGCTCACCCCCATTTGGTCCGCTCCTGCAAGTCTGCCTTAGAAACCCTCTCAGGAGTTCAAACCGAGTTTCTCCAAAAAATGGCCGATGAGGTTGAAGACTCCAAGGACGACCTTGCTGATAGCGAGTACGTCTTCTCCGATTTTCTGGATCGCTACGGACCTCGGATGGCACACCTCAATGGCGTCCTCCAAGTTCTCAGCCACCTGGCTGGCTAGAACTCGCCATAGTGCCGTTTTTCCTGAGATTTCGCCAGGAAGTTGCCAGAAGTTGTTTGTGGGCGAGAATCCTCTTGCGATATACTGAGGGGTCCGGGGAAGGTTTAGCTAGCCTCGGAACTTCCAACGCGATTCAACCATCCTCGTTTGCTGGAGTTTTCCCATGGACCAACCCATGAGGGACTATACCGATCTGCTCCTCGCCCGGGGCATCGTCGCCCTCGAGCAGCTCAACGAAGCCAAGCAAATGGCGAAAAAGGAGGACCGGCAAATCGGCCCCTGTCTCGTCAGTCTCGGCTATGCTACCGGCGAGGAAGTCACCATGACCCTGGCCGAGTTCTACCGCTTCGAGTACGTCGACCTGTCCGCGGTCCGTATCCCCGACCCGATCATCCAACTCGTCCCCGAATCGGTCGCTCGCGAAAACAAGATCATCCCCTACGCCGAAGAAGATGACACGATCAAGGTCCTAGTCTCCGACCCATTTGATATCGAAACTATCGAAAAGCTGCGGTTCATCCTCAACCGTAAAGTCGATACCGCCCTGGCACCCCAAGAACTCATCCAGGAAGCCATCAACCGCTACTACGGTCAGGTCGAAGGGGAGTCCGCCGACTCGATGCTCCAAGAATTCACCGACACCCAAATCGACTTCACCGAAACCGAAGAAGACAAGATGTCGGACGATGAAGGGTACGACGAAGACTCTGCCCCAGTCGTCAAATTAGTTCAGCTGATGATTCAGGAAGCTGTCCAGTTGCGGGCTTCTGACATCCACGTTGAACCTTTCGAAGATCGCGTTCGGATTCGGTACCGAATCGACGGCGTGCTGGTGGAACGAGACAGTCCCCCGCGCCGCCTCTTGAGTGCGATTCTCTCCCGTATCAAAATTCTTGCACGCATGGACATCGCCGAGCGCCGGCGACCTCAAGACGGGCGTATCAAGATTACGGTCGCCGAGAAGGAACTCGATCTTCGCGTTTCGGTCATCCCAACCAACCATGGCCAATCCTGCGTCATGCGACTACTCGACAAGGACAACATCCGCGTCGGGGTCAAACAGCTCGGCCTCTGCGATCGAGACTTCAAAATCTTTACCAGTCTCATTAAGCGTCCTAATGGCATCTTCCTGGTAACCGGTCCGACAGGTTCCGGCAAGACAACGACGCTGTATGCTGCCATGAACGCTTTGAACCGACCAGACCGCAAGATCATCACAGCCGAGGACCCGGTCGAATACTACTTGCCTGGTATCAACCAAGTGGAGGTTCGGCACAACATCGGCCTCGACTTCGCCCGCATCATTCGAGCCATGTTGCGACAGGCCCCCAACATTATCCTGGTCGGCGAAATGCGAGATACCGAGACCGCTCAGATGGGTATCCAAGCCAGTCTGACTGGACACTTAGTATTCAGTACACTACATACGAACGATGCGCCCAGTGCCGTGACTCGGATGACCGATATGGGGGTACCCGCGTACATGGTTGCCAGCTCGGTCATCGCGGTCTTGGCACAGCGTCTGGTCCGGAAGATCTGCACCCGATGCAAGTACTCGTTGCAGTTGCCCGACAGTGTCCTGGACGACGCTGGGTTGCCCAAAGAGATCACATCGGTGGCAAAGTTCGCCAAGGGGAAGGGGTGCCCGTACTGTCAGAAGAAGGGGTACCGTGGTCGGATCGGGATCTACGAATTGATGCTGATCAACAGCCGCATCCGTGAGATGATGTTCGGCTCCCGATCCTCAGCCGACCTTCGCACTCAGGCGATCCTCGGTGGCATGACTACTCTCTACTGCGACGGTTTGCGAAAAGTGATCAACGGCATCTCCACCCTGGACGAGGTCTACCGCTGCGCAAAGAAGACCGAGCAGGAGCACATCGCCATCCAACGCGTGATCGACGAGTTTCTGGCCACTGCAGGGGGGGAGCAAGCCAAAGTCGCCCCGTGAGTTTCCTAACCTCTCTTTTTTGCTAAACCTCCTATTTCGCCCTTTCAGTAAACTTAATCACCACTGTTTTGCCATGACCACTGTTTTGATCGACAAGCTGCTTCAGGCAGCAGTAAAACAAGGTGCCAGCGATATTCACATCGTCGTAGGCCAGCCACCCGTGTTCCGTCTTCACGGACGGATGCGGAAACTTGAGACCAAAGTCCTCGAGGCGGACGATACCGTCCAGTTGATGAAGAGTATTGCACCGGAGCGATGCCAGCGGGAACTACAGGAAGCCGGGAGCGCGGACTTTGGATTTGCGTTCGGTACGTTGGCACGTTTCCGCGTATCGATTTTCAAGCAACGCGGCTTCATCTCGATGGTGTTGCGTCAGATTCCCAACGACAAGCTCACTCCGGAGCAGTTGGGGCTTCCCGAAGCAGTGATCAAGATGGTGCTCAGACCGCGTGGGCTGGTGTTGGTCACCGGGCCAACCGGATCTGGAAAGAGTACCACCCTCGCGAGCTTGATCGACTTCCTGAACATCAATCACGACCACCACATCATCACGATTGAGGACCCGATCGAGTTCTATCACGACCACAAGAAATCGACCATCAACCAACGTGAAGTCGGGGTGGATGTCCCGAGTTTCTCGGAAGCGATTCGCCGCGCGTTGCGTCAGGACCCGGACTGTATTCTCGTCGGTGAGATGCGAGACTTGGAAACCATCTCTGCGGCGATCAGCGCCGCCGAAACGGGGCACATCGTTTTCGGTACGTTGCACACCAATAGCGCCCAGGGTACGGTCAACCGCTTGATCGACGCCTTTCCCGGAAACTTGCAGGACCAGATCCGAACCCAGCTTTCGACCAGCTTGCTGGGAGTCGTGGCTCAGACCCTGATTCCACGGATCGGAGGAGGTCGCGTGGCCGCCTACGAAGTCCTGGTCGTTACCCCGGGTATAGCAAACTTGATCCGCGAAAACAAAACGTTCCGAATCGGATCCGCGATCCAAACCGGGGCCAAGTTCGGGATGAATCTCATGGACGATGCACTGTTCAACTTGTACCGCGATGGCAAGGTGACGGTCGAGGATATTCTCGCCAAAGCCCACCGACCCGACGACCTCGCAAAACGGATCGTCAACGCCCGACGTGGTATCACCGACGAAGAAACCAACGAAGAGCAATTCGACCACGGTTCCTAAGTCATCGTTTGTCCGATCCAACGCTTGTTAACCGACCGAAGAAGTTGTTACCCAACCGAGCAAGGCAACTATCATGGCCTCCCGAAAAATTGGACAGATCTTTGTCGACATGGGCTTCATCACCGACGAGCAGTTGCAGTTGCTCCTCGAGGAACAGCAACAACAGCCCGGGGCTCTGCTCGGCAAACTCGCCGAAGACATGCAGCTGATCACCGACGAGCAGCTTGCGCAAGCCCTCGGCGAACAGATGAATATGAAGGTCGTGACTCTTGCGGATACCCAAATCTCCAAGGAATTGCTGGAGAAACTGACCGAAACGATGGCACAGCTCTACCGCGTTGTGCCGGTTCGGTTCGATGGCCACCGATTGACAGTGGCTACCTGCGACCCGCAAAACTTGACGATCCAAGACGAGCTGCGCACCTTCCTCGGACTCGATATTGAAATGGTGGTCGCAACCGAGCGCGAAATCAAATCAACGATCGATCGGTATTACTCCTCCGAAAGCTTGAGCGTCGAGAAGATCGTGGCCGAGTTGGCGGCCGACGAAGAACTCGCCGAAGCGGTCAGCAAGCTCCAAGGAGACAAATTCGACCTCGACGGCGCCGAAGCCCTCGCCGATAGCGCACCGGTCCGCAAGCTCCTCAATCTCGTGCTTCTCTTGGCGATCAAAGATCACGCGAGCGACATTCACTTTGAACCCTTCGAAGACGAGTTCCGGATTCGTATCAAAGCCGAAGGTGTCCTCTACGAAATGGTGCCGCCACCCCGGCACTTGGCCTTTGCAATCACGACCCGCATCAAAGTGATGGCGAATCTCGACATCGCTGAACGACGGTTGCCGCAAGACGGTCGAATCGAGCTGATGGTCGGTGGTCACCCTGTCGATTTGCGAGTCAGCGTGTTGCCGACCATGTTCGGCGAAAGCGTCGTCATGCGAATCCTCGACCGAACCGTTGTCAGCCTGTCGCTGACCAAGGTCGGCATGGATGAAGTCGTAATGGAAAACTTCCGCAATATTATGAAGCGTCCCAATGGGATCGTGCTTGTCACCGGGCCGACCGGATCGGGAAAGACCACCACCCTTTACTCGGCACTCTCCGAGCTAAATGAAATCAGTGAGAAATTGATCACCACCGAAGATCCGGTCGAATACGACATCGACGGTATCGTCCAGATTCCGATCGACCACGATATCGGCGTTACGTTCGCCTCCTGCCTGCGAGCCATTCTTCGCCAAGACCCCGATGTCATCCTCGTGGGAGAGATTCGGGATCTCGAGACGGCGGAAATCGCCGTCCAGGCTTCATTGACCGGGCACCTCGTCTTCAGCACCCTGCACACCAACGATGCCCCGAGCACCATCACCCGCATGAAGGACATGGGAATCCCCACGTTCTTGATCACGGCCACAGTCGAGGCGATCCTGGCTCAGCGTTTAGTACGCCGCATCTGTACCCAGTGCCGCGAGCAGACCGAACCCCCGCTCGAGATGCTCCACGAACTGGGAATCGACGACGAACAAAGCAAGAACACTAAGTTCTACCGAGGGAAAGGTTGCGATAACTGCAACAACACGGGCTACAAAGGGCGCATCGGCCTGTTTGAACTGATGGTCATGAACGACGACCTTCGGGACATGATCATGCGAAACGTCACGACGGACGATCTGCGGAACAAGGCCGTTGAGTACGGTATGATCACACTCCGGGATTACGGCAAGAAATTCGTTTTTGAGGGGCTGACCACCGCCGACGAAGTCGTTCGGGAAACCGTTCACGACGGCTAATCCCAACCATTTGAGCAGTCGAAACGCCGATTCCCCAGTGTTTTTCACTACCCGAAGCGTGAGTTTGGAAGTTGCGCTTTTAGCGGTCGCGATTGCGAGCAGTTAGTTTTTGCCAGGGATCATCATAACCCGACGCGTGAGCGAGGGACGCAGGAGGGAGGGCGTCGCAAGCGACGTAAATCCATCCCTCGCTTACGCTTCGGGTTGAGATGGTGCCGAAAACAACTTCAAAACGCTGATGCGAGGACAGTTCTTTTCGCCTCCGAGGCGGGATTTTCGTTCCCGACCCGAAATATCCTCAAAAAACTGGAAATCTGGCGATAGGCTACCAAAAATAGAGTTGCTGACTCGAGTCGACTGGCCACTAGCCTCATCGCACACACACTCCACCGACTTCAGCCAACCCTGACTTGGGGACACCCGATCCGGATTGCGCACGCTTAGATCGCACTTCATTACCTCCCCTTCGAGGAACCTCAGCCATGCCAATGTATCAGTTCGAAGCCATGGACCGCACCGGGCAAGAGATCAAGGACGTGATCGAGGCGACGACCGAAGAGGAAGCACAGAATACGATTCGCCAGATGGGCTACTTCGTTACGAAGTTGTCTTTGAAGAAAGGTGCGGCGAAAGCGGGCGCTCCTGGCCAAAAGAAGAAACGACCCTTCGCCATGGGGGGAGCCAAGACCAAACACATCTGCACGTTCACTCGCCAGTTGTCGATTCTCCAGGATGCCGGTCTGCCGATTCTGCGATCGCTCCGGATTCTCGAGAACAACCTCAAGGGTGGCAAACTCAAAAACGCCTTGATGGATATCTGCGACGAAATCGAAACCGGCTCGACCCTCTCGGAAGCCATGTCGAAATGCCCGAAAGTCTTTAGTCGCTTGTACGTGAATATGATCAAGGCAGGTGAGGCGGGTGGTGCCCTCGAGACCATTCTGCAGCGATTGGCAGAGTTCTTGGAGCGGGCCGAGTCGCTGAAACGAAAAGTCAAAGGTGCGATGATTTATCCCGTCGCGGTCGTGTTGGTGGCCGTCGGTATTCTCGCAGGGATCATGTACTTCATCGTTCCCACCTTTAAGAAGATGTTCGAGGAGTTCGAACTGAAGTTGCCGGCCCCGACGCTCCTCTTGATGGCCATGAGCGATTACGTCGTGATCTACTGGTGGCTCATGTTCTTGCTGCCCGTGGTGATTTGGCTGATCGGCAAACTGATCCGCAAATTCAAGCATGGGCGGATGGGCTACGACATGTTCATCATCAAGGTGCCGATCTTCGGCGGCTTGGTGGAGAAGAATATTCTGGCGCGTACCACGCGAACGCTCGGGACTCTGGTGACCAGCGGTGTGCCGATTCTCGAAGCTCTGAACATCACGCGCGAGACGTCGGGCAATGCGATGTTCGAGCGGATCTTTAGCAAGGTGAGCGAAGCGATCCGCGAAGGGGAGACGATCTCCAAACCGATGAAGGAACATTCCTACATGGGTTTCCATCCGCTGGCCCTGTTCTACTGGGTTTGGATGGGCTCGTTTCCAGGGATCATGATGCTGTCGGTTGCGGTAACCGCGGGTCGAGGTGCCGGAAAAGGGTCCGACGGCAAGGCCTCGCAGGCGGGAGCGACCGGACAGCTCTTGTTCATGAGCTTGGGTGCTATCGGCATCGGTGCATTCGCCTGCGCCGCGATGTACCTGCTCAAGACCCGATCTCGCGTCATCGACGACCTGGTGGTCAACATGGTCGACGTCGGCGAAGAAACGGGGGAACTCGATACGATGCTCTACAAGATCGCAGACAACTACGACGAAGAAGTCCGCGTGATGACCGAAGGCTTGACCAAGCTGATCGAGCCGTTGCTGATCGTGTTCCTCGGGGTCGCGGTCGGCTTCATCGTCATTTCGCTCTTCATGCCGCTGATCTCGTTGATCACCAGCTTGAGCAAATAACATTTCACGAACCAACCATCCGCATCCCCCGGGGTGCGGGTCAACACGAACCAAATGTAACCCTCGCCCCCTTTTGGGGGAGAGGGCAGTGTGAGGGGGCTAGTATCTTGAATCAATCGAGCAACATCCATCGCAGGAGAGATTCCATGTACCATCGTCGATCGCAAGGTTTCACCCTGGTGGAATTGCTCATCGTCATCGCGATCTTAGGGATCCTGGCAGGTTTGTTGGCATACGGCGTAAGTGCCGCTCGGACTGCGATTTTGAAGCGAGCCCAGAAGTTCGAAATCGAAATGATCGCTCAAGCGATCGAGCAGTATCGCACGAAATACGGCGACTATCCTCCCGACGGCAGCTCCTGGCCACTTGTCGAAGCCCATCTCAGAAAAGCGTTTCCGAATATCCTCATCACGGAACTGAATTTGTTGGATCCGAAATATCATCGAACCAACGGCTATGTACGCAACGACAACGACGTCACGGCGACACATCCACTGCTCGCTTACGCGAGGTCGATTCACACCGATATCAACAGCGGACGCGTTATGGACTCTGCAGAAGCCTTGGTGTTTTTCTTAGGTGGCTTCAGCAGTGATACTCAGCGTCCACTTACTGGACCGGGAGGCCCTTTTGCCCCCAATCCTGCGACCGCAGGAGCCTTCATCTACAACACCCAACGAGAGAATTCATTTTTCGAATTTAAAACAAACCGATTAACTTTGACTGTTGATGGATTTTCCAATGACGAGACCATTTACGGACAAGGAGTTGGTAATGACTTGCTTCCCGTCTATGTCGGCGCCGGTCCATCGATTCAGCAGGGTGGCGTCCCGATCACGTACTTCGACAGTCGTACATATCAGCTCGCTGGCGGGTATTTCAATTTTTACGTTCCCGGTCCGGTCGCGACGAGCCCGAATTGCGCCCGTCCGTTTTTGGGGAACGAAGTCAACAACAGCTTCGCAGGTACGCCTAAACCGCAGCGATATGCTAACGACAAAACGTTCCAAATCATGAACGCTGGGTATGACAAATTGTATGGTTGTCAATCCGTTCAGAGTGTCGTCAGTTCCAACAACCTGTTCTTATTCGCATGCCCGAGCGGGATACCGTGTCAGTTGAATACCACCAATGGTCTTTTCTTTGCCCCCCTTTCCCCGCCCCCATTGCGTTATTTCTTGCAAGAGTTTGGAAACTTGCGTCCTGTCG
>JAGWWZ010000297.1 GCA_018970165.1 Planctomycetota bacterium | reverse complement strand
GACTCCTCTCGGCAACTTTTGAACAGTTTGTCTGCATCGTGATTTTGCTGATCACCAACGACGACGGCTACGATGCCCGAGGATTGCAGGAATTCGCTGAGGTGATGTCGTCAGTCGGCGAGGTTTTTGTAGTTGCTCCCGATTCGGTCCGGAGCTGTTGTTCGCACGGTGTGACTACAGCGGATGAGCTGCATATCCGCAATGTTTCGAATCGCCACTGGACGGTATCTGGAACCCCTGCCGATTGCGTGCGAGTCGGTCTGAAATGGCTTCGTATTCGACCCGATTGGATTCTTTCCGGGGTCAACGAAGGTGGAAATTTAGGGGTCGATATCCACTACAGCGGGACCGTTGCGGGAGCACGTGAAGGAAAATTGCTCGGCTTTCCTTCAATGGCTTTCTCGCAGTATCTCCGCAGGGATATGCCGAGGGACTGGAAACGTACGGCTCTTCGAGCGAGATCAGCTTTCGATCGCATCCGGCATCTGGAGCTCGCCGACCGCGAGTTTTGGAATGTGAATCTGCCTGTGGATACTTCGGCAGAGATGGATCTGGAGCTTTCGCATTGCGAACCGGAACCGGACATGTTGCCGTTCGAGTATGAGTCACTCAATGGATCCAAGGACTTGCAGCAGCGAGCCGAATACGAACAGGTTATCTATCGAAGCAATTATCAATCGCGGCCTCGAGGCCCGCTGTCCGACGTGGATCATTGCTTTGCCGGCAGAATCGCGGTCTCTCGCCTGCACACTCGGTGGAGTGCGAAAGCTTAGGGGGCTGCTGATTGAAGTTGCGCCTGTCGAATCTATCCCAAGGATACATGTGCAAATTGCCAGGTGCGGTTTCTCAGCCACGCCCATCGCAAAGCCTCTGGACGTGCCACCCGAATGCTCAATGCGGACATAATCAGCTCAAAAACTTCGGTGCAACAATGTGTTAAAATCATTTTCCATGTAACGCTTAATCAACATCCCAGCGTCCTGACAGGAGAGCCTCGGTCGAAATCTGGATGGCAAAAAATGGAGGGCAAAAGATAGAACACGGACCATTGATGAACGCGGATATCCTATCCAAAAAATCTTTCCGCACTTTCATTTTTTGCCCGCCGTCTTTCGCCAAACCGACCGCGCAACGATTCCCTCGTCTGAGTCCTTTGCAAACCGCGATTCAGTCGGAGGATTTCTTCTTGGAGCCCTTGCTCTTGGCGCTTCCTGAGGAATCGGAGGTGGATGGCTTACTCGATTCTGACTTCGAGGTCGAGGCTTCCGGTTTGCTCGATGTAGAGGAGTCCGCGGAAGATTTCGATTCGCTGCTTGAGCCTTCGCCCGAGGACTTGCTTTCGGCAGCGGCTGACTTTTTATAGGAGTCGCTTCGGTAGTCGGTCTGATAAAAGCCCGAGCCTTTGAATACGACTGCGGCACCTGTCCCGATCAAACGTCGCAGTTTGAGCTTCTTGCATTTCGGGCAACGTCGCTCGGGATCTGCCGAAATGGATTGGTACAGTTCGAATCGATGGTTGCAGGCGTCGCATTCGTAGTCGTAGGTTGGCATGGTGTTTACCTGGATTGATTCGATAGGCTTGGAGATAGGTTTTACGATGGACCGGTCGACACGATGACCATGCTCGGTCTGACAACCCGATCGTGCATGAGATAACCGAAGCTCACAACTTGCATGATGGTGCCTGCGGGGTACTCCGCGCTTGGCTGCTGAGCGATCGCTTGATGGAAATTGGGATCGAAGGTTTTGCCGAGGCTGTCGATCGGTTTGCAGGAGTGTTTGGCGAGTACCGTTCCGAGTTGTTGCTCGACCATCTTGACTCCTTCGATCAAACCCTCGGCACCCGCGGCAGCGCTCGAGGATTCGATCGCGCGATGCAGATTGTCGACGACATCGAGCAGATCGCGAACGAGCGGCATGGGTGAGAACTTGATCTGTGCTTCCGTATCTCGCAAGATCCGTTTGCGGAAGTTTTCTAGTTCCGCCTGGGCCTTGAGTTCGCGTTGCCGCAAATCGGTGAGTTGCTGTTCGAGCGCATCGACGAGTTGTTCGGGTGACTCCTCGTGATTGCCGGTGGGCGGATTCCCTTGCTCGGCGAAGAAAGCGTCGTTGGCATCTTCCATGGGCTCGGGGTGTTCGCCTGTGGGATTCGAAGTGGAAGTCATTTTTCAGATACCTCAATCGTCAGTGGGTGTCATCAACGCATGGACATCAGTTGGTGGATTGACCTTGAAAATAGGCCATGATCCGGTCCATGAAACCTTTGCGTTCCGGAGTGATGTGTTTGTCGTCGAGTTCCGCCAACTCCCGCAGCAACTCCTGTTGTCGCTTGCTGAGTTTCTTTGGAACCTCGATCAATGTTTGTACGAGGAGATCTCCTTTGGCACCGGTATGCGGGTCAGGCATGCCAGCTCCGCGGATGTGGAATACCGTTCCGCTCTGAATGCCTGCGGGAATCTCCAGATTCTTTCTTCCTTCGAGTGTTGGGACTTCGATGGTTGCGCCGAGTGCCGCTTGGCTGAAGGCGATGGGCCATTGGAGGATGAGATCCTGACCGTCTCGCTTGAAGAGTGGGTGGGGTTTCACGTGGATGAAGCAATAGGCATCTCCGCGCGGGCCGCCGTCCGGGCTCGGTTGCCCTTCTCCTTGAAGACGAACGCGCATTCCATCATCGACACCAGGCGGGATCCTGACTTCGAGTTCGACTGGGAAGGGCTTCAAGCCCACGCCATCGCACTCGCGGCATGGGTTACTGATGGTCTTGCCGCTTCCGCGACAAATCGGGCAAGTGGTTTGCACGCGGAGTACACCTGTTGCCTGAACGACCTGACCTCTTCCTTGGCATCGTTTGCATGTTTCGGGTTGTGACCCGGCAGCCGCTCCGGTCCCTGAGCATGGTTCGCATTTGCCATGCCGGGTGAGAG
>JAGWWZ010000116.1 GCA_018970165.1 Planctomycetota bacterium | reverse complement strand
AGAACGAACAAGCCGTTGAGCAACTGCAACAAAGTCGCGACCTAAAATTCCCGCCAGGCTATGAGGGTGTGGGTAATTACCTGCTCGGCATGGCGCTTTATGACCTGTTTCGATGGGAACAAGCGGCAGAACCATTATCGATTGCATTTGATCGATGGCCTAAAGGTCGAAGCGATGCGGTGGAACGACTGATCGATATCGAACTGTACGGCGAAAAAAAAGACACCGCCGCGGCCTTGAACCGTTTAGAGCGGTGGGCAGCCCTTTCAGCTTTGACACCGACGGATATCGATCGCATTGCTGCAAAGCGAATGGAGATCTATGGCGAGCAAAAAAAATACGATCAGTTGGAGCCATTGTGGGCCACGATTTCGCCGGAATCTCCGATGCGCAGTCATGCGGCTCTGGTATTAGCGCGATGCTTGAGGCAACAAGCGTTGGCAAACGACTCCGAGCCGGAGTCGTCCGATAAGCGAAATCAAGCCTTGGCACACCTCAAGGAGGTCGAGTCCCTGAGGAATGTTCCGAGCGAGATCCGGCGGCGAGCGATGCTCGAGCAGGGGCTCTTGTATCGGGATTCAGGTGCTTTGCAACAGGCGGTCAGCACGCTGAGCAGTTTGCGTCTCTCGTCCCCCTTCGAGTCTGAGTTCATGATCGCAGGGATCGAAGAAATCGATGCTCTGATCGATTTGGGATTGCACTCGGAAACGATCGCAACGCTCGAGCAGTTGAAGAAGAGTTTTTCGGAACCGAAGTGGTTTGAAAACTGTTGGATGCCATTGGACAGAATGCGCATACGGTTGCTTGCATCCGCCAATCGCCTGATGGACAAAGAGGTCTACTCGGAATCGGCTCGCTTCGTAACAAACTTGCCTAGCGTTTGCTCTGAAATAGACCGCCTACGACTCGATGCAACGGTCAACGATCGCTGGGCTCGGAAGCTACAAGAAGAGCGCGGCGATGCGGGAACGGATACGGAACGTATGGAAAAGATCTTCCGACATGCCGCGCAATCGATTGAAAGGCTCAGTCAAATCGATATGCGAACGCCAAACTACATGCAGCGTCTGTGGACAGGTATCGAGGATTATCATCACTCGAATCATTTCGCCGATAGCAATCGACTGATCGAGCGATATCTCGATCTCGCTCCACGATCGGATTGGTCGCGTCCGCTTTTGATGCAGGCAAAAAATCATGCAGCTTCAGGCGATGTCAAGGCGGCCCTCGGGACCATCGATCGAATGCTGTTAACCAATCCCGACAGTCCGCTGTTGCCCGATGCCAAGCTCACTGCAGCCAAGCTCCACTGGAATCAGGGGGATTTCGACCAAGCCGAGTCCTTGATCTTGGACAATCTTTACTCCGGGAGTCTTCGGCCCGATAGCCCGATTTGGAAAGAGTCCTTGATCGAACTGGGTACGCTCATGTTTCGGCAGGGTGAGCAGATGCAAGTTCGCATCCTAGGCTTGGCAGTGGACGACAGTCCGCAAGCCCAGGCCATGCGCGCAGACTTGGAAAAAAGCTATCAGCAATTGCTTCGCAGCATCGCCAGCATGGAGGAAGGACTCCGCCGTTTCCAAGGAGACGAGAGGCGGTATCAATTGCTTTATATGACCGCCAAAGCCTACCGCATGGCATCCTACTGGCCCGAGACCTTGCTCCAAGGGAATCGACTGGTCAGCGAAGAATCGATCTCGCAGTGGAAGACGAAGCGAAAGGAACTGCTCGTCAATTCGCGGGATACGTTTGCTTCGCTGCGCAGGGAACTGACCAACTCCGACGAAAAGACTCAGGTTCAGAACTCCGAGATCCTACTTTGCAATAGTTACTTTGGCGAAGCGGACTTACTGTTCCAAGAGGGAAACTTCAAAGGGGCGTTGGAAGCGTATCGCGCTGCAGCCAATCAATTCATCAACGAGCCTGAATCGCTGGAAGCTTTCGTGCAGATGGCTCGTTGCCATCAGGAGCTTGGCCAAATGCCCGATATGCGGCGGACCCTCGAAATGGCGATCGACATTTTGAACCGCATCCCTGAGGATCGGGACAACCGCTTCATCAAGAACACGCGGCAGAGCAGGCAGAGCTGGGAAACCCAAATCCGCTGGATGATCCAAGAGATCGATCAGGGAACCATTCGTTAGCAGCGAGGGTTCATTTCAAATAAAAAAGCACTGCTGTGCACAGCAGTGCTTTTGACTTTCTTCTGGTGCGAACGAGTATCCCCGCCAGACTATTTGTCTGCCAGCGCCTTCTCGATTGCTGAGGTCATCTCAGCCGACTCAGGGGTCGCTGCAGATCCGAAGCGAGCTACGACATTACCCTTGCGATCGACGAGGAACTTTTCGAAGTTCCATTTCACAGGACCTTTCCCTGCAGGCTTGGTGTCTACCGAGGTGAGGTACTTGTATAGATCGCATGCCTTTCCACTCTTGCCGCTGTCGTCGTTGACGTTCACTTTTTCCAGCAAGTCGAAAGTGACGTTGTATTTGCTGGAACAGAAACTTTTGATCTCTTCGCTGGATCCAGGCTCTTGCCCACCGAACTGATTGCACGGGACACCGACAACTACGAGCCCCTTCTCGCCGTAGGTTTCGTGCAATTTTTGGAGACCGGTGTATTGCTTGGTGTAGCCGCACTTGCTGGCTACGTTGACGAACAAGACGACTTTCCCTTCGTACTTGCTCAGGTCGACGCTCTCTCCGCCGAGCGACTTCATAGTGAACGCGAGGGCTGGCGGCTTAGCCATCGCCGAATCATCCAAACTACCTGCACCGATGAGAGCCATAGCGACGATACCTGCGAGTAAACGGTTTTTCATGGGATCATTCCTCCAAATGGGATACAAACTCAACACAGTGGTTTCATGGATTATCCATAACGGTCAAGTAGCGACCGGCGGGATAGTCTCTCCGGAAATCAAGTCTTCAAAGGTTTCGCGGCGGCGAATACAGTGCACGGTCCCGTCTTCGATCAACAATTCCGGTGGCCGGTATCGACCGTTGTAATTGCTGGCCATGACGAATCCGTAGGCACCCGCGACTTCGAGGATGAGGAAGTCTCCAACGCGGGCTGGGGGGAGCGATCGCTTGGCGACAAATCCACCTTCCTCTTGCGTGAAGATATCGCCGCTTTCGCATAGCGGTCCACCGACTACGACGTCGATGCGTTCGCTGGGGGCAACGCCGCCTCGATGGGTGATCGAGATTGGGTGGTAGGCCCCGTAAAGGATCGGTCTGGCCAAGTCATTGAAGCCGGCATCGAGCAAGTAGAAGGTGTTTTCACCCATCTGCTTGACGGCTCGTATTTCCGCGATCAGGAATCCGCTTTCGGCTACCAGATATCTCCCCGGTTCGATCTCCAGACGAAGTGGATGACCAAAGCGTTGTTCGAGTCGTTTTCTGGTTTGATCCCAGAGAGCGTAATACTGCTCCAAGTCGACATACGATTGTCCTTCACGGTACGGGACGGGAAGCCCTCCTCCGGCGCTGATGGTGGTCAGGGTTCTGCCGATTTGCTCCGCAGTCCGCTCAAGCGACTGGCATACCTGCGAGAGGTGTTCCAAATCGGTACCGGACCCGATATGCATATGGAGGCCGGTGATGGCTACGTTGTGCATATCGGCGAGCCGAAGACATCGATCGATATCCATGTGCCAGATACCATGTTTGGACTGTGGCCCTCCGGTATTTGTTTTCTGGCTATGGCCGTGTCCGAATCCCGGATTGATTCGGAGAGTGACACTGGCACCTGGAGAAACGGCACCCAGCTGCTCGATCATATCGGGCGAACCGCAATTGACGTGGAGCGATCGCTCTGCGACCAAGTCGAGGGCTTCGCGATCGAATACATCGGCGGTGTAGACGATGCCTGGCGGGTTGCTGTGCGGATCGAAACCAGCTGCCAGCGCGCGTCGAACCTCTCCAGCGCTGACTGCATCGACCACCACTCCCAGTCTGCGCAAGCGGTCGAGGATCGCGATGTTCGAGCAAGCTTTTTGTGCATAGCGAATCGTATCGAACATGCTGAGGTCTTCGACTCGGCGGCGAATCATCTGCATATCGTAGACATAGCAGGGTGTGCCGAATTGTGAGACGATTTTCTCCACCTCGATCCCAGCAATTTCCGTACGAAGCAGGTCGAAGGTGCTGGTAGCAGCAACAGGCATCGGAACAAAACTCCTGGGGTTTATAAAAACGATCGGCAGGCGCGAGCTACGGTGAGCGTTGCTCCACAGAAAGACCATTGTTGAGCATGGCGAAGATTCAGGCTAGGACTCTGCCTTTTTTTTGTTTCGCATCGCCTGGGAATAGCGTTCCATGAATCGCTTTTCCTTGGAAGTCAGGGCATCTTTTCCGGACTCGTGAATTTTCGCCAAAATGCGATCCGCTTCGCGTGCGTCGAGTTGTTCTCGCTCAAATTCCCGATCGCGAATGACCTTGAGCCGTGGGCCCGTAACTTTGCGGCGGATCGTTCCCAAGAGTTCGGCCGGGGATTCGAGCCAAGAAAAGTTCCAACGCAGGAAGAAGTACATGAAGGCGAAACCGATACCGGCTAAGTGCACATCGTAAGCGATCCCTTCGCCGGTTAGGGTGAAAAAATTAAGCAAGACGAGTATGACTCCCATAACCCAGGCAGGCATCGGTATGAATAGCAGGAAGACAGTCACCGTTGGGTAATTGAGGATGAATAACATGCTGATGCACAGCACGGCACCCGATGCGCCCAGGACGATCGACTCACTCCCACCGCCAAGAATCGCGTGCTTGATCAACCACAACGCGCCACAGAAAAGAGCACAGATCAGATAAATGCGGTAGAACTCCCGCGTGCCATACCTCTGCTCCACAGGTCTTCCCATGAAGTAAAGGCTCAACATGTTGAACAAAATATGGTTGATGTTTTCACGATTGTGGGCAAACGAATAACTCAACGCATGCCACCACCACCAGGGTTGCGAGATTTCGCTTCCCCGCAGTACGAGCAAGTCGTTCACAACCCCTTGGGAATTCTCCTTGTTGACACCCAAGAGTGCGTTTGCCAGAAAGATCACGACATTGATGATGATCAGAACGACGACCGCCGATCTCTGATCGAAGCTAGGTCGTAAATCCAATGGTGCGTTGTCGTGATAGTAATATCGATCGTGCAGTCCCATGCGATCGAGTGGCCGTTGGCGGAGCGGCTGGTTGCCGCATCAGCGCGGCTCCGCTCCTTCCTCCTTCGGGGGTTCTATAGACTCCTCCTTGCCCGAATCAGCGTCGGGAGCAGGTTGTTCACCATCCTTGTTGATACCGAAGGTTTCCGCTAAAGGCGTGTTGAAGAAATCCTGGGGCGTTCCCAGTTTCTGAGATTTCTCGGTCCACGACGCTAGTGTCTTTTCGACATCAAACGACAGGTAGTCGGCATCGTATGCTCGACGGAACGACATGAATTCCCAAAGGATAAACGATTTATCGAGATCTTGGTCAATGAGTCTCTTGTAACGATTGATCGACTTGTAAACATCCTCACCGGCCTCCTCTGTCATCATTGACGGATAGTAACGGAAGACTTTGTCCCAACGTTGCCAGGAGGCTTCAAATCGGTCGACAGCACCTTTGATGTCCGCGACATCGATGAGTTGGTTCCCTTCGTACATGAGTCTGCGGGCTTCTACCACAATCTCTTGCTGTTCCGCACCTGCTCGCACATCCCAATAGGAATAGTTCACCTGATCGCGAAGGGATCGTGTGCTGCGAGCTATTTCTTCAGCCGCAACGAGTTGCTTGGCTAATTCCAAGCCCTCCACTTGCTTCTCGCGAGGTAGGCTTCCAGCGATCTCTTGATAATTGAGCTGGAGTTGGATTTCTACTTCCATGGCGATTCGTCGTTCATCGCTATTTCGTTCTTCTGCAGGTTTCTCATAAATCGCTCGACGAGTCTCCGGAATCTGCTGCTTCTTTTTCTCCATCGCTGCCAATCTCGCATCGCGAGTGAGTTCTTGGAAGCGTTTTGCTAGGTCTGCGACATTCTCCTGCAGTCGATCAATAGATCCGAGGATCACTGCATCTCCAGAGGTTCCTCCAAGTTCGCGCGTACCGAATTTCTTCCATTCCTTACTGGCGCGTTCCCATGAGAATCTCGCTCGCTCGTCTAGGACTCCCTCTTCCTCAATCGCTTCGGCGTGATACATCTGCCAGAGTGGACCGTAGCTGTAGAGCAGGTGCGGCGACTTCTTGATCTTGGCCCCAGCAGCGACGAGCTCATAGGCCGCTTCGAACCATTGTCGTCCGACCAACCAATTGTCCGGTTTGCGGTCTGGTCCCAACGCGTCATCCGCTTTCGCATTCAAGCCCTGATCGACGAAGTACTGATGAAAGTCGTTGTCGTTTCGGAACAAGTCGCGGTACTGCCGCTTCTCGTCAGCCTTGCCCATCTTGTTTCCGACGAAGTGTCCTAAATCATATTGAAGAATCGGCTTCTTGCTGTTGAACTTGGTCCCCTTCACGAGATAGTCAATCCCTTTTTTGACCCATTCATAACGCTGGCGATAATCTTCAAACTCGGGGGAAACGTTGTAGCTTAGGTTGTGTGCTTGGTGCTGCCAAACGCTGATGAAGTGAGGTTGCAAGAGAGAAATTTGATTCAAGGTTGCAGAGAAGCGATCGAAGTACTTCTCTTCCTTGTAGTAATCAGCCTGGATCCAGAGGATGCTCGAGGCGATACCTCGCATTCCAAGGGTAGCCAACCTCATGCTCTCGCTGGTGGGGTCCAGTTTCCCAAGGTCAGCTTGCCCCATATTGTGACGGCTTCGCAGCTCCGTGATCTTGCCAGCACCCTTCGATGCCGGTTTCCCCAAAAAGTATAGGGGTAGTAGCAGAGCAACGATGATCAAGATGTAAACGATTTTGCGAACCGGATTGCGATTGTTCACGCCGCCATCTCCCGTGTCTTCAGGAAGAAGTAACTCACGATACAGGTTAGCAGAAAATATCCGAATGCGATGGTAAAATGTCGCCCGAGCAACCCTCCGAACAGATTCACCCCATATGCAACAAAGTCGGATGTTCCCAGCTTACCGAAATTCGGGACCGAGTTCTTGAGCAAGCTGATGCCATAAACCAAAGTTCGGTCCACCGCTTGTATTCCGCTTTCCAATGCAGGGTTTCCTAAATCCAAGTCGACGGTCGATCCCGACTGGATGGGGATCCGGATCAACGATTCGACCGGTCCACCACCATTGGATGTATTCTTTAGCATATCATCCACGAAGAACCCGAAGAACCCGAGTACCAGCGCAGATATCGTGGCGATGATAGCGACCGGACCAGACAGGAAACATGAGAACATCACGCCGAAGCAAACCACGATGAACATCTGCAGCCAGATGCTGATGTAGCCCTTGATGAAGTTCCAGAAGAAGTAGAGATCGTTGGGTCGCAGATACAAATCGGCGGCAGCCATTCCCAGGTATTGACCGCGATCCTGACAGCGTACGACCACCTCAAAACTGCCATTCGGAGCTATATCCTTGAAAAAGTCTAACTCGGCTGGCTCAAACTTGTCGTCTTTATTCTTTCGTGCCCCTTTAACCTTGAGTGGCATCACTCGGCGATCCGTTTGGAATTCCTTGACCTTGAACGACAAACGTTCGGTCTCAACCTTGCCATCCAAGCTTCGGAAATAAATGATCCCGCCGACAGGAGTCACGATATCCCCCTTGTAGGTTCGAAATGCGGAGATGGTCATGTCGTAGCCGATGGCTTTGTCAAACAAATTGGGGGAGATACCATCAAAACGCCATACGGCGCTCGAGAGTGAGTCCCCTTCGATGTATTTCTGATACTCAGACATGTAGCCGACGTTATAGCCTTCGTTGGCTTCACCGTCCCGACCGGTGAAGCTGAGTTCCTTGGCGTAGATCGGCACACGAGCTGTCAGGTCATTCAGTGGACCTTCGATGACATACTTGTCACCAACCTTTTTGACGATATGGCTGTGACCTTTGTTCTCGTTGGTCTGTCCTACCCCGGACTCATTGAGGGTGAATGTGTGCCTGTGCCGTTGCACTCGGGACGTTTCCCCCGTTCGTCCTTCTGGATCGGTGGATACTACCTCGTGTTCGTGGTAGAGACCACGCACCACGAAGAAATAACTCAGTATCCCCATGGACGCGACGACCAGAGTGCCAATAGTCATAAAACCAACAACGCGTCCGAGAAACAGTTCCAGCGGTCGCACTGGTTTGGTTACGATTGTATAAATCGTGCGACTCTTGATATCGGCGGGGATACTGAAGGAGCTAATAAACAGACCCAGAACAATCACCATGTAGTTGGTCATCGTCAGCACGAACGAGATGTAGAGACGTGCTGGATAATCCGCATTCTGATCCAAATACCATCCGGCAAACATCATGCCGACAATGAAGACTCCGACAACGACCAACACCTTCTTACGAATGGATTCCTTGATCGCCAGCTTCGCGATCGCCCAAATGCGACGGCCGGAGAGTTTAGGAATATCGACCGTGAAGAGTTGACCGATCAGTCGAGAGACATTGAGAAATCCTTCGCCAGGACCATGCTTGATAACGGCTACGATCAAGCCTACCAAGAAACCGATCACTGCGAGAATGAGCGCCAGAAAGAGGCCATCTCTCAGGCCGTTCTTCTCGATCAACCATTCCCAGTATGTCCAAAACTGTTCAGGATAAAGTTGCATGATGGATTCGGTATTGTTTCAGAGTTCGTTTACTGCTGCGGTGGTAGCTACTCACGTACCGCTTCCGCGACGACCGGGACGTTGGTCGCTCTCTCGGACAATATCCAAGAAGAGTTCTTCCATCGTCGTCGTCGGATTGTCCATCTTCTTGAGTGAACCTCCTTGACTCTCAATGATCTGCTTGATCTGTTGTTTTGCAGCTTCCGACAATCCCGATGCATGAATTTCGGTGGTGTCTTGAACCTTCAAAAGCGAGTCGACTCGCCCGAGTTCCTTGAGCTCTCCTTGGTGCAAGATCGCGACCCGGTCGCAAACGTCCTGAACATCTGCCAATTGGTGAGAACACAGAAGAATCGTCTTCCCTTCTTCGCGCAACTTCAGGATGAGATCCTTCATCTCGCGCGTCCCGATCGGGTCCAGACCGGTTGTCGGTTCGTCGAGAACCAGGAACTCTGGCTCGTTGATCAAGGCCTGGGCCAAACCGATTCGACGGGTCATCCCTTTCGAGTACTCTTTCAGTTGCCGACGGCGGGCCCGCTGGAGTCCAACCATCTGAATCAACTGTTCCGTACGCTCTCTCCGGACCGAAGCTGGCATGTCGAACAAACGGCCATAGAAGTCGAGGGTCTCTTCGGCGTTAAGGAACTTGTAGAGGTAAGATTCCTCTGGCAAATAGCCGATTCGCTCGTTTTTGGAGACATCGGTCGCCTCCTTCCCAAAAACAAACACCCGACCCGATGTGGGGAACAACAGACCGAGCATCAGCTTGATCGTCGTTGACTTGCCCGACCCGTTAGGCCCCAGAAGCCCAAAGATCTCTCCCCGACGCACTTCAAGGTCCAAGCTCTTGAGAGCGTTGACCTTTTTGCGACCCCAAAAGTCTCGGTAAATCTTTCCCAAATTCCGCGTCTCGACGATGACGCTCGTGGGATCGCTGGACGGGGCAGACGAGGCAGGCTGTTCTAACGTTGCAGACATGGAAGACACGCTGGGGGAAGACATACTGAGTGGAAGTGGACAAGATCGGTGGCTCAAGATTCTCAAACCTCGCGCACCTTTCGATTACGCCACACTCTCCCCGCTGGTTCAATTTCTAAACCGGATTGGCCACCTCGCCGCGGCGAGATTTCCCGCCCGAGGGTCACTCTGGGCCGAAAAATCTCTATAATTTCGCTCGCTTTCCAAAGGTGTTGCGCCCGGCACCCCCAACCTCCTATATTCCCCTTCGCGTTTTGACTCGCTAGCCAGTTGCCCCGCAAGACGAATTGCCGCATGGACCGGACTGATTCCGAATACATCGATACGGTCCGATACCTCATGGACCGGATCAACTTTGAAAAGTCGGTCGAGGTCCCGTACAACCAGCAAAGCTATCGTCTGGCACGCATGACCCACCTGCTCGATTTGCTCGAGGGCCCTCAAAACTCGGCACCCATCGTTCACATAGCTGGCACGAAGGGAAAAGGCTCGGTAGCTTGGCTGGTCGCGGAAACCCTGCGGCGATCTGGATTGCGAACCGGACTATACACGTCGCCCCACCTAGAACACCTCGAGGAACGCTTCGTGATCCAGGGAGTACCGATCTCCCCGGCACAGCTCGTCCAAGCCATGCCCCGCCTGCGAGAAGCGGCCGATCGCTGCGCCCAATCGGAGCACGGTACCCCCACCTTTTTCGAAATGACGACCGCTCTGGCTTGGCTGCTGTTCCAACAAGCCGGTACCCAGGCCAATGTGATCGAAGTCGGTCTAGGTGGACGACTCGACAGCACCAACGTCTGTCAACCAGCACTGTGTATCATCACCAGCATCAGCTACGACCATCAGCAACAGCTCGGCAACACGCTCGACCTGATCGCCGGAGAGAAAGCAGGAATCATCAAGCCTGGAGTTCCCGTGATACATGGAGCCAAAGCGCCGGAAGCTCGCGATGTGATTCGATCGGTCGCCCGTGCTCATGGTTGCTCGCTCTGGGAACTTGGTCGGGATTTCGAAGGGCACGTATCTTCGCAATGTATGGATCTACGCAAACCCACCGAAATGACGCCATCGCTCTTCACTTTCCATACCCATCCTCCTGTTCCTCCGTGTCCACCATCAGCGAGCCAAGGGATGGCCTTGCGCATGCTCGGATCGCACCAGGCGGACAACGCGGCCTTGGCAGTCGCGGCTTGGTTGCAATTAAAGTCGCAAGGTTGGGACCTGACGGAATCCGCTCTGGCCGATGCCTTTGCGCAAACACAAGTGCCAGCCCGTATCGAGTCAGTTGCGTCGCATCCGTTCACGATCATCGACTCGGCTCACAACGAAGCGTCGATCACCGCGCTGCTCGAAACACTGGAGAAGTCCTTTGATGCCGGTCGACGGACCATCATCTTCGCGTGCTCCAAAGATAAAAAAGTCGCCGAAATGATTCGGCTACTCGTCGGTTTCGCGGATCGATTGATCGTGACTCAATATCAGTGCAATCCTCGCTTTGTTGCAGTGGAGCGATTGGAGCAAATCGCTCGCGAAGAGAAGAGTCGCTTACTTCGGCGCATCGATTTGTTCAGCGCTCCGGATGTCACGACCGCGATCGAATTCGCTCGTCGCGATCAGCAACCGAGGGATTTATTGTGCATCACGGGATCGTTTTTCATCGCTTCCGAAGCTAAGGTCGCGATGCGACAGATCATTTCTTGATGTCCTTGAAGACTTCTTCGAACTTCTTCAGCTTGGGTACGATGACCGCTTGGCAGTAGCCTTTCTTGGCGTTCAGGTTGAAGTAGTTCTGATGGTAATTCTCAGCCGGATAGAATTTCGGCAACGGGCTGATCTCGGTCACGATCTTGCCATCGAAAACATCGCGATTCAATTTTTGTTTGTACTCTTCGGCGGTGCGGCGCTGTTCGTCGTTTTCGTAGAAGATCACTGAGCGGTATTGTGTCCCTTCATCGTAACCTTGGCGATTGAGGGTGGTGGGGTCGTGGGTCTTCCAGTGGACCTCGAGCAATTTCGCGAAAGGTACCACCTCGGGGTCATAGGTGATTTGGATCACTTCGGCATGTCCAGTCTCGCCCGTGCAGACCTGTTCATAAGTCGGATTCTCCACGGCGCCTCCTGCATAGCCGGAAATGACCGACTCGACCCCTTTGACTCTCTGAAAGACCGCCTCGGTACACCAAAAACATCCGCCGCCAAAGGTTGCTCGAGCCAATTTCTTTTTCTCCTCTTGCTTGGAAGAATCGGTTTGCTTGGAGTTTTCGGGGGACTGCGCCGCCGCGAATGCGGAGGCAACCATCCAGCCCATCAAGAACAAAAAGGACCATGAACCACAACGCCGAACCAAAAACAACCCACGCAT
Source organism: Planctomycetota bacterium (assembly GCA_018970165.1). Classification (GTDB taxonomy): domain Bacteria; phylum Planctomycetota; class Planctomycetia; order Pirellulales; family Pirellulaceae; genus JBKCUI01. Next base: position 5,928 of record JAGWWZ010000116.1, on the reverse strand, counting down.
GATCTAGTCTTCCCAAAGGAGGCAAGGAATTCGTACGTTGCCATTGTAGGGCTCCGTGGCTTATCGTACCACGACGGAAACCGTAACAGGGGGGCCAAAGCAACGCTAGGATTCAGGAAAGGAATGGAGTAGTCTGTGTTGAAAGGACCGAGGGGAGTCACACCGAGCGGAGTTGCTGTGAGGAAACTATTTCAGCCGAGTTCGCTGCCAAGGGGTGATTCCTCATTCGGAGATCGCCGCAGATTCCTCGCTTCATTAGGGGGTGGATTGGGATCGCTGGCCCTGCTCGATCTTGAATCGCGGCGAGCGATCTCGGATGAGAAGCAGCGCGGAGTCGCCGACATTGATCCGCTTCAACCCTACGCGGCACGCAAGCCTCATTTTGCCCCACGGGCCAAGTCGGTGATCTTTCTGTTCATGGTGGGTGGCCCTTCGCAGATCGATACCTTCGATCACAAACCGGCCCTGGTCGAACTCGATGGCAAACCGGTTCCCGCTTCGATTCGTTCGGCTCTCGAGGCCACGCGGCATGCCAACGTCTTTCACGGTTGCGACGATCTGATCCTCAAGAGTCCCTTCGGCTTTAAGCAGTACGGCCAATCAGGCACATGGGTCAGCGATTTGATGCCCCATATCGCGAAACATGTCGACGATCTCTGCTTCATCCATTCGATGCAGGCCGATTCCAACAACCATGCACCCGCCAGCTACCAACTCCACACCGGAGACATTCGCGCGGGCAAAGCCAGCCTCGGTTCTTGGGTGACCTACGGTTTGGGAACCGAGAACTCGGATCTCCCCGGTTATGTGGTGCTATTCGATGCGGGCCCGCTCGGCGGCGCTACGAACTATACCAATGGTTTTCTTCCCCCCGCGTTTCAACCGACCCGCATGCGCGATCGGGGCCTGCCTGTTCTCGATTTGACACCCGGCGAATCCTTCGCCAGCGAACAGCGCGATGCGATCGATTTGATGCAGCAGTTGAATCGCCTCCATCGGGATCAAAACCCTGGGTTCCTCGAACTCGATGCTCGGATTGCTTCCTATGAACTAGCCTACCGCATGCAATCGGCGGCCCTCGAGGTTGGGAAATTGGATGACGAGCCAAAACACATCCATCAACTCTATGGCGTGGATCACGAGGATCCTCGAACCCAAAGTTTCTCGCGAAAATGTTTGATGGCTCGGCGTTTAGTGGAGCGGGGTGTTCGGTTTGTTCAGCTCTATGACATGCCCGACAAAGATGGTTGGGATGCGCATGACCGATTGGTTGAGAACCATACGCCGCGGGCTCGATGGACCGATATCGGCGTTGCTGGCCTGATCGCGGATTTGAAACAACGAGGATTGCTCGATTCGACTTTGGTGATCTGGGCCAGTGAGTTCGGGAGAACTCCAATGAAGCAGGGGAACAACGGTCGCCAACACAATGCCGCAGGCTTTACGTTGTGGATGGCCGGCGGAGGAGTGCGTCCCGGTTTGCATACCGGGGCTACCGATGAATTGGGACTGATGGCCGTCGAGCGACCGATCCAGTTCCGGGATCTGCATGCGACGATCCTGACTGCAATGGGAGTCGATTACGAGCGACTCTACTTTGAAATCAATGGCCGCGATGAACGGCTCACAGGCGTGGCGGGATCCGCCAAACCCTTGACGGATATTCTCCTATGAAGCGCGAGAGTGTTCGCCAACGAATTGCGGGAATGCTCGGTGCCTTGCTCGTTATCAGCAACGCCATCGCTGACGATACAGACCTGGGCAACGCCTGGCAGGACCCTCGCAACCCGATCCGAATTCTCTATCGCGGCGAACGGCTCGATCTCTGGTCGTTGCAAGCGATCCGCAGACCTTCCTTACCGACAGACATCGATGGATCCTCCCATCCGATCGATGCGTTCCTCGAGGCTGCCTGGCGCGACCAGGGTTTACAGGCCTCGCCTGAGATGAATCGCGCGGAATGGATCCAGCGAGCGACCCTCGATTTGACAGGTCTGCGAGCGACTCACGACGAAGTCGAAGCGTTCGTTAGCGATCAGTCTCCAGATGCTTATGAACGGGTTATCGATCGGCTGTTGGCATCACCCAGCTATGGCGAACACAGCACGCGACAGTGGCTCGATGTGGTGCGATACAGCGACAGCAATGGCTTCGATTGGGATGAGTTTCGCAAAACAGCATGGCGTTATCGTGATTGGGTGGTGCGAGCAACCAACAGTGACCTACCCTTCGATCGATTCATCACGATGCAACTGGCAGGTGACGAACTGCTCGACGGACCGCCGCGCGACCAACGAGAGCAGGACTGCCTGATCGCCACCGGCTATCTCCGCTTAGGACCCTACGACAACGCAGCCAAATTATTCAACGAACAGGATCGAGCTCGTGTCGAGGTTTTGACCGACCTGACCGAAACGACCGCCAGCGCGTTTCTCGGTCTGACTATGTCCTGCTGCCGATGCCACGACCACAAAACCGATCCTCTATCGCAAGCCGATCATTATCGCATGCGAGCCTTTTTTGCGGCTACCCATTTCGCTGACGATCATTCGATCGATACCATCGATGTTCAGCAGGCTCGCGAATCGCACAACCAACGTATTCAAATCCAAATCGATAGCCTCCAGTCCAAAATCGGCACTCTTCGCGAACAAGCTAAAAAGCTTAAACAACCCGATGCGCCGGGGAGCGAATCTGCTGAACCAAAAGATCTAAACGACGAGCAGTTGAGGAACTTGTTACCTGAGGAAGACAAGAAGAGTTGGGAGCGATGGGGTCAGGAAATCGAATCGCTGAAAGAGCAATTGCGAATCCCCGAAACGGGCCTCATCATGACCGATGATCCGTCCGCTATCGATCCGATTCACGTTCTATATCAAGGGGATCATCGCTCGAAGCGTGAGGCGGTCGAGCCCGGTTTCCCATCGGTCCTTTTTCCGAACTCGCCGCGGATCGACTCGGTCGCGGGAGGTAAGAGTACGGGGCGTCGACTGGCACTGGCCCGCTGGATTTGCAGTTCGGAGAATCCCTGGACTTCTCGCGTTGCAGTCAATCGACTTTGGCAGCAACTGTTCGGTCAGGGGCTCGTTGCAACCTCGAACGATTTCGGGATAACCGGCGCGGCACCGACACATCCAGAACTACTCGATCACTTGGCAACCGAGTTGATCGAGAGCGGCTGGTCGATCAAGACTGTGCACCGTCAAATCGCCTTGTCGCAGGCCTATCGCCGACGAGCAATTCCAGGAGGGGAATTCGTCGACGGGAACAGCTCGAAGCGATGGGTGTCGATGCGCACGAATCTGAGGCGCTTGAGTGCGGATCAGTTTCGCGATGCGATCTTGCAAGTGACTGGCCTGTTGCAGCATCGCGCAGGGGGGCCTCCCATTTGGCCGAAACTGAGCGACGATATCCTGCAGGCCAACCCTGCGGTACTCGACGATAACGAGACCAAAACGAAGGGATGGTATCCATCAGCTGATTCGGATCAGAGCGTGCGCAGTCTCTACCTCGTGCAGAAGCGAGGATTGAAGCTTCCGTGGATGGAAACCTTTGACCAACCCGAAAACACCGTATCGTGCCCGAAACGTGAGACATCGATCGTTGCCTCGCAAGCTCTGTCGCTCATGAATGGCGATTTAGTATCGCAGGGAGCGATGGCTTTGAGCCAATCGTTATCGGAGGAAATCGTCGATGTCGACGCATCAGGAAATGAGCGTTTCATCGTGGCGTTATTCCAAAGGGTACTTTCTCGCGAGCCTACTCAGCAGGAACGCGAGAGATGCGGTCAGTTCCTCGAGCATCGATCGCGAGCATCGCTAGCCTTGGTATTACTCAATTCCAACGAGTTTGCGTTTATTCCATAGACATAAGCACTCCGTAGCCGCAAATGTCCTTCGGATGCAAGTATCGCGGTGGAGTCCATTGCTTCTCTACTGCTGGTAGCAGACTCAGAAGAGCAACGATCGAAACGCAATGCCTGTCCTAGCTTTTCTGATCCAATGTTGGGTGGCACGTCCAGAGGCTTTGCGATGGACGTGGGATTCGATGGGCTCCCCAGTGGCCTTGTGCCACTGGAAGCCAAGCTTCATTGCTAGCAAGGGATTGGCACTAATAACGCCCCCGGTTGCCTTGTGCAACCGGAGGCAAAGCTTCCTCAGCTAGTGTTAGGATCGCACAACTCCTTAGCTCAAGAAACTGATTCACCAGGTGGCACAAGGCCACCGGGGTCTTTGAAGCGGACGCCGCTTGGTGAGTCGATGAAACGAAGAAGGCCACCGTGCGGCTCGCCCGCATGGAGCCGTGATCGCGACCAGTTCGCGAGGACCATCGCAATGCCGCCACCGCGTGGCTTGCCCACGCTGGGCGATGATCGGATCGGATGCGCCGTTATCGGACATCCACCGTCTGGCGAGCGGTAGATAACGAGCGGAGGGCACGGGACTCGAACACACCTCAAATCCCCAGGTAAAAGAACAGGTTTCGGAACACCCGACGCATAACCCGACGCATCCAGGATCGTTGCCCGGAAATCCAGCACCCATCGACCCGCTCCTCCAAGCCATCATCGATCGCTGGCAACACGACGGGAACACACCTGTAATCTGTACGTCAAGACCATCGGAATTGAGCGATGATCTGATAGCCCAACTGCTGGAATTGATTCAGCGATTCGTCATTCTCGATGATGTGAGTCAGCAAAGGTTGTTAGAGCATTCTCGGAAAGAAATCGAATGTTAGGATCGCAATTGATCACCAAAAAATCGCACTCCTTGCGTGCAGGAGCCTGAACCGCCGCAACTCGAAGGCCGTCGATCGGATTCGCACGGGGATTTCATTATCTCAATATTTTTACAGGAAAAATGAGGTCGCCATTCGTTAGGAGCAGTTCGCTAACGCAAAAACGACTTGTCAGATACCGGTTTGCTGGACCATTTAGCGCGCGCACATTTCAAAATCCGGTTCATCGATTTTCGATCGTCAAAAATGGTCCAAACCGGGCTTTGGAATAGCGCCAAAGCTCAACCGCGCGGGCCTCTAACACTCCTGATTCGAGTTTACTATTCGGGATGCACCGAGATGCTAACTGTCCATCGCGCCGGAGACAAACTTCCCTCATCTCCCCACCGAAAGAGAGGTTTTGGCTAGATCGTTCGTCGTCGCCCGTTGTCGGGCAGATAGAGGACCACTTGCGGCTTGGCCGTTGGCTGCTCGACGACTTCGAGTTGTTTGGTGAACCCTCGCGACTTGCCCCAGGTTTCGAGCACGAACTTCACGGCCCAGGCGGATCCCGAGCGTACGGCCTCTCCGAGCTTCGCTTGCGCCTGATCGACGAGAGCCTCCCGAGACTCCAGCATCGCGGCGGATAACTCGGGATCGCCTTGCACGCGTTTGTGAACGGCGTTGTAGGTCAAACCATACGCACGGGCGATCTCGGACAGATTCCCGTCGCGTTCTCGGATCTCCCTCAAAAGTTGGGGTCGGCTGATTTTCATAGGGGTATCCACTTTCTCCACTTTTCGACCGCGACCCGATTGTACTCTATTACACTTCCACGGATCTATCTATTTTTCCTACGAAGGACATGTCATGCATCTATCCGCCCGATTCGACGAGGCTCTTCACTACGCGGCTATCATTCACGCTGGACAGAAGCGAAAGGGAACCGAGATTCCTTACTTAGCTCATCTGCTAGGGGTCGTGAGCATCGCTCTCGAGTACGGTGCCAATGAGGACGAAGCGATTGGCGCAATGCTGCACGATGCAGGTGAGGATGCAGGCGGCGAGGAGCGGATCGAGGACATTCGTTACCGGTTCGGCACCACAGTGGCGGACATCGTTGTGGGCTGTACCGATGCAGTGGTGCTTCCCAAACCACCTTGGAAGGAACGGAAGGAAGCGTACATCGCCCACGCACGCCACGCCTCT
>JAGWWZ010000296.1 GCA_018970165.1 Planctomycetota bacterium | reverse complement strand
CCTGCATCGTCGCTGACCAAACAAGCAAGATGCCCGGAATCGTTTCCGATCAAAAAGAGACGTTTGGGATGGGACGGGTGGTGCACGAGAAAGCCGTCTAAGCCGCTCAAGCTAAGACGCCTCCCACACACCTTCGGGTATCGGTCGATTTGTTTTTTGCCCGTCTTCAGATCATAGCGAACATAGTGCTGTCGAGGGGGATTGGACTGAGCTTGATAGAAGCCATGCCAGTGCTCTGCGGTCGCCAGCCCGCTAGCAAGCCACGTATGCACCTCAAACTCGTCGTCGAGCGTTACTCTCAGCGCGGGGCCGGTTTCGTCGGCGATGATCGGAAGCTCCAGTTTCGTACGGACTCCATCGCCGGAAGCTTGCCAGGAGACGAACGTATCGCCGCCATCTTCCGAGATCATGTGATGGATATCCCGATACATGTACTCGCCGTGCTTCTGCGTGGTCCACGCCAAATGAAGTTCCCCGTTGGGATTGAGTGACATCAGTGGGTACTGCAACAATCCATTGGGCCCCGAGGCGAGCAACACTCGCGAATCGACAAGAGTGCCGTCCAATCGCAGACGATGAAACATATTGTTGTGGGAAAAGAAATAGAGTCGATCGCGCGCCGGATCGATCATCGCCGAGTACTTGCCGGCCGCTCCGCCGGGAATTCGCGTTGTCTGAGGTACCGGTCGATCTGTCGATGGCTTATCGAGCCACGACTTGATGCTCGATGCTTCCCATCGATCCAAAAACGCATCGCCTCCCACGAAGTCAACACGAAAGAGATACAGATTGCCAGCGGGATCACACTCCAAGACCGGTGGATTGGTCGCATCGGATTGCTCGACGAGGGTGACAAAACTAGCTCCAGCATCGCGGCTGACCGAGAGTCGCCAAGCTTGATCGGTATAAGCTTCATTTCGGGACCGCAGATGGGTCATGAAGATCAGCCCACCCCCTTCGACCACTTTCTGGTTGTGGCTTTGAAAAGTTGCGTAGTGGATCACCGGTTCATCGACCATTGTCAAACGAACGAAACCCGGAAAAGAATCTGCGGTTTGAGCCTGACTTCGCGCTGCATGCATCGCGAGGGAGCTCACTAGCAGAACAAAGAGCCGCGAGCAGTAAATAAGTATTGTGGTTGGTTTGTGGGTCATTCCAAGTATTGCCGCATACGCAAAGTAAACGAACGCGAATAAAATCGATGTTGTCCTTATTAATCCATCAAAAAGACAAGAACCATGGCACCGTTGGATTGATTGAGGGCAACGATCGCTAGCCCAGTGATCGCCTCGAAGTCCCCTGCACGATAGAGTCGCAGTTCTTGAATTTCGGGTGAATCAAACACAGCCTGTAAGGCTTCCGCCGCTTCGACTGGACTATCGTGATTTTCCGTAAGCTGCGAGGCAGCAAGAGCGGTAGCGGGATCACTCAGACTCGAAATCTCTTGAAGGATATTCGGCACCGATCCGTGGGGTCTTTGGTGAAGAAGAGCCCATGGTCTGGACCAGTTCTCCTCGCCGAACGCTTCCCAAGATTTACCGACAAAGTGTTTGTAACACGATAACGCAAATGATTCCAACTCGGCGGACGTGACCCTAGAAGGACTTTGAAAGACCGATGCCCCCAGTGTGCTTTCCGATTCACCACCGAAAACACGGATCAATCGATTGATGGATTCATTCCAGTTGTTTGCCATAAAAACGTACCGGTAAAAATGGGAAGTAACGTTCTATTCTATTCGCCTGAGTTTAGGACGAACGTTGTCAGCCTCAATGGCCTCAATGGCTTTTCGAACCGCACTGGCCTTCTGCTTGCTAAGTTTTCTTGGAAAGTCCTTTTCACCTTGTTCGAACATGGCTTCCGTTTCGCGAAGATGCGGGCTAACTCGCCGTGCTTCACCGCCATAGGAAGCGAGGACTTGGAGGATCTCTGGTGTACGATGCTCGCTGGCCCATGGGTTTTGCGTGCGTAGGTAATCGGCGCAAGCCTGGATACCTTCTTCCATATGATGCGATGCGAGCACCTTTAAGCCATTCAAACGAACACCGTCGGCAAACATCTCGCCGCTGGGTGCGGGTTTTTCGATCGCGTCGAGAATCGCTGGAAAAAGCGGTTGAAGCTGTTCGTAACTAAGTCGACTAAAAAAAGAACTGATCTCGCTCCGTGCATGCCCATCCTGGTTCTTCAATCCACTCGCGATGGCGTTGCGAAGTTGATCTTGGTCGATCTCCTCGAGCGACTTCGTTGCAGGAAGCATTTCACCGAAAATAGCGAAGGAGACAAAGCGCTGCTCCATGCCACGCGGATCTTCCGGCGATGGAGCACGCGCGATGATTTCCAACATGTCGGGTAGCGCAGGAAGAGCTTTTTTTCCGATCATGGCCAAGGCTGTTGCAGCTCGAACGCGCAACCATAGGTTGTCATGCTTGAGAGCTATCCGAAGCTGAGGTACCGCAACCGCGGCTTTACCTCGCAGTTTCTCAAGTGCGATGCAAGCTCCGATCCGCGCGTCAATGTCATCGGAATCCAGCAACGCAACGATGGCACCCAGGGGCGGATTCGATCGACGAGCGAACGCCTCTGCGGCCCGTTGACGCACGATGGGCGACCAAGAACCGAGCCGAATGATAAGTTCGTTATCATCAAATCGGTCGTAGCGGCTCGTTCGATCCTTGTTGTCCCATCCGCGGCCATCTTCAATGAGGTTTAACACTTCCTCGGACGACAGTTGCGTCATGGTGCTCGTGTTTCGCCCCGTCAGGGCGATCTTCTTTTGAGGTAATGCATAAGCGAGTAGATAAGCACCCGTTGCATCCCAGCCACGGTAACTGTCATGGTCGGGTTCGGGTGGTCCCTGATGCGAGAAGGAACCATCCCAACGTCGCGCAAGATCGTGATACCACCCGCCGAATTCCTCGATCCAAGCTCCCGT
>JAGWWZ010000295.1 GCA_018970165.1 Planctomycetota bacterium | reverse complement strand
CAGCATCGCTGCCTGAACCCTCGGTTGTGCCTGTCCAAGGTTGGCACTGCGGGCATTATTTCTATCGCTGGAATAGGCAGTTCCTTGCTTCGTTCGGGCGAGTATCCGCCGCGGTACGCAGCGATTTCGTTCAAGCAATCCAAGCGGCGGATATAAAAAAGCCCGAGCGATTGCAATCGTTCATCGTGAGCGGTCACAAGGCGGATTTTGCAATCATCGCCATGGACCCCAATCCACTTACGATCGACTACGTACATCAGCGGATCATGAGTTCCGCTTTGGGTGGCGCGATCGAGCCTGTTTATTCGTTCGTCTCCATGTCGGAAATCAGTGAGTATCTGCCGGATAAGGAACAGTATGCTCAAAAGTTGGTTCGAACCGGTGAGGATCCAGCGTCTGCGACATTCCAAGCGAAAGTCGCATCGTACGAAAAGAGACTTCCCATGATGCACGCTCAGAGATTAGCACCTGAGTTCCCAAATTGGCCGGCCATGTGCTTCTATCCGATGAACAAAGTTCGAAATGTCGGAGCCAATTGGTTTCTGGAGCCCTTCTCCTCACGGACCGAGATGATGGCAGAGCATGCCCAAAGCGGTATGGCCTTTGCCGGACGGGTAACCCAGTTGGTGACGGCCTCTGTCGGGTTGGACGATTGGGAATGGGGCGTCACGCTTTGGTCACGAAATCCTCAGTTCCTGAAGGAAATCGTGTATACGATGAGATTTGACTCGGCGAGCGCACGGTTCGGGCAATTTGGCCAGTTCTTTACGGGCTATCTATCGACTGCTGAGCAAATTCTGCAGCATTGCCGAGTCTGACAAAACCAAAGCCTCTGCGAGCCAAAATGGAATGGGTGCTTTCGCAAGTTGGAGAACGGTCGGTGTCTTAAAACGAGAGGGGAATGCATCGTTCCGCTATCGCCGAGATGACACTGCAGTCACTTTCTCCTGTTCGATCCGAGCCGCGATGCAGGCAGGCTCGCTACCCCGGTCGGGTCAAGCATGATCTCCTTCGGTCGATGAGTGTTTGGTGCGTTGGCTGACTTCAGAGGTATTGCCCCATTTCCAGCCAACAATCTCAGGCATGTCATCCCCGTGGGCCACGATATACTGTTTATGTTCGATGAGTTTCTCTTCCATATGTTGTTTCAAGTAGTCTGCCCGAGCGCCGAGTTGAGGTAGTCGGTCAATTACATCTTTTACGAGGTGGAATCGATCGAGATCATTCAGCACGACCATATCAAAGGGTGTCGTGGTCGTGCCCTCTTCCTTGTAGCCGCGAACATGGATATTCGCATGGTTGGTGCGGCGATAGACGAGACGATGAATCAACCACGGGTAGCCGTGGAATGCGAATATGATGGGCTTGTCTTTGGTGAAGAGCGCGTCGAAGTCGCGATCCGATAAGCCATGTGGGTGCTGGCTAGCAGGCTGGAGCTTCATGAGATTGACGACGTTGACAACGCGGATCTTCAACTCCGGTAGGTTTTTTCGAAGAATATCGACCGCTGCGAGGGTTTCGAGCGTCGGTACGTCGCCGCAGCAAGCCATGACAACATCCGGTTCGCTACCTCGATCACTGCTGGCCCATTCCCAAATGCTCGCACCCAGGGTGCAATGCTTGATCGCTTGATCCATCGTCAACCACTGAAGTGCGGGCTGTTTGCCTGCGACGATGACATTGACATAGTTGCGACTCCTCAAGCAATGGTCGGTGATGGATAGGAGGCAGTTCGCATCGGGCGGCAAATAGACTCGGATCACCTCGGATTTTTTATTGACGACATGGTCGATAAAACCTGGATCCTGATGGCTAAAACCGTTGTGATCCTGTCTCCAGACGTGCGAACTAAGGAGGTAATTGAACGATGCAATGGGGCGGCGCCAGGGGATTTCATTGCAAACCTTCAACCACTTGGCATGTTGATTGAACATCGAATCAACAATATGGATAAATGCTTCATAGCAAGAGAAAAATCCATGGCGACCTGTAAGCAAATAACCTTCGAGCCAACCCTGGCACTGGTGTTCACTCAGTACCTCCATGACACGTCCGTCCGGGCTGAGCTTATCATCCTCGGGTAGGAGTTCTGCCATATAGCAGCGTGTCGTGGTTTCCAAAACATCTTGCCAGCGATTCGAGTTATTCTCGTCAGGACTGAAGAGCCGAAAATTGGCGGTATCCAGGTTTTGCTTCATGACATCGCGTAAAAAAGTACCCATCACTCGAGTCGATTCCGCGAAGACAGAACCAGGCGACTCGATCTCGATGGCGTAGTCGCGGTAATCCGGCAACCGCAAGTCGCGGAGGAGGAGTCCTCCATTGGCATGCGGGTTGTGACTCATGCGTCTCTGACCTTTGGGGGCCAAATCGGCGATTTCGGGCATCAATCGACCGGAACCATCGAATAACTCGTGGGGTCGATAGCTTTGAAGCCAACGTTCGAGGATCCGAATGTGGGATTCGGAATCCATGTCGGCCATCGGTACCTGATGGCTTCTCCAGTAGCCTTCGCATTTTTTGCCATCGATTTCCGATGGACAGGTCCAGCCCTTCGGCGTTCGGAATACGATCATCGGCCAACTTGGTCGTTTCCTCACTCCACGCAGACGCGCGTCCTCCCAGATTTGTCGAATACGAGGGACAATACGATCGAGTGTTTGCGCTAATTGCTGATGCACCGATTCGGGATCCTCCCCCTCGACAAAGAAAGGCTCATATCCCATCCCCTCGAAAAATTTCTTGAGCTCTTCGTGTGGGATTCGCGCTAAGAAACACGGATTGGCGATCTTGTAGCCGTTGAGATGCAGGATTGGCAGAACGCATCCATCTCTTGCGGGATTGAGGAATTTGTTCCCATGCCATCCCGTGGCCAAGGGCCCTGTCTCTGCCTCGCCATCCCCTACCACACATGCAACGATTAGATCCGGATTGTCGAACGCCGCCCCGTACGCATGGCTCA
>JAGWWZ010000115.1 GCA_018970165.1 Planctomycetota bacterium | reverse complement strand
AAGCCGACTGCGACACCTGAAGTAGCGTCGATCTTGAAGCGATTGGGGATCGATGGCTCGTTGTGGTTGGACTTGGTGTGGAGATTCAAGAAGTACTACCAAGGAAGCGCTGCCGGGATGCCAGACGCGTTGGCGCGAGATGCGTCGGCGCATCAGCATCGTTGGCGTCGAGGCCAGCGGGCAGTGCGCCGGATCTTTTCTTCGGCTGGTTAACGCCTCGCGAGTGATATGCCGAGATCCGTTTTCTCCGCTACCTAGTCTCAGCATCGAGCCGATCGCAAGCTAAGCACTGAGTGGGTAGTGAGTATCTAACCATTGAACGTGGTTCATTGTGTCGGCCTTACGGGCTTTGGTAGCGAAAGGTGCGGCCTGATTAGCGTTGGTTGCAATCTGCCCGTCCCGACAATTTGTGCCTGGAAAAATCATTAGGTGGATGGCACCAATTGAACTTCACATCTGCTTAGGGCCGTCCTTGGCCTGCCGCCTTTGCCGTGAGTTACACAATAGCTGTTTGGGTTTTTGCTCTTTTTCGACCGGACTGCTAGTCCGTTGACTGTCACTACGACGGACTGGGAAGTCCTTCGTACAGGTAAAACACTCTGCCAAAAGATGAAGGGGGAAAAATGGAAGGGCAAAAGGCCACCATGCGACTCGTCCGCGTGGGGCCTTGATCGCAAGGAGAACGCGAGGCTCATAGCCGATCCGAAAACTTCGGATAGACTTTACACAGGAACGCGATACATCCGCGTTTTTTAGGTTGGTTTCACACAACTACGTTAGGTACAAGGTTACTTCATGTGGATCGCTCGCATCCTCACTTTTAATGTGTGGCTTATGGCCCAATCGATTGTGTTGGTAGCATACGAAGAGGAGCCTTGCCTCGATCCTGGTATGAAAGTGATGGGGGTGGAGGTGGTCTCGCATCAGTTTTCGCCGAACCTTCGATGGCGACGAGCACCCGACCCGGAGTTGTCGGCTCGTGTCGCGCTGTTCCTCCGCAATCCGACGGAGCAATCGCAGTCCATCTCGAAAATAGAATGGAATGGAAAGACGTCGGAGGCGTTGCTGCGAGATGGTGACTGGTCCTGGCGTGATCCCGAGTCCAGCGATAGTTTTGAAATGCCTGCGGGTTCACTTCGCGTTGTTCGCTGGAACGGACGCCGCGGATCGTGGGGAGTGGGTAATCCAGTCGCGATGCAATGGCAGGATGCAGGCAGTCAATCGCACTCGTCATCCGTGATCCTTTCATCGCCGGACATCCGTATTGAATCGACGATTTTTTTGAATGGTCCGTCCGCCGATGGAACCGCATCCGTTTATCCGACCAAGATGATCGCCACGGTGCGAAATGAAACGGAGAAACCGGTTCGACTGGTTTCATGCCGTCTGTGGTTGCCTAAGTCCAATGATTCCTATCAGACCCTTTACCCTCAAGCGATTCGAACCGACTGGAAGGCCTACCCGAGTTCTGCGATCGTACAGTCCAAGGACATGGCAGGCATCGAGATTGATTACGATCGCCTGCCAATGACCTACACCGCAATTGAAATCGAGTGCGAGCAGATCGATACCAAAACGAAGCAATCGTTATGGAGTTACGTGAAGATACGGCCAGCTGCATTCGATATCAGCGGTGGTTGGATAGCGGGCAATGCACGCGGGGGACAGGCGCTGGCCCAAGAGGAGTATTGGAAGACTCTGGCACTGATGGCTGTCAACACTGGACAGATCGAAGAAGTCGGCGGCTATACCGATCAACCTGAAATCTACGCACGTTATCCGATCAAGCGATTCAATCGGCTCGGCGATCGCAGCCGTTACGATACCGAGGCGATGTTGCCAACGATCCATGCGGTGGAGTTCCTCGGAGAACCGCAATATGGTGGAGGTCGTCCGGTACCGCCGCAAGAAGTCTTTGATCAACTAGCTCCTTATCAGCCATGGAAACTCTCGACGAGCGTGACATTGAGCGAAGAGCGAACATGGCGTTATTACTCTGGGCTCTCGGACTATCCGCACTACGATGCCTATCGAGTGATTGCACCCGCCGCCGATGCCTGGTCGAACTACGATCGCTGGAAGGGGAAATCGATTCGATGGGGTTCACCGCTCGAAACCATCGGAGACATGACCCGCAGCCTTCGTCAACAGAGTCGCCCCGCGACGATCGCTTACTGGTCGCAAGGGGCACACGATGGATGGGGAGGTTTCTTGAGTCCACGCCGCGGCTCCCCAACGCCCGATGAGCTTCGTTCGCAAGCTTGGCACGGCATTGGGAACGGCATCGCATCTTTGTATTGGTTCAATTTGAGTGTGAAGTCGCTCGCGAAGTATCCGGACTTGATCGGTCCAATCGTTCGCGTAGGGCGAGAGATCCATCTGCTGAAGGATCTGCTCGAACAGGGGACCAGCTACGAATATCGACGCGTTCAAGAGGGTGACAACCTACAATGGGATCTTTCGTCGGTCGCAACGCGCGACGCGGTGCTCATGGTTGCGAACGATTTGGCCTACGAAATCAATGAATCGGAACGCACGTTTCAATTCCAACCGCGGGCCGGAGAGTTTTCATTTCGTGTTCCACCCTGGTTAGAAGGAAAGAAGTTTGTCTTCCGAGTCGATGCCGATGGAGTTCACGACGTGGAACATCAACTGCAGGAAGAACAGCGTCAGGTGATCGTCCGAGATACGGTGCGGGTTGTTGGCGTCTATGTGCTAACCAACGATCCCGACTATCGAGCCAAGCTGGCGACTCGACACCGAGATCGAATGACTTACGAACAAAGCCTGGGCTTTGATCCGGTGAACAACAGCGACGACATGCGAAAGTTGCGTTCGTTGGTTGAGTGAACCAACGATTCTTCTTCCTCGAGTCGCATTAGTAGGCCTTTGCAAAGATGGCTTGGGTTGCTGCGTCCTGTCCGGTTGCAAAACATTTTCCTGACCCGCCTGGTGCATCGAGCGGAATGCAACGGATGGTGACTTTCAGTTCATCGAGCAACGGCTGAACCGCCTGCTCGCTTGCAAACCAACACCGCGCAAAGCCTCCACCCTTGGATCGACCTTGCTCATCATCGGGTTGGAAGTAGTCTCGGAAATCGGCCAGGGTGTGGATATCGACCGTGTTGGCGATTCTCATTTGCAGAGCTTTGTCAAACAAATGTTTCTGGATCTCGGCGAGGAGTTTGCCGGCGTTGCTGATCAATTCCTCGATCGGCATACCTCGGCTTTCGCCGGTATCTCGGCGTCCCACGAAGGCGGCGTTGTTCGCCATGTCCTTGGGGCCAACTTCAATCCGGATGGGGACACCGCGTTTGACGTGATACCATTTCTTGTCTCCGCCTCGCATGTCTCGTTCATCGATTTCCACACGGATCGATTCGCCATGATAGGTCTGCTCCTGCAATCGTTTGCGAAGCATATGGCAGTACGCGAGGACTTCCCCTTTCTGCGAGTCATCGCGATAGATCGGAAGGATGACTGCATGCGTGGGAGCCAGTCGCGGCGGGAGCACCAATCCATCGTCATCGGAATGGGTCATGATCAGCGCGCCGATCAAGCGGGTCGAGACACCCCAGGAAGTGGTCCACGCATATTCAATCTGACCGTTTTGATCTTGGAATTTGATTTCCTGGGCTCGGGAGAAGTTTTGCCCTAGGAAGTGGGATGTGCCGGCTTGCAATGCCTTGCGATCCTGCATCATGGCTTCGATGGAGAGTGTGGTCACGGCACCGGGGAATCGTTCGCCGGGTGTCTTTTCGCCGCGAATCACCGGCATGGCCATGTGGTTCTCGGCAAAGTCGGTGTAGACATCGAGCATCTTGCGCGTTTCCTCCATCGCTTCCTCGGCCGTAGCGTGGACCGTGTGTCCTTCCTGCCAGAGGAATTCGGCGGTTCGCAGAAATAACCGCGTGCGCATTTCCCAGCGGACGACGTTCGCCCATTGATTGATCAAGATGGGCAGATCGCGATAGGACTGGACCCATTTGGCGTAGGTAGCTCCGATGATCGTTTCACTGGTCGGTCGCACAATGAGCGGTTCCTCGAGCGGTCCAGCAGGGCGGAGTCCCCCCTTGCCATCTGGCTCGAGCCGATGGTGAGTTACGACGGCGCACTCTTTGGCGAACCCTTCCACATGTTCGGCTTCCTTTTCGAGAAAGCTCATCGGAATAAAGAGGGGGAAGTAGGCATTCTGGTGGCCGGTATCCTTGAACATGCGGTCGAGCGCACGCTGCATGTTTTCCCAGAGTGAATATCCCCATGGCTTGATCACCATGCAGCCTCGTACGGCACTATTCTCTGCCAAGTCCGCTGCTCGGATTACTTGTTGATACCATTCGGGATAATCCTCGTTGCGGGTCGGGGATATCGCTGTTTTTGTGCTGGCCATGGACGGGGAGCTTTGGTGGAGCGAGTGAAAGACCGGTTAACCCTACAGGACAAGCAGTGTATCCCAACGCTCTGGCTCAACCAGTCGGGGCATCGCGGCGGAAATGCCTTTTTTCGATTGCGGGGGAGGAATCGATGGTGTTCAATGACGGCATGGCGAAGATTTTGGATTGGCGACGTTCGGACGATCCGCGTGACGTCGTGCATTTGGCGGTTCAAGCATTGGTCGAGGGGCACGTGGTCGCAGCCCCGACGGAGTCTTCGTACGTCTATCTGGCCAGTGGCCTGCAGAGTACTGCAGTCGAACAACTTCATCGTACCGCATCGCTCAAGCCCGGTAACTCCTTGGCCTTGATCCCCCGAACCCCGGAAGAAGTCATCGACTTCATTCCGTCGATCGGTACGAGCGCGAGACGACTGGTCCGCAAAGCGTGGCCGGGTCCGCTGATACTGCAATCCAAGAACGCCGATCCCTACAGTTCGCTCCGTTGCCTTCCTGGCAGCGTGTACGAACAAATCCAAAACAAGCGGGGTGAAGTTCGTATTTGGCTCCCTGATCACGAAGTGCTCCATTACATCACGCGCCTCGTCTCGGGGCCCTTGGTGGTCGCACTAGCACCTCAGGGGGCCAAGCCTGATCGGATCGCTGGTTCGGTTGCTGAGCTAACACCCGGTGCCTCCGTTCTGTCTATCGATGGAGGCAACATTCAGGAGACCGGTGAACCCACGGTGGTCGCAGTCGAAGGGAATCTCGGACAAGTACTGCAGCAGGGCGTGTTGAGCGAAGCCTATCTCCGACAATTATCGCAGTACTTGATCCTGATGGTGTGTACCGGCAACACCTGCCGCTCCCCGATGGCAGCCGCTCTCATGCGACGCAAGATTCAAGAGAAGTTTCAACACGAATTCCAAGGCCAAACAATCCCCATCATGGTCGCATCGGCTGGGGTGTCTGCATTTGGTGGAGACCCTGCGTCCCACGGTGCCTTGGAAGCCATCCGCAACTACGGTTGTTCTCTGGATGACCACCAAAGCACTCAGCTCAACTCACGGTTGGTCGATCAAGCCGACCTGATCCTGGCGATGGGCCAACGTCATCGAAGCGTGATTGTTTCGCAATGGCCCGAGGTCGCTCCCAAGGTGCACCTGATCGCAGCCGATGGAAGCGAAATCAGCGATCCGTTTGGCGGCCCACTCGACGTCTACCAACGATGTGCGGAGCAACTGAACCGACACACGAGCCATTGGCTTGAGCACTTGGATACCTCTTCGATCATTCGTTGGCCGAAGCCTTCGTCCACCTAGCCCTGTTGTATTCCCCGACCCTTCAGTGTTTCTCGGAGAAGCATGATGCGAATTGCAGTTGGAAGTGACCATCGCGGCCACCAGATCAAAGCGAAGTTGAAAACACTCTTGTCGGACGATGGCCATGAGATCATGGACTTTGGTACCTACAACGATCAGCCTGTCGACTATCCCGACTACGCAGTCTCGGTTGCCAAACATGTAGCCGAGGGAAAGGCCGAGCGAGGTATCTTGATTTGCGGAACGGGCTTTGGCATGGCGATTGTCGCCAACAAGTTCAAAGGGGTGCGCGCCGCTGCATGCGCTGATGAAGTGATGGCCGAGATGTGCCGCCGCCATAACGACGTCAACGTTCTGTGCCTTCCTGGCGACTTGATCGGCGATCGCCCTGTTGGCGACTTGGTTCGCGTATGGCTCGCGACCGATTTTGAAGGTGGACGCCATTCGCGGCGATTGGACAAGATAAGTCGAATAGAAACGGAAAACTCAAACTGATGCGAATCGATAGCCACCATCATTTCTGGGATTATTCGAAGGCCGAGTACGGTTGGATCAGCGACTCGATGCAGGTCCTGCAACGGAGTTTCACACCCAACGATTTGAAACGTGAAATCGAAGCCAAGCAGATCGACGCAGTGATTAGCGTGCAGGCTCGGCAGTCTCTCGCCGAGACCGAGTTTCTTCTTGCGCACGCCAAGGCGAACCCATGGATACGCGGGGTCGTGGGATGGGTCCCCCTTGCGGACAAGAACATCGCATCGATGCTGGAAAAATTGCGCGGAGAAACATTGCTCAAAGGAGTCCGGCATGTCGTTCAAGACGAAAGCGACGAGCGATTCCTGGATCGTGAAGAGTTCAATGCGGGGATTCGGGAACTGCGAACATACGATCTTGCCTACGACATCCTCATCTTTGGACGACAGTTGCCGATGACTCTGCGGTTCGTCGATCGACATCCTGAGCAGCGATTCATCCTCGACCACATCGCCAAACCGATCATCTCCTCGGCCAAGTGGGATAGCGAATGGGAAAAAGGCTTTCGCGACTTGGCCAAACGCCCGAATGTCATGTGCAAGTTTTCGGCTCTCGTCACGGAAGTGCGAGACCCCGCATGGGACATCGCCTTGTTGAGTCCCTACTGGAACGTCGCCTTGGAAGCTTTTGGGCCAGATCGTTTGATGTTCGGCAGCGATTGGCCGGTTTGTCTTTTGCGATCCTCATATGCGGATTGGATTGCGGCTGTCAGTGTCTATGCGTCGGAGTTGAACGAGTCGGAACAGGCCAAGTTCTGGGGCGGAAATGCGTCGCGCGCGTACCGATTGGACGCTTAGCAGTTAAGATGGATCGGTATGGATTCCACCGCTTCGACTTCCGCAACTGCGATTGCCCAACAAACTCTCTCCTTCCAGACCAATTCTTGGTTGGTCGCGTTGTCGCTTGCGGTCTGTGCGGTATGCGGAGTCTTGTCGTGGCTAGCGATGCAGCGAAATGGATTCCAGCGAGGTGCAGTGGTATTGGAGCTGTTGCGATGCGGGATTGTCGCTCTCGCCGCGTTGCTCCTCAACCAACCTGAATGGCTCGAGGATTATCGCTCCGCAGAGCAGCCGGCCTTTGCCGTTTTGATCGACGAGTCCTCGAGCATGCAAACCCGCGATGTGCTTGCAAGCGATGCAGGTAGCGAGGGAGTGGTGATCGCTCCGCAAACACGAGCCGAAGCGATTGAGCCCCTGACCGATGCATCGTTTTGGAAACCCCTCGAGGACAAAGCCAAAGTCATCGTAACCCGCTTTCCTGCCGACCAAACATCCGATAGTACCGACCTCGCAAAGCCGCTCAACTCCGTCTTGGATAATGCATCCAATATTTTAGGAGTCCTGGTCGTGTCCGATGGTGACTGGAACTCCGGCGATCCACCCTCGAGCGTCGCTTCGCGCTATCGAACTATGGGAATCCCGGTGTACGGTCTGGCGGTCGGTTCCCCGAAACGGTTGCCAGATATCGAACTGCTCAGTGTCGACACACCGACCTTCGGAATTGTGAACAAAGGGGTGCGCATTCCCTTCACCATCGATTCTTCTTTGCCGAGGGACACGACGACCCAAGTGAGCGTGACCACTTCGGACGGCGAGCGGTTGACCAAAGAAGTCCGTGTTCGAGCGATGGCCCGCACGACGGATGCCATCGTGTGGACCCCCAAGAAGGAAGGGGACTACACCATCAACGTCGAAGTTCCCACTTCGCCGATGGAAACCATCCTGACCAATAACACCGCTTCCGCTCCGATCAGTATCCGGCAAGAGAAACTCAAAGTGCTCGTTGTCGACACTTACCCTCGCTGGGAGTATCGATACCTGAGGAATGCCTTGTCGCGCGACCCAGGAGTCGATGTCGCGTGCCTTTTGCTGCATCCCGATCTCGATAAAGTCGGAGGTGGAAATCGAGATTACATCAAGTCATTCCCAGAGTCGCTCGAGGAACTTGCCCAATACGACGTGGTCTTCTTGGGGGATATCGGAATCGAACCGGGGCAACTCACTCCCGAGCAATGCAAATTGATCAAAGGCCTGGTCGAATTCCAAGCGGCCGGACTGGTCTTCATCCCGGGTTCACGTGGCTATTCGCTCTCGTTGGCACAAACCGAATTGGAAACTTTGATGCCCGTCGTGCTCGATGATTCCCAGCCTAGGGGAATCGGTACCAAGACTCCGATGCAAATGGAGTTGACTGAATCGGGGCGACGAAGTTTGCTAACCAAGCTCGCCGATACGCAGGAAGAGAATGTCGATGTCTGGATGGGGCTGCCAGGTTTTCAATGGCATGCCGCGGTTGCTCGGGCTAAGGCAGGGACGGAAATCCTCGCTGTTCATGAGTCCGCGATGGGAACACAGGGGCGTATGCCTTTGCTGGTCACCAAAACGTTCGGCACAGGCAAGATTTTGTTCATGGGAACCGACGGCGTATGGCGATGGCGCCGCGGTGTCGAAGACAAATACCATTATCGTTTTTGGAGTCAAGTCGTTCGCTGGATGGCCTACCAACGCAATATGGCGAAGGGTGAATCAATGCGATTCTATTTCTCTCCCGACTCTCCCAGAATCGGACAGGTGATTACCCTTCGCGCCAATGTGATGCAGACAAGTGGTGAACCACTCAACGAAGGGGAAGTCACCGCTCGTGTCGAAGCTCCGTCGGGAAAAGTCGAAGTCGTTCGTTTAGCCAGTGGCGGCGAAGACAGTTGGGGTGCTTTCGAAGGTCGCTATACCGCGAACGAACCTGGCTCCCATCGCGTTACGCTGTTATGCAAACAAACCGCGGAATCTCTCGAGACCAGTTTTTTCGTGCAAGGGCTCACGCGCGAGCGGATCGGACAAGCTGCTCGTCCGAAGGTCTTGGAAGAATTGGCTCGCTTGACCGGAGGAAAAACCCTGACCATTCAGGATCGAGACCAATGGATAGAAGTTCTCAAATCGGTTCCGGAGCCTCCGTCGACGATCCGTCGTGTTCCTCTCTGGTCCCACCCTGCTACTGTGGGACTCCTTTTAGGGGCCCTTACCCTCTTCTGGATCGGCCGCAAAGCCATCGGCATGGTTTAGCCGGCAAGGATGGATTTTGAACGGGTGAAGAACCAACCATGAATCAAAAAGGATGGTATCATTTGGCCTTCACCAACTCGGCCGCTTGCATGCCGTCCGGCCAATCCACCACGATGCGTCAATGAGGGACAAACGTGTCCAACGTACCCAATCCGCCAGGAGGACAACCACCAACTGGCAAAACGACCAAAAGCATTGGAGACTTGCTGCGGGAGTTTCGCGAACATCATGAGCAGATGAAGCGTGAATTGGCCAAAGTGATCGTCGGCCAGGAGGAAGTCATCGAGCAACTCTTTGCGGCGATCTTCACGCGAGGTCACTGCCTGCTCGAGGGTGTGCCCGGCTTGGCGAAGACCCTCATGGTTTCCTCGTTAGCCCGGATCCTGGATGTGAATTTCAAACGGATCCAGTTCACGCCGGACTTGATGCCATCGGACATCACAGGCACCAACGTCCTTGAAGAAGACAGCCAAGGACGGCGGGAATTCCGGTTCGTCGAAGGCCCGATCTTTACCAACATTCTGCTGGCTGACGAAATCAACCGAACGCCTCCCAAGACCCAGGCAGCGCTCCTTCAAGCCATGCAAGAGCGAGAAGTGAGTGTGGGTCGCCAAACGATGTCCCTCCCCGATCCCTTTTTCACCATCGCAACGCAAAATCCAATCGAGCAGGAAGGGACATATCCGCTACCCGAAGCCCAACTCGACCGCTTCATGTTCAATATCAAGGTGGGTTACCCGACGGCCGATGACGAGGAAAAGATCCTTCTCTCGACCACCCGCGGTGAGCGGCCAGAGATCAACAAAGTCCTTTCGGCGCGAGCGATTCTCAATATTCAGAAATTAGTCGGCTCCGTCGCAGTCAGTCCTTTTATTGTCAAGTACGTGGTGTCATTGGTGCGTGCTACCAGACCGGGTGAAGCCGATTCCCCCGAGGTCGTGCGCGAACTCCTCGACTTTGGAGCAGGACCTCGGGCTGGCCAATTCTTGATTCAGGCTGGCAAGGCGATGGCCGCTATGGATGGACGATTCAACGTCGCCCTCGAAGATATTCGCCGCGTTGCGGTTCCGGTGCTGCGACATCGCCTGAGCACCAACTTCCAAGCCCAAGCCGATGGCATGACGACCGACAAAATCATCTTGCGGCTTCTGAAAGAGATCAAGGAACCGGCGATTCCAAAATATGCAGGGACAGACGCGAACGCCGCAAGCTATCTTCCGCCCCCAATCCAGTAACCTAAATCATTCGAATAGAAAGCTCGCACGACATGTCCCATCACGATGCCAACGCTTGGATCGCCAAACGTACCCAATCGTTTGACTCCAGCGGTATCCGCAAAATGTTCGCGCTCGCAGCGACCATGAAGAATCCGATCAACTTGTCGATCGGATTACCGGACTTTGATGTACCAGCCCCGATTCGAGAAGCTGCCTGCGATGCGATCCAATCGGGCAAGAACGCGTACTCTATGACGCAAGGGATCACCCCCTTGATCGATAGGCTCAAGTCGGAGATCCACGCACAATACAAACATGACGATCGATCGGTCTTTGTCTCCTCGGGGACCAGTGGCGGATTGGTCCTCGCGATGCTCGCAATGGTCGATCCCGGCGACGAAGTGATCGTATTCGACCCCTATTTCGTCATGTATGTTCCGCTGATCCAATTGGTGGGTGGAGTTCCGGTCCTAGTCGATACCTATCCCGATTTCCGCATCGATCTGGATCGCGTTCGATCGGCAATCACGCCGCGAACTAAGCTGGTGCTATTCAACAGCCCCAGCAATCCGACTGGAGTTGCTGCGAGTCTCGAAGAAATGCGTGGGATTGCAGAACTGTGCGATAAACATGGCATCGCCTTGATCTCGGATGAAATCTACAGTCGCTTTCACTTCGACGGTCCAGTTCGATCCCCAGCGGAGTTCAATCCGCAGACGATCGTCATCGATGGGTTTTCCAAGAGCCATGCGATGACCGGATGGCGCATCGGTTATGTGCACGGCCCCGATGCGATCATCCAGAGCATGGTCAAGCTCCAGCAATACAGCTTCGTCTGCGCACCGACACCGCTGCAGCATGCAGCTCTCGCAGCGATGGATTTTGACATGACCCATCATTACATGGACTATGCCCGAAAACGGGACCGAATCGTTTCGGGGCTCGAGGGTTACTACGAATTCGTCAAACCGGGCGGGGCCTTTTACGTTTTCCCGAAAGCCCCCTCGGGAACCGCTACCGAGTTTGTCTCGCGATGCATCGAAAAGGAACTTCTTGTGATTCCTGGCAAGATCTTCTCCAAGCATGACACCCATTTTCGTATTTCGTTTGCCGCTAGCGATGCGATGCTCGACCGGGGAATCGAAGTTCTTCGCAGCTTGGCGTAAGGGAGTTTGGTGATGTTGGAACGAGTCATACCGATCTTTGGACTGCTTGTTATGTTAGCGATCGCATGGGGACTGAGCGCCCATCGCGATCGATTTCCGTGGCGTGTTGTGATCGGCGGACTGGGCCTGCAAATTGCATTGGCTCTGATCGTGCTTCAGGTTCCCTATGGCAAGACCGTCTTCGAAGGTATTGGAGGGGTCGTTACCCATTTGCTCGACTGCGTTGATAAGGGAGCCAGTTTCGTATTCGGCGATTCGATGGTTGCCACATCGCGCGGCGATACTCCCGCATTCAAAGTCTCATTCGTCGCGTTCAAAGTTCTGCCGACGATCATCTTCTTTTCGTCCCTGATGTCGATCTTGTACTACCTCGGAGTCATGCAACTTGTGGTCGGTGGCATCTCTCGCTTGATGCAGAAAACGCTCGGCACCTCCGGAGCGGAGACTCTTTCGGCGGCAGGCAATATTTTCGTCGGGCAAACCGAAGCACCGCTATTGATTCGTCCTTATCTCAACAAGATGACTAATTCGGAACTGATGGCGGTCATGGTCGGCGGCTTTGCAACGATCGCGGGTGGGGTGATGGCGGCGTATGTGGGGATGGGGATCTCTCCCGTCCACTTGCTGTCGGCCAGTCTCATGTCTGCCCCAGCAGCGTTGGTCATCGCGAAGATCATGCAACCGGAAGTCGATCGTCCCTTGACCCTGGGCAAAGTTGAAGTGACTCCGCCTATGGAAGCAACCAATGTCATCGATGCCGCGGCGCGCGGTGCTAGCGATGGTTTGACGTTGGCATTGAACGTCGGAGCGATGCTCATCGCATTTCTTGCATTGCTTTACATGGTCGATGGTATGGTCGGTTACGCCTTTCGACTGATCGATCCCGATTCGACGATCACCTTCACGAAAATCATGGGCTATGTCTCCTATCCTTTTGCTTGGTTGATGGGAATTGAGGCCAAGGATTGTCTCGTGGCAGGCGAGATTCTCGGCACCCGCATTGTCAGCAACGAGTTCATCGCTTACTTGCAAATGAATGCGGAAACCAACCCTGCATTCGCGGGAGTCAGCGAACGGACCAAGACGATTTTGACCTATGCACTATGCGGTTTTGCGAACGTAGGATCGATCGGTATTCAATTGGGTGGCCTGGGACCTTTGGCACCGGATCGGCGCGAAGCCTTGGTTCGATTGGGACTGCGAGCCATGATCGGTGGTTTGCTCGCTTGCTACATGACAGCGTGTCTGGCCGCGATCTTCGTTCCCTGATGAGTTGCGTATCGATGGGAAGGTATTGGGTGTCCGATGAACAACACCGACGTTGAGCATTATCTTGCCCTGGCCCGCGAGGCTGCCCGAAAAGCATATTGCCCCTACAGCGGCTTTCATGTCGGCTGCGTGCTCTTGGGGCAGGATGGTGAAATATTTAAGGGATGCAACATCGAGTCGTGCGCCTATGCACCATCGATTTGTGCCGAGCGGACGGCTGCAGCCAGCGCGATCGTTCAGGGTGTTTCCGCATGGAAGGCGGTATTCGTCGTGTCTCCAACGCGGGTGAGTCCCTGCGGAGTGTGCCGACAGTTTCTTTACGAGTTTGCACCGGGCTTGCATGTGTATGTGGGGTACCTCGATGCGAGCATCGAGTCGGCGACGAGCCTAGATACTACGGCCAAATCTTACCTCGGACCGATAACTCTTGCGGATTTGCTCCCCGGGTCCGACTCTCTTCAGCAGTCCGCTTTGGGGCACAAAAGGTAGAGGATCGGATGGTCGAAAAAGGAGATCCGAATGCCTCCGCGCTGGAGTTGGCTTTTTCGCAGCAGCGCAGTCGATTCGTCGTAGGTATCGATCTAGGAACGACCAACTGTGCCATCGCTTATGTGGATACACAACGCATGCCATGCCGCGCGGAACCAATGCAGATCGAACAACTGATCGATTTCGGTATCGCTGGTTCTTTGGATACTCTTCCGTCATTTCACTATGAATTGAGTAAGAGCGAGGCCGAATCGGTCGATGGGCGGTTTCAATTCGCAAAGGATCCTCACTCGGGTCGACATCCGGGAATTGTCGGCGCACTGGCTCGCGATCGATCGATGCAAGTACCAGGTCGAGGGATCGCTTCGGCCAAAAGCTGGCTGTGCAATCCACAGGTCGACCGCCGCAGCGATCTGTTGCCTTGGCATGGTGACGAAGAGGTTGAGCGATTGTCCCCCGTCGAAGTTTCGCGTCGTTATCTCGAACATCTTCGGCGTTTATGGGATCGCCAGCATCCTTCCGATCCCCTGTCAGATCAGGAAGTTGTCGTCACGCTACCAGCCTCGTTCGACGAAGTGGCAAGGCAGTTGACCCTCGAAGCAGCGCATAGTGCTGGGATGCCCAAGGTAACGCTCATCGAAGAACCTCAAGCGGCATTCTACGCATGGCTCGAACGACATCGAGATAACTGGATGGAGGTCTTGCGGTCTGGTCAAAGCATTCTCGTTTGTGACATCGGTGGAGGCACGACCGACTTCACATTGATCCGAGTGATCGACTCGGCGATCGCAGAGGGCCAGAACGGCAATGACTCCAACGAGTTCGAGTTTGATGTCACCGGCAGCCAGGCCGATGCGAGCCGAAGCGTGGAAAGCAAATTGGAGAAGACATTTGGCCTCCACCGCGTTGCCGTCGGCCCGCATCTGCTTCTCGGGGGCGACAATCTCGATTTGGCATTGGCTCACTATGTTGAGCAACAGCTTACGCAAACCGATCCGAACAGCACTTTGAGCCCCCGGCAGTGGGATGCGCTCAAAGCTCAAGCACGCAAGGCGAAAGAAACCCTGCTAGGAGAGAACCCTCCGCAACAGGTAGTCGTCGCGTTGCCAGGATCGGGGGCACGTTTGATCGCATCGACCCGGAGCGTGACGATCGACAGGGAGTGGGCTCGCAAGCTGTTGATCGAAGGTTTCTTTGGGCAGGTTTTCCTGGACTCTGTTCCTCATCGTGGCGAGATCTTGTTTCAAGAATTCGGACTCCCCTACGAATCCGAGCCATCGGTACACAAACATCTAGCGCAGTTTCTCTGGGAACATCGTTGGGATGGTCGACCGGAGAGAGATCGCACCGCCATGTCCGATGCCTTAGCGGCCCGTCCCGATTGGATCTTGTTCAACGGAGGTGTGTTGGAATCGAATGAGATTCGCGAGTCGATCATTCAGCAGATTCGAACATGGTTTTCTCCTGCATCGAGCGGGGAATGGAGACCGGGAATTCTAGAGGGAAACCGACTCGATTTAGCCGTCGCGATCGGCGCGGCGTATTTTGGTATGGTCCGTCGCGGAGAAGGAGTGCGCATCGACGCACGGCTCGCGAGGACTTTTTATCTGCAGGTGCAGCAGTCTCCCCCCAAGGCCGTCTGCATCATGCCCGCTAGCGCCATGCCATTAGATGTCCTGCGATTGGAACAACATCCTTTTGATCTGCGGATTGGAGAACCGGTTCAGTTCCCGCTTTACTGCAGTAGCACACAGTTGACGCATCGATTCGGCGACCTTGTCGATATCGATGTGCAACGAATGACACCCCTTCCTCCTATTCAAACGGTACTCGATTGGGGGCGGGGGCGTCGACGCGAATCGATCCCTGTGTTTTTGGAAAGTGAGTTGACGGAGATCGGCACTTTGGCGATGCGTGTCGTGTCGAGTACAAGTTCATCCGGCGATGAAGCCAAAACAAGCTGGAATCTCGAGTTCGATGTTCGAAGCGGCACTAGTAATGGCGGAGCAAACAGCACTCCGGTCGGAATCGCGGAGATCGTGGACAGCGATCAAATCGCTCGATCCTTTGCGGCGCTCGATCGTATCTTTGGCGAATCGCCTAACGCTTCTCCAAACGATGCCTATCAATTGGTCAGCGAGGCGATCGGCGTTTCGAGAAAGCAATGGCCGGTGTCATTGCTCCGCAAGCTATGGGGATATTTGCATGAGCACAGCGAAAGCAGAAAACGCAGTCCTGAGACCGAGGCGCGATGGCTGAATCTGTTCGGTTGGAGTTTGCGACCCGGCTTTGGTTTTCCCGCCGACGATTGGCGAGTCCAGCAAACCTGGCGCAGTGTTCATAACAAATTGATGCACCGAAGTTCAGCGGGTATTTCCGAGTCGATCGTTCTTTGGCGTCGTATTGCGGGAGGCTTCACTGCCGGCCAGCAAAACGCGCTGTATCAAGATGCATGGAGTCGCGTCAAACCGATGTTTTCCGGGGGTGGCAATCCCCTTAACAACAATGTTGCGGCGGAGTTGCTGAGGCTGCTCGGCTCGCTCGAACGTATCCCCAATCCTGAGAAAACCGTTTTGGCGGAATCATGCTTGCAGTCGTTATCGAAGAGGAAAATGGAACCGCTGAGGCCTGCGATGCTTTGGACGATTGGTAGACTCGGTTGTCGCGTCCCGGTTTACGCATCGCTGCATCAGACGGTTCCGACGGAGCGAGTTACCTCATGGATCGAACAATTGATTGCCATCGACGGATCATGGATCGAAAAGGAATCAGCTGCGTACTCTTTGGCTTTGATGTTGCTTGCTCGAAAGACAGGGGACCGATATCGCGATGTTCCTCAGGCTATTCGAGAGAAAGTGGTTGGGAGATTGCGATCAGTTGGTGCTCCGGAGTTGCATTGCGAATTGGTGGAGCAGATCGGCCAGTTGGACGAAGAGAATGCATCGCAGATAGTCGGGGATGCGATCCCGCTCGGATTCTCTTTGAGGGCGTGATCGTCGGGGGCATATTCTTCGAGGTCACGATTGCGTGCCAACAAAAAGAGCCCGGGAGAACCCGAGCTCTTTGGTGATCGAAGCGAGTGATTCGCCTAGTACATATCGTGGTCGCCAGCGTGGCCACCCTTCTTGCCGTGATCATCCTTGGGCTTTTCGGCGATGAGTGCATCGCTGGTGAGCAGAAGGATCGAGACCGAAGCGGCGTTAGCCAGAGCGGTTCGCGTTACCTTAGTCGGGTCGATCACACCTGCCTTGACTAGATCTTCGAAGACGTTGGTCAGTGCGTTGTAACCGAAGTTACCTTTGCCTTCGGCGACTTTGGCACACACGATGCCGCCGTCTTGGCCTGCGTTGGCCGAGATCATGGTCAGCGGCGAGCGACAGGCACGGAGAACGATGTTGTAGCCGGTGATTTCATCTTGCGAGAGATCTTCGGCAGGGCTGACCTGGGTCGAGGCACGCAGGAGGGCGACTCCGCCACCTGGGAGGATCCCTTCTTCGATGGCAGCGCGGGTTGCATGCAAGGCATCTTCGACGCGAGCCTTCTTTTCCTTCATTTCGCTTTCGGTTGCGGCACCGACGTTCACCTTGGCAACGCCACCAGCGAGTTTGGCGAGTCGCTCTTCGAGCTTTTCGCGATCGTAGTCGCTTGAGGTGTTTTCGATTTCGCGACGGATCTGATCGATCCGAGCCTTGATTTCCGAAGCCTTGCCCGCACCCTCGATGAGGGTAGTGTTGTCCTTGTCGATGATGACCTTCTTGGCGCGACCGAGGTCGGAGAGAGTGAGTGCATCGAGCTTCTTGCCAAGGGCTTCGAAGACGGGAACAGCGCCGGTCAGGATACCGATATCTTCCATCATCGCCTTGCGGCGATCGCCGTAGCCAGGAGCCTTCACTGCGGCGATGTTGAGGGTGCCGCGGAGACGGTTGATGACGAGAGTTGCGAGTGCTTCCCCTTCAACGTCTTCGGAGATGATGAGCAGTGGCTTGCTTTGCTGAACCACTTGCTCGAGGATCGGAACCAAGTCCTTGATGCTCGAGATCTTCTTTTCGTAGATCAGGATGTAAGCATCTTCGAGGACCGTTTCCATGGTGGTGGGATCGGTTACGAAGTATGGGGAGAGGTAGCCGCGATCAAACTGCATCCCTTCGACGAATTCGAGTTCGTCGTGGAGGCTCTTTCCTTCATCGACGGTGACAACGCCGTCTTTGCCGACTCGCTCCATGGCATCGGCTAGCAGGTCGCCGATCGCTCGATCGTTATTGGCAGCGATGGTCGCGACATTGGCCATCTCGCCCTTGTCCTTGATCTTGATCGACATCTTGCGGAGCTTTTCGGTGATGTCGCTGACCGCTCGCTCGATGCCAGCCTTCATTTGGATGGGGTTCACACCGGCGACGACAGCCTTGAGCCCTTCGTTGAAGATTGCTTCGGCCATGACGGTTGCGGTGGTGGTGCCATCGCCCGCCACATCGCTGGTCTTGGACGCGACTTCGCGAACCATGCGAGCGCCGATATTTTCGTAAACATCTTCGAGGTCGATTTCTTTCGCGACGGTGACGCCGTCTTTGGTGACGGTCGGGCTACCAAAGCTTTTCTGAAGGATGACGTTTCGTCCTCGAGGTCCGAGGGTGACTTTGACCGCGCGGGCGAGCTTGCTGACCCCGCGGCGGATGGCTTCGCGAGCCTCTTGATCAAAAGCGATAATCTTTGCCATGTTGTTCAAAACTCCGTAGGTGAATAAAGGACCCGCAACGCGGATCGAGTTGTGTTCGAAGGGAAGGGGGTTAGCCGAGGACCGCGAGAACTTCGGATTCGTTCATGAGAAGATATTCGTCGCCGTCGATTTCAATGGTTTCACCGGCATAGCTGGTGAACAGGACGTGGTCGCCTACTTTGACTTGCA
>JAGWWZ010000114.1 GCA_018970165.1 Planctomycetota bacterium | reverse complement strand
CCAGAGGCTTTGCGATGGACGTGAATGTTAGCCGAGATGCGCGAGCATCCGGGTGGAAGCGCACTGAACATCGCAACGTCTGCCGCAGTTCAACCCGGCAGCTTGCGCTGCTCGGCTTTTATTGAACGCGTTTCGCGTGAACATGGGTGGCACGTCCTGAGGCTTTGCGATGGACGTGGGCTTTCGATCAGGCGCCATATTCACGGCACCATCGTGATCGAGAAACCGTCGTAGCCTTTGACCCCCACTGTTTGGATCGCGGTAGACTCCCATCCAAGCTTGCTGAGATCCTCACAGTACTGGCGAATGCCGATCACCTTGGGATCCACAGTGTTTTCATCAGCTACCGCGCCCTCTCTCACGACGTTGTCGCTGATGATCACGGTCCCCGAACGAGCCAGCTTAACAGCCAACGCCAAATAGATAGGATTCGAAGGCTTATCGGCATCGATGAAGATCAAGTCGAAAGGCTCAACAGCATCGTCAATCAAACGCTCCATCACCATTCTCGCATCACCGCAAATCACCATCGCCTTTCGATCGACGTGAGCAAGAGTGATGTTCTCGCGCGCGAGCTTGGCGTAGTCCTCCATCAGTTCGATGCTCAGAATCATGCCGTCGCTGGGAAGGGCACGGGCAAACCAAATCGTGCTATATCCTCCCAACGTCCCGATTTCGAGGATCCGTTTGGCCTTGGATATTTTCGTCACAATCGCGAGCAGTTGCCCTTGGCATGGACTGACGTTGATATCGGGCAGTCCCGCTTGCCTACATCGCTCCAGCACCGACTCCAAGATTTCGTCTCTCTTAAGAAATGCATCTTGGAAGTATCGGTCTACCGCACTCCAGATTTCGTTATTCATAGATCATGCCGGAACGTTACCGGTTTTATTCCTTTTCAGTGCACCGCTGACTTAGACAATAGGTTGAGCACGATGACACCAAGAACGATCAACGATAGACCAACGATGGCTGGTACATCAAGCGACTGACCAAACTGAACCCAAGCAATGAAAGTGATCAATGCAACGCCCACGCCCGACCAGATCGCGTAGGCAACTCCGACCGGAACCGTCTTGAGCGTGAGCGATAAAAAGTAAAACGATGTGATGTATCCCACTGCGACAATGAGCGATGGCCAGAATCGCGAGAAACCCTCCGAGGCCTTGAGCGCCGAGGTTGCAATCACCTCGCTTACAATCGCGACGGAGAGAAAAATCCATTGTTGCATGAGGGGATACCTGTTGTGGCTTGGATCGAACGCTGCTCCACGTTCCTCGCCTGCAGCCTTTAAAGCCGCGTTTTAGGCGGCTCGCGCTTTGGGTTGATATAGACTTGAAAATTCCGACTTAAAAACATCCGAGTGAGGGTGAAGCATCGATTCACTTTGTTTGATCGGAAGCAACGAATCTCCAGCGGGCTTGACGAAGTTGCGCCAGCGGCGAACCGCTCATGACTTCGTACCATACGGTAACCAACGTCCCATCGTCGCACTCGACGGTCGATGGATATCCCAAATCCCCCGTTATTCCGTCGGCGCTCATGACAATCGGCTCGCTCCAGGTCGTGCCGTTGTCAGCGCTGACGCGAGCTTGATTGCCAAACGGTGGTCGACGATACCCGTAACTCATCAGCAGCCGCCCATCACTCAGTCGCAACAGATGCGACGGAATCCCCCAAACACCGATCGTGTGGGGGACCGACCAAGTCTTGCCCCCGTCGGTCGACTCGCTCTGCAGCGTTTCGCCGTCGGACTGTCGATTCTCATTGCGAATGTGGCAGATTAAGTCGCCATTGCTTGCTTCGACCAAATGAAGTTCGTGATATTGACGCATCTCGTCCCCGTCGCGAACGGGCAACTCAGCCAGCCATGACCAGGTCAGTCCATCATCGAGCGATTCGCAGACACCGACCTTGTCGTTTCCCCAAATCGCTTTCCCAGCATAGAGCAAGCGTCCGTTGCGCATGACAACGGGGCCATGCGGGCTGTTGACGGGGACTCGCATTCGCTGCGACCAAGTGACTCCGCCATCGGTCGACCGGATGAGAAAGCACCCCAGTTCGCTACGTCGCTGCTCGGGAGTGAGTCGATCGCGCGCTGCTCGCCATTCATCGATCAATTTTTGTTCCGCAAAGCCGCCGGGTTGACCGACCGGCGTACGCTCTGCACGCTCGAGAATCGGTTCGTAGGCAAGCGAGGTGAAATGAGTCACTAAAATGGACCCTGCATTGGTCTCGATCACTCCTGCATCTCGATCATCGATCGGGCTATCGAGCAACACCTGTGGCCATCCCCAGGTTGCTCCATGATCTTTGGATCGCATGAATTCGAGTCGGCCGAACGGGCACACATGCGCTTCGCGACCTCCGGAAAAAGCCAGCAGCAACTCTCCGTCCTTGCGACGAGCCAGCGTCGACCAACCGTGATATAGAGGTGGCTTCCATGAGATGACGCGAGTATCGAGAATCTCGATGCTCGGCGATGGTGGATGAGGAAGTTGGCAGAGTCCGACTGCATGGAGCAGACTGCATGCAAGGATGCAGCTCAAAATCGAGGAATTCTCTTTTCGCAACGAGTCGGTGATCAAACGAGCGGAGCGATTTCTGGTGACGTAGTTCCAGAACCATTGAAACATGACGAGTACTCGATTCTCGAAGCGTGCCAGATACAAAATATGAATGAAGAGCCACGCGAGCCATGCAATGCGACCGGACAATCGCCAACTGCCGAACTCCACGATAGCCCGCGAACGCCCAATCGTTGCCATGGTTCCCTTGTCCCAATACTGAAAGGGTCGATCGATCGATCCTCCCAGGATGGCTTGCTTGATGCGACGTCCGATATACTCCCCCTGTTGCATAGCAACCGGCGCGACACCGGGGAGTGTCTTGCCATCGGCAGTTGCGAACGCTGCCATATCCCCAGCGGTGTAGACATTTGGGAATTTCGGGATAGCGCAATGTTGGTCGACGGCGATTCGCCCACTGCGATCTAATAACGATGGATCTTCCGCAGCCTCCGCCAGGAGCTTAGCGAGTGGGGATGCCTTGACACCTGCTGCCCAAATCACGTTCCTAGTTGCAACGGTGACCGCTTCTCCATTTCGACGGATGACTACATACCCTGGATGAATTTCATCAAGCTTCGATTCGTTCCAGACTTCGACACCGAGGCTTTGCAATGCCTTTTTCGCGCTCGCCGAGAGTGATGGGTGGTATTTGTCAAGAATCAGGGGACTGTTTTCCACCACAAGAACGCGGGCCTTGGTGGGGTCGATCGATCGAAAATCATTCCTGAGCGTATAGCGGGCTAATTCGCAGATCGAGCCTGCCATCTCAACACCTGTTGGACCTCCCCCGATGACAACAAAAGTCAGAAGCGCAGCTCGCTTTATCGCATCGTCCTCTTTCTCTGCCTCTTCGAATGCTCCGAGTATCGATGCGCGAATGCCGGTAGCGTCTTCAAGCGTCTTCAATCCAGGAGCAAGCGGTTCCCAGTGGGAGTCGTTTCCAAAGTAATGGTGTGTGGAACCGGTAGCCACGACCAGGTAGTCGTATTCGATCGGGCCTTCTGTTTGCAGTTGGACAAGCTGTTTATGGAAATCGAATCCGATGGCCGAGTCCATGAGGACTTGCACGTTCCGCTGCCGTCGAAAAATGCTTCGCAACGGCGCTGCAATATTTGCGGGAGACAAGCCTCCGGTCGCGACCTGATACAAAAGAGGTTGAAACAGGAAAAAATTTCTGCGATCGATCAACTTGATCTCAGCACGCGATCTCGCCAGTGCACGCGTGCAAGCCATTCCAGCGAAACCTCCACCGATGATAACGACCTTGGGGAGGCGAGAAGACATCATGAGCTGGACCTGGACAAGAGCTGTGCGGATGCGGCATCTAGCAGGATCGTCGCGCTGGGATGCTGGCGCAAAATCGACGCGGGGAGTTGATTGGTTAACGGTCCTTCGATCGCCGCGCGAACCGCTTCGGCTTTGCGAGCGTCCGGTACGCTGCAGACGATCCGCTGGGCGCGAAGAATCTCGCGAATCGTCATGCTGATCGCCAACTTGGGAACGTCATCCAGCGATGCGAACCAACCTTCACCCACTTGCTGTTTGCGACACGCTTCGTCCAACGGGACCACGTGGTAGGCTGCATCGGTTTCAAAATCAGCCGGCGGGTCGTTGAAGGCCAGGTGTCCATTCTCACCGATTCCGATCATCGCAAGATCGACTGGTCGGGTACGTATGGCCTGCTCGGCAGACCTGCATACGATCGATGGGTCGGCAAGTCCATCTAGGTAGTGAAACGATCGCAAAGGAACTCGATCGACGAATCGCTCCTTGAGATACCCGCAGAACGAGGCGGGGTGGGTAGGGGCAAGTCCAACGTATTCGTCCAAGTGAAATCCATCGATGCGATCCCACGCGATATCCGGTTCCTGAACCAGAGCATCGAGGACTTCGAATTGGCTGGAGCCCGTGGCCACGATGATGCGTGCAGATCCTCGATCAGCCAAGGCAGTTCGAAGTGTCTGGGCTGCCAATCGTGCGGCATGCTGACCCATGCGTTTACGGTCGGGTTCAATCACAATATCGATGATTTTTTTCTCCGAAAATCAATGCGGCTATGCCAAGTAACGGTCATGCCTTAGCATAACAAAGAGTCGAGTTGGCTGCATGAAGCAAACGCAAGCTACCTGCAGTTCCCAGCCGTTTCAGGAATCACTTAATCCTCATAAATTCATGTCGAACCGAAAACCGATTCAAAGCATTGCCTTCTTGGGCATGGGTCTGATGGGGACTCGGATGTCGATCAATTTGATTCGAGCAGGGTTCAAAGTCTATTGCTATAATCGTACTCTATCGCGAACCGAGCCGGTGGTTGCACAGGGAGGCACGGCTTTTTCAAAACCCTGCGATGCGGCCCGCGATGCCGATGCGATCATCTCGTGTGTCACCGATGGGCCCGATGTCGAAGCAGTGCTATTCGGCCCCGATGGTGCATCGAGTGCGGCGAGGAAGGATGCGCTGGTGATCGACATGAGCACCATCGCGCCGCAAACCTCGATCTCGATCGGGGAGCGACTCTCAGCGATGGGCATCCGTTTTATTGAGGCGCCGGTGACTGGGGGGACAGTCGGGGCTGAGAAGGGAACGCTCAGCATCCTAGTCGGAGGCGATGCCGAAGATCTCGCCGATGCGATGAGAGCCCTAGAAGCGATGGGTCGCAATATTACCCACTGCGGTCCGTGGGGATGCGGCCAGGGGGTCAAGCTATGCAACCAGATCATGGGGGCGATGAATATTCTCGGTGTTTGCGAAGCGATGACGCTGGCAAAAGGATTGGGAATCGATCCCTCTCTGTTGAGCTTGGCATTGCAAGGAGGTGCGGCCACGAGTTGGGCCCTTCAGAATCTCGCACCCAAAATCAGCGCTCGCGATTGGAGTCCCGGCTTCATGATCGACACGCAACAAAAAGACATGCGTTTGGTAGCCGAGGCGGCTGAGGGTGCACAGGTCGCTTTGCCCGGATCGGCACTCGTAACCCAATTGTGGCGATCGGCTCAGGCGCACGGTGATGGCGCCGACGGTATTCACGCGCTCTACAAGGTCTTAGAAAGAATGAATCATGTCGATGGCGGATGATGCGGCTCGATCGGATACGCACGACAATCTTTCGGAGCGACAAAGCCCTTCGTTCCAGGGCTTGCGAGTTGCCGCGCTTGAGAGTCGGCGAAGAGATGAATTCGCACGCTTGATCGAACGCTTTGGCGGTGTTCCGTTCGTCAGCCCTTCGATGCGCGAGGTGCCGCTCGATCGCAACAAGGAAGCGGTCGACTTCGCGTACCGTATCATGACCGGCGAAATCGGTATCGTGATCTTCTTGACCGGAGTCGGGTTCCGTCATTTTCTCGCAACTGTCGAAAAACATGTCGACAAACAACGATTGATCGATGCCATGTCGGATATCGTCACCATCGCACGTGGCCCCAAACCGGTCGCAGCCATGCGCGAGGTTGGGATGCAACCAACCCATCGCGCCCCCGAGCCAAACACCTGGCGCGAAGTGTTGCAACTGGTCGACCAAAGCGTCCCAGTCGCGAACATCAATGTCGGTTTGCAAGAGTACGGAGTCACCAACCATTCGCTGATCGCAGGGCTCGAAGCGCGCGGCGCGCGCGTTGTCAATGTACGGGTCTATCAATGGGAATTCCCCGAAGATACCAAGCCGTTGGAGGAGAATATCCGTGCTATTTGCCAAAGCGAGCGCGATTGCCTTCTCCTGACCAGCGCGCATCAAGCGGTGAATTTGATGCGGATGGCGTCGGATCTGAACTGCGAAAAGGAACTCCGTTCGGCGCTCGACCGAATGGTCGTAGCATCGATCGGCCCCACCACTTCCGAGATGCTCCAGCATCTGAATCTGCCGGTCGATATCGAAGCGACACCGAATAAGATGGGGCATCTCGTACAAGCCGCAGCGGATAAGTGCCATCGCATCTTGAAGGCCAAACGATTCGCTCACACAGACGCGACACCCAGGAAGCTTGATCGCATGGGTGCCGCCCTTGCATCGAGTCCTTTTTTGCAATCTTGTTATCGACAGCCAACCAGCGTCACTCCGGTTTGGTTGATGCGGCAGGCTGGTCGGTACATGGCCGAGTATCGCGCGGTGCGTGACAAGGTCAGTTTTTTGGAGTTGGTGAAGAACCCAACCCTTTGCGCTGAAGTGATGGTTACTGCGGTTGAGAAACTCGGCGTCGATGCCGCGATCATCTTTTCGGATCTATTGCCCATACTCGAGCCGATGGGCTTTCATTTGGAGTTCACGCAAGGGGACGGCCCGGTCATTCACAATCCGATTCGATCCGCTACGGAGATCGATCGCGTCCATCCGTTGACGACGATCGACTCGCTCGAGTTCGTGACCGAGACGGTTCGCCAAACAAGGGCCGCATTGCCCCCGCATATTCCGGTAATCGGGTTCTCTGGTTCGCCATTCACACTCGCCAGCTACATGATCGAGGGAGGATCCTCTCGCAATTATGTCCATACGAAATCGTTGATGTACAACGATCCAGTAGCGTGGAAGGCACTTATGGAGAAGCTGGTCGATTCGATCGCGATGTATCTGAACTCGCAGATCGTGGCAGGGGCCCAGGTCGTGCAGTTGTTCGATTCATGGGCGGGATGTTTGTCGCCCAATGATTACCGAATCCACATTTTGCCCCATATGCATCGATTGCTCGAATCGATCGTCCCCAATGTTCCCGTGATCAATTTCGCGACGGGCAATCCGATGCTGGTTGCATCTCTTCGAGGTGATGCCAGGACCGTGGTAGGACTCGATTGGCGAGTGCCGCTCGATGTCGGCTGGGATATGGCGGGTTCGGATCGAGCCGTTCAGGGAAATCTCGACCCAACCGTGCTGTTCTCCAACATCACGACCATTCGCGAACATGTCCAATACGTTTTGTCCCAGGCGGCAGGACGAGTGGGTCACATCTTCAATCTCGGGCATGGAATCCTGCCCGGAACCCCGGTTGAGAATGTGATCGCTCTGGTGGACATGGTGCATGAGATGAGCGATCGACGCTAAAATTTGGTTTCGCTAGAGGTGCGCAGTTCCAAGAATTCGCGCCCCGAACCGAATCATTTTGTGCCGTATGGATTCGCCCCAACATTGATTACCAGCGAGTGAGGTTTTTCCCTGATGGGATCGGATGCATCGGCTGTGTTGCTCGAAGGTGTGACCAAGAAGTTTGGCGCTCAAAAAGCGGTGAATTCCGTGGATTTGCAGATACCCCATGGAAGTATCCAAGGGATCATCGGCCCCAATGGTTCAGGCAAGACCACGACGATTCGCATGCTCCTGCGGATTTTTAAACCCGACGCGGGTGTGGTTCATGTCTTGGGCCGTACCTCTGGAGATGCCGCAGATGATCGGGTGGGTTACCTGCCCGAGGAGCGAGGTCTGTATCTGCGAATGAAGGTTCGCGATGTGCTTCGCTTCTTCGCGCAACTCAAGGGCAACAGCAGACCGGACAAAGCCATCGACCGTTGGCTCGAACGTCTCGGTGCCACCGACTGGTCGCATAAAAAACTGGAGCAACTCTCCAAAGGGATGGCTCAGAAGATCCAATTCATCGCTGCGGTCGTATCGCAACCGGAGCTGGTGATTCTCGATGAACCTTTCAGCGGTCTCGATCCGGTCAATCTCGATCTGCTTCGCCAAGCGGTACTCGATCTGCGAAAAGAAGGGACAACAGTCCTATTGAGTACGCACGACATGGACGTTGCTGAACGCATGTGCGATCGGATCTTCATGATCTACAAAGGGAATAAAGTACTCGACGGCACGATGGAAGAGATTCAATCGCAGTATGGCGAGCCTGTGCTGAGGGTTCGTTTGGCGGGCAATATTGTTCCGGATGTTTCTCGCCTTCCCGATATTGAATCGTGGGTCGATTGCTCGCCGTATACGGAACTCCGGATGAAATCCTTGGGAGCGCGGTCGAGCATACTTCGCGCCTTGATGGAACAAGGAGATGTGGAACACTTTGAAACGGCCAGGCCGCGGCTTCACGACATTTTCGTTCGGATCGCCAAACCGTCTCCTGAACCGACCTCGAATGAACAAGGAGCCGATCGCTCATGAGCAAGATATGGGTCATTGCACGCAGGGAATTCATGGCGATGGTCGGAACGCGCGCCTTTCTGGCAACGCTCCTCATCATGCCAGTGATGCTCTTTGGCAGCCTGATTATCATGCCTACGCTGAACAAAATATCCGGAGGACGAGAGCGCATCATTCGCGTCGTCGATGGAACGGGACGCGTGGGTCCGCAATTGGTGACGATGGCAGAAGAACGAAATAAGCTTCTCAAGGAAAGCCAGTCGGAGTCTAGCCAGAAAGATGCCAAGGAGTCAGCGCGTGAGATGACAGGCATGACTACGGATCCGTACCGTTTGGAACTGCAGGAAAGCAAGAGCTTAGATGATACGGCGCGATTGGGATGGAGCGATGAGATTCGTACTGGTTCGCTGTACGCATTCGTGGAAATTCCAGAATCGCTATTCGATCCAGCCAGCACCGACACCGTGCGATTCGTCAGCCAGGATGCCGTGCTATCCGAGGCGAGGCAGTGGATGCAAGCCATCGTCGATTCAATCGTGCGCCAGGAGCGATTCAAGGTACTAGGTCTCGAGTCGGAGAAGGTTCAACTCGCGAATCGGCCCGTTTCGTTTGCTCCAACCTCTCCCTACGAACGAACGAACGCAGGCGAAGGAGGCGAAGCATCCGTCAAGGCAAAAGAGGAAGGCTTCGATCTTGCGACGTTCTTTGCGCCGTTCGGAATGATGATGCTGATGTTCATGGTGATTTTTCTGGCCGCTCAGCCGATGCTCGAAAGCGCGATGGAGGAAAAATCGCAACGGATCTCAGAAGTCTTGCTCGGTTCGGTTTCGCCGACCCAATTGCTGACCGGGAAATTGATCGGCAATGTCGCGGCATCGCTGCTGGTTTTTGCCCTCTACGCAGCAGGTGCCTATGCTTTTCTCGTGCAGCGCAACATGCAGCACCTCGTCCCCATGTCGCTGGTCCCTTGGTTCCTGGTGTTCCAGATTTTGGGTGTGCTGTTTTTCAGTTCGATCTTCATCATGATCGGCGCGTCGGTGCGCGATTTGAAAGAAGCTCAAAGCTTGCTGCTGCCGGTCTGGCTGTTCATGATGTTGCCGATGATGGTCTGGTTCATTGCCGTTCGCGATCCGCTCGGACCGGTCGCCATGGCGCTCGCGATGTTCCCACCGAGCGCACCGATGATGAACGTTCTCAGGTTGGGAACGGGGGTTACCATTCCAATCTGGCAACCCATCCTGGGTGCGATACTGTTAGCTGTTGCGACCGCGATGGTGATTTGGGTCGCGGGTCGGATTTACAAGATGAGTATGCTCAGGTCGGACTCGGTAAAGACCTTGGGGCAATTGCTTGCCAGGATCATGTCGGTTTCGACGCAAGGCTACACCAAGTAGTGAATCGAAAATCAGCCCTTCGAATTCCCGATCACTTACCGGACCTTGGCATCGAATCGAACGATGCCACCCTCACCCGGTTTGATCGGGTTGTCGAATTCCCATCGCAGGACTTTGGAGCCTGCTTCGTTGGGAATTGCGGAGAACGAGGCGGGCATGCTCGCCTGCTGCGAAGCATCGACATATTCCAAGCGAGGTGCGAGAGAATCGCTGAGCACCAGATTCTTCAGCGGCGAGTCTCCGACGTTGTCGAATCGAATGGTGAAGGAGATCACATCGCCAGGGCTGGCGATCTGCTCCGATGCGACTTTGCATAATCGGATGCGGGCTCCCTTGAACTCGTAGGTCAGCGTTTCCTGAGGTTGCTTCAAGTCGGTTTCGACCACTGCTTCCTGGCCGTCGACCAGAACCTTGAGTTCATCGACGTTGGACCAAGCGCGGGCAGCAGCGGCGGCAAGTGCCAGTTTGGCGGGATCGGTGCCGAGGAGGTCACCCAAGCGAATAATGTCGAGATCCTCAAACGGCTTGAAGGCATCGCTTACAACCCCCATCGGAATAATCATCTCCGATGGCAGAGGACGTTGCCGATCTCGGAACGCTTCGACGATTCGCACAGCGTCCTTCGCAATCGGTGCAACCGGCTTCATGATGCTGACCGGTGGCAATTGCTCTCGCACGATCCCAGGGCCATCGGGCTGAATGGATGCCTGCGGACGCAAGGCAAGTTCAGCGGTCTGCGGACCAGTCCGTTTGCGAACGCTCGCAAAGCGAGGTGCGTAGATTGCAACCCGGCAGCCGCTCTGAGCAAATGTTTGGCCGTTAGCAGTTGTGTACTGGATCACTGTGTCTTCGGGGTCGAGTCCGGATTGAGTCATGTCTTCACGGATCCGGACGAGAGGCTCGCGATCACCGCCATCGAAGATGTACTCTTGCGGATCCACGCATCGAACATCGGGTTCACATTCCGGTCCGCATGGGACTTCGCAGTCGGCAGGTGCACACGATCCATTGAGCTGTGGATAGATCGCACGGTAGCGAAGGCCGTGTCCTCCGATTCGCGGAGTGCAAGTAGCGCATTCACCCTGCGCGGCGCCTGCACTGACTCCGGGCATCATGGCGCGGCGATGACTTGCCAACTGATAAGGGGAACCGACGACGGGTGCTGTGGGATCGAGAGTTTGGGGTGGCGTTCCGATCGGTTCGCGCGGAACGGAGAAGCTCTCCGGTTCGCGGACTTGTTGAGCTGCGGGTTGCCTGTAGCCCGCCGGGGCAAGACCGCTGCCTGCTTGCACACTAGCATCCTGTCCAGGCCCATGGATCACTTCTGTTTTTACAGTTTGCGAGCGGGCGATCGGAGTCTGCGATGCACTCATTCGGCGCTGGGCGAGTGCATCATCGCTGAACAGGCCGCCCGACAACATCGGAACTTGAGTCGCGCATCCGGAAATAGAAGATGCCAGCGTCAAGCCTGCGATCGCGAGGTAACTTCGGTGCAACTGTTTGTTCATAACCGCTAACTTTCAACGTCGATCGGAAAGAGAGCCTGACTGAGCGGTGATTGGCCAACGACCTTCATCGATCAATTGCTGTTTCGTGGGCACGGCTTTCAGGAGAGTCCAGGGTGGGCATCCGTAGAGAAACTCGGCCCAATCTTGGCCTTCGGTGATGTTGGGAACTCGAGAACCCATCCGCAGGATAGCAACGGGGCGACCGAGGGAGTCTGCGGTGCGCAGGGCGTTTTGGTCGGGCCGTACATCCAGCACACGTTGAGGTAACTTCGACGTGTCCACCGGTTCGGCGATTTCGTTATCTTCAACGTAGACAACGCGAACCACCAATTCCCCTTTGGCGGCATCAGCGAGGTCCTGCTCGTCGATTTCGATCGGAATGGGGAATCGGTGTTCTCGCTCGGCTGGCGGGCAGGTGCGATCGATCACTTCGATGGTTGGGAACAGTTCTAATTCCTCATCACCTGGAATCCCGGTCAGACGCACACGATAGACGGGGCCTACGAGTACGGCGACACGGGCAGGGGATGGGATGTCGGGTGCGAACTGTCCACCCTCGGCAAAGTTAACTTGGACACCCTTGGGGGCCTTGATCTCAATGGCTTGCCAAACGCCACGCAGTTGAGGTTTGTGTTGGAGTTGAACGGATCCGATTACTCCGGGAGGCATATCGTCGGTTAGGAGAGGTTGGGCGGTGTTGGGCAGTGTCGCGCGGGGAGACTGACCATGGGCAACAGGATTGATCAAGGCCGCTGCGATGCAGATCGCGATGACCGCGAGCCAGCCGAGGAGCAGAGCAGGAAATGAGACTCGCTGGAGCATTTCGATTACCGATGATTCGCGATAACAAAAAAGTCCCAGTGGTACCGGGACTAGCTTCATGCCTGAGGGTGGCGCGTCAGGTTCGACGCGTCACACAGTTCGTCGTCGCTGTCGATTCCGTGTGGAATCGAACTTCCTTATCGAAC
This sequence comes from Planctomycetota bacterium, assembly GCA_018970165.1. GTDB lineage: Bacteria > Planctomycetota > Planctomycetia > Pirellulales > Pirellulaceae > JBKCUI01. Next base: position 5,847 of record JAGWWZ010000114.1, on the reverse strand, counting down.
TTGGCCAGGTGGACAGTACTCGCCGCCAGGACCACCAGCTGCACCCGGCACGGGACCCTGCGGGCCACCGTACTGATTCGGGGGAACGACTCGGCTCGCATGGTAAAAGCCAGGTCGTCCTGCAGGATATCCTGGATGGATGTTCTGCTCGTGAATGCGAACCCGGCTTGGTGGCTGAGGATAGCTCAAACCTGGAGTGTGCTTCACGTTGATCTTCATCTTCTCAACAGGATCCGGAATGTTCATGTGAGTCTTGTTATGCATCACATGCTTCTGCAAACCTGCTGGGTGTCCGAATGGAATGTGTGGAGGACCAGGCAGTCCGATCGGAGTTCCACTGTAGGTCATACCGTACTGCGGTGCGGTGACGCCTGCGACCATGTTCGGGGGAACGGTGGCTGGATCGATCGGGCGACCATCGGGACCACAGAATCCGCCGTTGCCATCCATGAAGATGCCGCCAGGGCCACCTTGGTTGTAACCACCGTTCGCATATGCAGAACCGGTCAACTCAATGTCTTTGTTACCCAAGCGAATGATCGCAAGGATCGAGCCGCGACGGTCAGCCTCGATGATCGGGTCCAATCCTGGCTCCAATCGAGTGCTTACCAAAGTATCGATTCCCGAAATGACTTCCCCTTGGAACTCGGGATCGGGCAGATAGATCACCTTGGTGACGAAGTTGCCCGACAATGCTTGATCCAAGTCTTCTTCCGTAAACTGGATCGAGATCGCGTTGTGTGCCAAGTAAGCAGCAGTGCGAGGATTAGCGATCCCAACTTCCACGGTAGGATAAAGCTCGACCCCTTCGCGTCCTGCGATGTCGGTCAGCTTCAACCGATAGATGCCCCCTTGAGCGAACTCTAGCCGTCCAGGAACGATCAAGCACTCACTGGTGAAGGATCCATCTCCAACTACGTCGTACGCAATCTTCATCGCTTGTGGCTGATTGAAGAGTATTTGCGTGGTAGGGGTGGGAGCACCATAGTTTGGAACGGGAATAGTTTCCGGTGCCAAAACGCCTGGTCCAGGGCCGCCGACCATCGGGCCTGGTTCCGCCAACCGTGCGGCAGGCGGCATATTGTATCGTCGTGAGGGTTCGCCACCGAGGACTGGTGCAGCCAAACCCAATGCGGCCATCACGCCCAAATAAGTCAACTTTTTCATGCGATTCCCCTTGGAATGTACTGGGTCTAGCCAACCTTGCTGTCAGGCAACTGCGACCGGCTCTTTCCACCTGGACGTATCCATGCCGTGATCTCTACAATCCCGCGCGTCCTTAAACCTATGTTCGGCACGTTGCATTTGGTTTCTTTGATAAAACCCTCATAACTCCACCATGCGATGTCATAAAGAGTTTGATAGCACTTGGGTCATGGCGACGCGCGACCGCTTAAAACACAAAGGATTGCATCGAGTGTCGCTATGGAGACGAGCAGTATCCTCGCATTGCCACTGTCTGAAGCCCATAGTCCTTCGAATCACCATCACGTTGCTGACACTCTTGTCGGGACAAGCAACGCTGCATGCACAGTTGTTCGAAAGAACCCCGATTGCAAGCAAACAACAGGAGAACAGAAACGGCGACATTACGGTCGTGACCACCGACCCGAATCTCCTCGTACTGGCAGCGATACGCCAGACGGTTTGGGGGCCTCCGATCGCATGCAAAGTGCAACAAAGCACCAAAGCGTTCGGACAACAGTGCATCGTGGTAGGAGACTTTAAGAGTATGGGTCAAGGAACGGGCCAGTTTCGATACAGTGTCCGAGTCACGGTTGGCGAGACAGCCTTTGATCTATTGCAGGTTTCTGATGGCGAACTAATGTGGACGCAGGGGGGCATGGATGAGCCGCCGCGCAAAGTGAATCTGCGTCAGGTCCGCGAAAGCGTCTCTTATGCCATGAAGGTTTCCGATCCTCGCCCCGAAGTGAACCTAGTTTTGGCGGTAGGCGGTCAGGCGGACCTGCTGCGCGCGCTTTATCATCGCTACAACTGGTACAAGGCTGTAGGAGGAAAACTGTCTGGGGTTGATGTATGGCAACTGGTCGGTCGCATTCGGACGGTTCCACCGAAGATTGTTGGTGTTGCACCGATCGATGACGAGAACAGCATCATGGGTGATCCGGCAGCTAGCTTGCCAACCGAGGTTCGATTAACACTGAGTCGATCCGCAAATCTTCCCTATTTTCCCTATATGATCGAGTACTTTCATCGTAACCCCGAGGCAAAGGGCCAAGGCAATGGCTTGGTATTGGTAACTCGTATTGAGTTTAGTGAACCGAAGACGAATGTTCTGTTCAACGAGACCGAATTTCAGTATCGCGTCAGCGACAGCACGGATCAGATTGAGAACGAGACGAAGCGTTATCTTCCGAAATCGCCGATCACCGGTTTAACTCCCTTCGGTGTCGATTAGCAGCAACTAGCACATGCAGCACGTCCGCGTGGCTTGTCCACGTGGGGCGATGATCGGATCGGGCTCGCCACCATCTGATCATCATCCGACGGGGATAAACCCGCGTCGTGATGGAGACCGCGTTGCGGTCGCGTGCTGGTTGCGAGTAGCGTCCGATGGGGGCAAGCCCCAGCGTAACGAGGGCCGTTGTTAGCCGAGATGCGCGAGCATCCGGGTGGAAGCGAACTCGACCTCGCAATGTTTGCCGCAGTTCAACCCGGCAGCTTGCGCTGCTCGGCTTTTATTGCTAAGCCGTTGCTGCTCGTTGGGTACGAGCCGGAGCACAACAAAAAAGACCGCACGGAGCGTTCGCATCGGTCATCCAACCGACCTACTAACACCACGCGGTCTCAGGTTGAGGTTCCCGCGCTGGTGTATAGCCTTTAGGCGATTGCTTTCCTGTGCGGTGTAGCACCGGCCGGCTGAAGCCGGGACACCAGCGCACGGCGCAACCTTAAAGGCTGGGTGGATCCCAGTCTTTACCAAAGTCATGAAGTGGATAGGAACTCCAAAAACGGAGTGCTGCATCGCGTCCCACCTCTTCAATGAACTGCGCGGCGCTACTGAACGGCCATTCCGTCCACTTGGAACAATACCCGTGATGCACGGGGTTATGCAAAACATAGTTCCGCGATGCATAAAAATGCCCCTCGGATTTCATGGCTGTTTCCGCCGCTTTGCACCATGTTTGTCTGCCCCGACATTTGTCTTCACCATTCCATTCAAACGATGTGCGGCCATGCAGCTTGGCGATCGATTGGAACAACGATTCCAGGCTGATTACATCGCATAGCACGTGATAGTGATTAGGTAAAACAACCCAGGCGAAGACAGATCGACATTGCTGGTGCATCAGTTCACATAGCTGCGTGGAAAAGCTTGCGAGACGCTCATCGGTGGTTCCGATAATCGGCGCGTGTTCGAAGCATGCGGCCGTAATCAGATAGATGGATGTGTGATCGCTTTCGATATGCGCCGGTGAATGCGGGGGATGATGTCTTTGTCTTCGCTGGGCAAGGATCGTTCGTCGTTGTTCCGGCGTCCATTCCCGCCAACGATACATCGTGTTGGAATCTTGGGGCATGAGTTATGGTCTCATGGGTCAGTTGGTGTGGAAACCTTATGCGATCACTATCTGAATAGTATAGAGACGGCCGGCTAAAGCCGGGATACCAGCGCTGGTGTATAGCCTTTAGGCGATTGCTTTCCTCCACGGTATCGAACCGGCCGGCTAAAGCCGGGACACCAGCGCTGGTGTATAGCCTTTAGGCGATTTGGCTTGCGCTCAACCGGCTGAAGCCGGGACACCAGCGCGGTCTACGGCAACTCCGGTCGCGGCTCCGCGACGCGACCTCCGTGCCTGCGACCCCAGGCTCCGCTCGCCTACTCTTGGCCTCCGGCTCCTGTACTCGTCTTGAGCTCAGCTGACGCGACTGGAACTAGGGACACGCGAAAGCCCTCGAAGGCGTCCCGGTGGTCCGGCGAGCTCAAGCCATTGGACGCCGACTGGCAAAACACAGCGGCGTCGAGCCAACCGCCGCCACGGTGGACTTGGGACCAGCCCTGTGAGTCGGACTCCCAACACCACTCATTGACGTTGCCGTGCATGTCGTGCAGTCCCCAGGCATTCGGAAGCTTCTTGCCACTTGGTGATGCCAGCTTCGATGGAAACATCTGACAATAAGCCGCTAGCAGCGCTTCATCGTTCCCGGGACTCCATTCCGTATCGCTACCAGATCGACAGGCATACTCCCATTCCAACTCCCTCGGCAACCGGTAACCATTCGCTCCGTCGACCTGTTCCCACTTGTCCACTTCGATATCAATTCTAAACTCCTTGATCTTCTCTTTCCCAACATAACGATACGCGGGCGTGCGGCCCTCCCGCCGGCTGAGCCAATTGCAGTACATCAACGCGTCGTACCAACTCACATTCTGGGCCGGATGGTCCGGCGTCGGACTAGTCTCCTTGTAGTTGAAAAGCTCGGATTCCTTTCGATCTTTCGGCTTCTCGCCTGCGTAACTCTGATCGTCGATAAACGCCTCGTACTCCCCACGCGTCACCTCGCGATTTGCAAGCCAATACGGTTGTTCGGGTACATTGGATCGCTCAGCCGCTAATTTCACGAACCGAGGATCAGCGTGCAGAACGAGTAGGTCAGCATCGGAACGCATCTGATTACGGGATGCTTCATCCCCCTGACTCCAGCGCTCCAGAAGACCAACCGATCGGTCCATCCAACCGCGTTTTTCCTCGACAGTGGACGTCTCACTCGCAGCAAACAACGTTGCTGCGCACGCCAAATTGTAAAGGACTCCGCGATCTGCGGACTCTACACCCGCAAGCCCTTGTTCCAGTCTCGCGACGGCGGCTTCCTTGCGCCCTAGCCACAGTGGCACAAGGCTCTCCACGTAGTCGCGATAAACGGCAGCGGGTTCGCTCGCAGACCACTGAGCGAGCGCCGCGTCCGTTTCCTCGGTCCGCTTCAACCGAGCCAATGCAAAGAGTCGAAGCTGCTCGATTTCACCTCGCACTCCTGCCATCGAATCGTCCAATTCCATTTTCGATACCGCCTCGAGGTCCGCCAACGCGGCGTCATACTGACCAACGAGGAACAGGGATCTGCCGTGCCAATAGAGAAAATTGGCCTGAGCCTTTTGTTCCGGTGTTGCGTTCTCCATCTGCGACAGGGTCTGACGCACTTGTTCCAAGGGATCCGGTAGCGGCTTTAGCTCGACTGCGGGTGGTGTGATCCGCACGAACGTTACTCCTTGCGAGTTCTGCATCCAGTTGCGGCCATCGACTAATTGCTTGGCGTCAGGGAGTGTCGGCTCGGGGATCTCCCACTCGCGCATCAGCCACGCCACGGCGCTGTGCGTCGAACTGTCCGGGAGCGAATACCACTGGGTCGCGAGTTCGGCAATGCGAGTCTTGTCGTCGTTTGACATCTGCTTCAACGGTATCTGGCCCAGGCCTAAACAGACCGCGGATCGCAGCGCAGGATTACTCGTGTTCTTCACGGTTGCTACCAATGCCGTGCGATCGAGTTCCCAGCGGGGGAATTCATCGATGAACAGGGTCCGGAGCCCGTGATCGGTCCGACCGTCGAATTCGCAGGCATCGATCGGCAAGGTCGTATCACCTAACGCCAACGCGGCCAGTGCCATACGGGCTTTGCGGCGATGGAGTTCCGGTGTGCTGCATTCACTGGCAGCTTCACGTAGCTTTGCAATCGAACCCGCCGAATCGTGCCGAAGGGCATCGACTAGATTCGCCGTGTCCCGATCCTCGATTGCATCGATTTGTGAGATCAAATAGTCCGCTTCCACTTGCCCGAAGTTTGCCAAGGCGAATGCCAACGACAACTTCTCACGCGGTTCACTTGCGG
>JAGWWZ010000113.1 GCA_018970165.1 Planctomycetota bacterium | reverse complement strand
CCAACCAGCCTCCCCTTGCGACAATCCCCACAGTAAACCGAAGCCGTAACCCAGCCCAGTGATGATTGCTGCATGAGCGATGTAGATCCATAGCCAGCCAAGATACTTTTCTATGGCAAAGTAGAAACGATCATGGAGCATATCTCGAACGTAGCGTTCAAAGTGAAATACGCTGTCGTGACGGCGGTCCACAACCAATAACCATCCCACATGCCCCCAGAAGAATGTGACTAGCGGCGTATGAGGATCGGGTTGGTGATCGCTGTGCTGATGATGCATGCGGTGAACCGCGACCCACCGAGCAGGGGAATCCTGCAACGTACAAATACCCAGAATCGCAAACAGATGCTCCAACCACCGCGGGCACTGAAACCCTCGATGGGTCAACAATCGATGATAACCGATCGAGACACCGAGTCCGTCAAACAGAATATGTGTGACAACCAGCACGACCAACCCGCTGACACTGAACAAGGATGGAACCAATGCTAGCAAACTCAGGACGTGGACCATGCCGAGCGAGAGGGCGTAGATCCAGTAAACGCGGATCGGTTGGGCCTCCTCGGGAATGGATAGATGGCCGCTTGCAGGAGCGGTGATCGACGGGGTTGCAGAAGTCGGACTAAGGGTTTCAGACATGCGGGTCCAGGACCGTAGAGGTAGCGAAAATCCTAATGTTTTCTTAGGGGACTTATCGTAACCGATTGCCGGGAGGCTGTCACGCCAAACTTTCCAGGTAGGTTTGGGCCCGGCGACGGTGTGCTGTCAGCTTATCCCCCATCCGATCCAGTTGTCCGGTCATCACCTTCATGCGTGGGTTGGATTCGAAAAAGGATCGGTGTTTGTCGATGAACCGCCAATACAGGGAGTCCCATAACTCGCACCAGGGGCCTTTCTTGAAATCGCTCATTTTCAGCACATAGCTCGATCCGCTGATGTACGGCTTGGTGGTGATCATTCCACCATCGGCATGCTGGCTCATCCCGTAGACGTTGGGGACCATGACCCAATCGTAGGCGTCGACGAACATTTCCATGAACCACTGGTAGATGGCATCGGGATGGAATTCGCACAGGAGCATGAAGTTGCCGAGGATCATGAGCCGTTCGATATGGTGGCAGTACCCGGTGCGGAGCGCGGCGCGGATGGTGTGATCGACCGGTTCAATGCCAGTCGTGCCGTCATAGAACGAAGCGGGCATCGGGCGCGTGTGGGACCAGTAATTGCGAGTTCGTTGGGCCACGCCCAGCGTGCGATAGACCAAGCGGATGTACTCGCGCCAGCCGATGACTTGCCGAACAAATCCTTCGAGCGCATTGAGTGGAACATGCTTCGACTGCTCGAGAGCCGCTGCGACGATCTCCTCGGGGGAGATCAGTCCGATGTTGAGCATCGGGGTGAGGACCGAGTGGTAAACGAACCGATGTTCTCGGCTGATTGCGTCTTCGTAGTCGCCGAACCATTCGAGCCGTTCCTTGACGAATTGTCTAAGATGTTTCTGGGCGCCGGTGGTATTGGCTGGATAAAGAAGCGGGCCGCGATCCCCTAGAGCCCGGGGAAAATGCTTTTCGACATATTCCCTTGCTTCGGCGGCATAAGCATCTTCCTTGGGCCAATCGATATCGGGCGGGATTTCGTCGGCGGGGAGTCGGCGTCGGTTCTCGGTATCGAAGCTCCATTTACCTCCGGTCGGTTTTTCCGCTTTGTCGATCAGAACCTCCAATCGTTTCCGTTGTTCGATGTAGAACTGGGTGAAGAAGAGCTTCTTTTTGTTTTTGACAAAGGCGTCGATCGCTTCGACTGGAGTCAGGAAGTGTGGGTCGGGGATGGCGTTCCATTCAATGCCGTTTCGACTGCAAGCGTTTCGTACGCGACGATCGAGATTGAAATCCTCCGGGTCGATGGCTCGCACGCTGGAAACACCGTCGCTCTTCAATCTCTTGGCGATATCGCTGCTGGTCTTCAGTTGAGAGGCTTCGACATAGTGAACATCCCATTTCTTTTTGCGCAGCCGATCGGCATAGCATCGCATCGATGCTCGATGCAGCATGAGTTTTTGGCGATGGAACGGGTACTGTCTGAAGAAGAGGGGATCCTCGACGAGGTAAACGCGATCGACTCCGCGCAGCCAGGATGCATCGGGAAAGAGCTGATGGGGATAGATGAGGGCAGCGATCATTTCGGTCACGAGTATTTCTGAATGTAGGCTTTGACCGAATACTTGGAACGGGTCGATTCGCTGGTCATGTAGCGGATCTTGCCGAATATGGGTCGTTCAGGTCCCCAGGCGCGATCGTATCGACCGAGGACCCAAAAGATCCCGCTGTAGGAATTGGGATCGCGGCCATCGAGGGCATACTTATTATTCAGGTGGATCATGATGTCGAGCGCGACCTGCGGCGACTCGCTCCAATGCAGGATCTTCTTTCCCCACAGCATCCGCAGATAGTTATGGATGCGCCCTTCGCGGACCAATTGCGTTTGCGCGGCATTCCAAAGGGAGTCGTAGGTCTCGGCGCGATCGAATTGTTCGAGCGAGTAGACATGCGGCCGCGGATCGGTGGCATGTTTCGCGAGGGTCACCTGCGCCCAATCCGGCAGAGATTCATAGCGATCGTAGTTGGCCTCGCGAGCGCACATGTTGAAACCGATCTCGCGCCAGGTCATCAATTGATCCATGAACGCTTCGATGTTCTCACCCAATTTCCAAAAGCCGGTCATCTTACCGTTGGGTTTTCCGATTTTGTCGAGCGACCATTTCGGATTGGCCTGCGTCACCTGTTGAAACACTTCGTGCGGGCTGATGTGTCCAAAGTGCATATAAGAAGAGAGGTTGCTCGAACCTTGCATCTCCGGTTCGTTGCGGGCTTCGCTGTAGTTGTCGAGTCGTTGCGAAACGAATCGTTGCATGCACTGAAGTGCGGCGACGCGACCTCCGCGTTCTCCGGTCGGTGCAACGCTGTGATCGATCGGTAGCGGAGACAGGTCGAGTCGGTCCAATTCGGTAGGACTCAGAAACTTCCACCGAGGCGCGAGCGATGCTGCCTTCCCTTTCCAAGGAGGGAGCTTCGGGTGTTGCAAGGGATCGTCTGCGGGGAAGACCGGCGAGTCGGCTGCGATCACCTTTTGCATGTAGCGGCGATAGGAATGGGCGACTGTGAAGGTTCGGTCGGCTGCATGAATCGGAAGGATGCCGTTGCTGTCGACTAATTCGACATAGGCTTTCCATTTGCGTACGACTCGTTGATACATGGCCGGATGGAAGAAGCATGGAAAGTCGTCGGTGACGACCGCGCTTGCTTGTTCGGCAAGTGTTTGGGCCAGTGCATGGCCATCGCCGCGACTCGGTTCGACGTAGGCCAAGTAGCCCGCGTGGGTGCTGGCGACTTCGCGGGCGTTATCGCGCATGCCGTCGATGATGAATTGATGAAAACGATCGCTGGCCCATGGGTAGCTGACCCGCAGAGCCTCGAGAATCAGCAGGGGACGCTGGAGTTGGACCGCCAGTTCAACGGCTCGTTGAAGAGCGAAATTCGAGTGGAGCCTGCGAAAAGCGGTCATCCAATAAAGGACGAACTTTCCGTGCGATTGGATCGATTCGCCGGTGGCGTTACGGATACGGATCGGGGGAACGGGATGATTCATAGCGTTTTCACAGAGGTTGAATGATCGTTGGCTCAGTGTAGTCGTTTGGAAAGCGGCATGGGGTTGCGACTAGACGACTACTATCCGCGACGAAACCGCTTTAAGATAAGGGTATGAATTCCCAACCACCCTCTGCGGAAACGCGGCTGACCGAACTGGAAACACTCTTTACCCATTTGCAGCGCACGGTTCAGGACTTGGACAAGATCGTTGTGGACCAGTCGCGGCGGATCGAGTTGCTGGAACGGGAAGTCCGATGCTTAGCGAGCGATTTTCGGGCGGTGCGCGATTTGAATCGAGAACCTCGACGTCCCGAAGATGAAATCCCACCCCACTACTGATGCGATAGGTTCGAGCGGTTCTGCGAAGAATGTGCCAATGGACCCGGACAAGACATCGAAACCGAGTCGACTGAGGGAGGCGTTTCTTCTGCTGGCAGCCCTCGCGTTTATCGGGTTTGGTATCTGGATTTGGGGGCCATGGCGCATGGACCCGGTACTTCGCCTGCGCATCGCAGCGGGCAAGGAGGCGAGTGCTCGTTTTCAAATGGTCTCGAAGCTCAAAGAGCAACTTCGCAAGCATCGGATCGAATTGGATGTAACTCCATCGGAGGGCTCCGAGCAATCGCTCGATTGGCTTAACGACCAGAAGATCGATCTGGCGTTGGTTCAGGGTGGCCTGAATCTGGGCGCACGAACGCAGGTAAGGCAATTGGCGGCGTTGCAAATGGAACCGTTGCACGTTTTGGTCAAAGCGAGTCTGCAAGGTTCGATGATCGAAAAGGACTGGAATGAGCTTCGCGATAAGCTGGTCTTTGTCGATTCCCCATCGAGTGGCACGCATGTTCTCGCGGTGAACCTTTTGGAGTTCGTTGGTTTAGGAATCGATCGAACACGAAACCCAAATTCCGTAAAGGTTGCTGATGGTTTCGCGAACCTGGACGACGTATTGCTGGCTTCAGACGATGCTTTGCCGGATGCGATCTTTCATGTGTCGATGGTCCCATCACCGTTCGTAGACCAGCTTGTTGACAAGAAGGGATATCGTCTTGTTGAGGTTCCGTATGCAAAAGCCTTCAGCGCCTCGGGTTCTAGGGAGCTGAAAGAGTCGGAGCAAGACGAACTCAATCGATCACTGGTCTCGGAGTGTACGATTCCTGCGTACACCTACAGCGTCACCCAAAAGGTCCCCGATCGTGATTTGCGTACTATTGGTTCCCGCATGTTGTTGACTGCGCATGCGGGGGAGTCCAACGAATCGGTCCAAAGGCTTCTGAAGGCGATCTTCGATTCCGACGTAGCCCGCAACACTGGGCTGGACCTCGACGCCAAGACGTTCGACTTGCCAACCGAATACGAATCGCATCCGGGGGTGGAACAATACCGCAATCGCAACAAGGTCCTGATCGCGAGCGATGTGATCGATTACATGGAGAATCTTCTGGCGATTGCGGCGACGGTCCTCGGTGCGTTGTTCTTCCTGTATCAATGGTATGCAGAACATCGGCGAAGCGAGCGGGAGAGCCGTTTTGCCGAGTTCATGACGCGGGTCATCGCCATCGAGCAGTCGGCCCTCAACACGGAGGTTTCCTCCAAACTCGATTTGGGAAACCTCATCCGCATGCAACGCGAGTTGGCGAACTTGAAAGCCGAAGCAGTTCGCGGGTTTGCCGCCGGGGAATGGCACGGAACCCATATGCTCAACGGCTTACTAGCGCTCATCAACGACACCCGCGAGCAACTCACCCGATTGATCCTGCATGAACGGGAGAATATCGAGAAATCCGCGGAGGCCCAAAAGGTGGATCTCGATGCCCTGTGGCGAGCAGAGGCGACCGACTGGGAGGAAAAGTGAGCGGCTTGAGGTGATCGGATCGGTTTTTCAATGCGGGTCTTGCTGCACCACTGGCCGGTGCGCATCTGCTATGATCGGGAGTTCATCATCCTCGATTATTTCCCGTTCTGAATTCGATGGGAGACGCTCGCCATGGCGTTGCAATGGATCAATGGTCGGATTGCGCGCAAGCATGTCTGGTACGACGGCTTGTTTACTTTGTTCATCGATTGTCCCGGAGTGACACCCTTCGCGTGCGGGCAATTCCTTCAGGTCGGAATGCCGCTGGAGGACAAGCATTTGCATCGACCCTACTCGGTTGCTTCACCCCATGCCGATACGTTGGAGTTTTTCATCGTTCGGGTCGATGACGGCGAGTTGACCCCAAGGCTTTGGAACATGAGGGATGGCGATCCGATCGATGTTTCGATGAAAGCGACCGGTGGCTTTACGCTCGATCACACGCCTGCGGCCGAGTGCATCTGGTTATTGGGTACCGGTACGGGCCTGGCTCCATACATCGCGATGCTGCGCGACAAGAAGATATGGGAGACGTATAAGAAGATCGTGGTGGTGCATGGCGTGAGGTATCCGACCGATCTGGCGTATACCGAGGAGCTAGAATCCTACGCGCGAACGCATGCGGGACGATTCAAGACGATTCCTGTTGTATCGAGGGCCCAGCACAGCAGCGGGCTTTCGGGCCGGATCACATCCGCCATCGAGACAGGCGCGCTTGAAGAGATGGCGGGCGAACCACTATCGCCAGAGAACAGTGCCGTCATGATGTGCGGCAACCCGCAAATGCTCGATGATGTCGAGGCCATGCTCAATGCCCGTGGCATGCGAAAGCACAAGCGATCAGAGGCTGGCCATTACGTGGTCGAGCGTTATTGGTAGATCACTCTCGGAGTGTTATCGGAGTTCTTTGTGCTGTTCCCAAAAATAGAAGACGGATCGATCCCACGCTCTCGTATCATCGCTGTTTGTCTTCTGTTACTGCTTGCATCGGCGGTCAACTACATGGATCGCCAAACGTTGGCCGTGGCTGCTCCTCGAATTAAGGAGGAGTTCAAACTCGGCTCGGTTCAATATGGAAATGTCGAAGCGATCTTTGGGTATAGCTTTGCCCTTGGCACCCTTCTTTGGGGGTTTCTGGTCGATCGCATCTCGGTTCGCTGGATCTATCCGATCGGGCTTTTGGGTTGGTCCCTGATGGGTTTCCTGACCGGCTGGGCTCGCAACTATGAGGAACTCTATTGGTGCAGGCTCCTGCTCGGCTTCTTTGAATCTGCCCATTGGCCGTGCGGTCTCAAGACAACGCAGGCGCTCCTGAGTCGGCGAGGTCGAGCGATGGGAAATAGTGTGCTTCAAAGCGGGACATCGATCGGCGCGATCCTAACACCGTTAGTCATGCTCGCGATCCTCACTCCGGAGCCGGGAAGTTGGCGGCTTGGTTTTCAAGGAATCGCCATCGTCGGAGCAACTTGGGTGTTCTTGTGGTTGTATATGGTTCGCGATAAGGATCTTGTGATTCAACATACGGAAGATCGCAAGGAAAACGATCCCGGCGCTGTCGATCCGTGGTGGGAGGCGATCTTCACGCGTCAGTTTGTCATCGTTGTGTTGTTTGTCATCAGCATCAACACCATGTGGCAATTGGTGCGAGCGTGGTTGCCGTTGATCATGCGTGAAAATTATGGATTCAGCGAGCGGCAAACGCTGATCTTCAATTCCCTCTGGTACATCTTTACCGATATAGGTTGTTTCGCTTCAGGTGTCCTCGCACTGGCGATGGCCCATCGAGGTTGGTCGATCAAGTCGGCGCGGTTGCTGTCTCTGTCACTGGGTGTATTTCTCTTCGCATCCATCGCAGCAGTACCGTTTCTGTATCATCGCGTCCAGAAGTCCCAGGGACCTGCGGAAATAACAAAGGTTGTCAGTCCAACCGAGACCGTCACCTGGGCGGAGGAAGCCAAGCTGTTCTTCGAACTCGAGCCGTTGCAGTTCGCGATGCTCGGTGTGTTGTTGATTTCGGGAGCGGGGGCTCTGGCTATTTTCCCGATTTACTATTCTTTCGCACAGGATGTATCCCCATTGCATCCGGGCAAGGTGACATCGGTCGCTGGTACAGCCGGTTGGCTTGCATCTTCCATTGCGCAACCTTGGTTTGGCTGGCTGAAGGAACGCACGGGCAATTATGATTGGGGACTGTTTATTATCAGCGTACTACCCCTATTCCCGTTGATCGCCATCTATTTTTTCTGGCCTAGTGACTCAGATGCAACGAAGCCTGTAACGAAACTTCCTTCCTAGTTCATTCTCAGCTTGGAGAATCCCGTCATGATCGATCGCCGTCATTTTCTCGCCTCTTCCGCGTCAGTAGTCGCTTCGTCCACAGCCTTGCTCGGAGCCCCTTCCCTTTTCGCAGCTGACGATGCACCGCGCAAGAGGATCGCGTTTCTTGGAACGGTAGTCTATCGGCATTCCCATGCGCAGCATTTTCTGGATCGCCATTGCATGGGGTACACCTGGGGCGGTCGATGGCAGGCTCCTCGATTCGATGTGGCATCGGTTTACATCGAGCAGAAGTTCAAGGATGGAGATCTCGCGCAGCATCGGATCAGCAAATATGGCTTGAAGGAGTATCCTTCGATCGCGGAGGCTTTGACACTCGGGACATCGAAGCTGGCCGTCGATGGCGTGGTCATCATCGCCGAGCATGGGGATTACCCGAAGAACGAGAAGGGGCAAACACGTTACCCGCGCTACGATTGGTTCAAGCAAGTGGTGAAGGTTTTTGAAGCCAGCGGCAAGAGCGTTCCGGTCTTCAACGACAAGCATCTCTCAACCCAGTGGAACGAATGCCGCGAGATGGTCGACGATGCGAAGCGGCTCGGGTTTCCGTTTCTGGCCGGATCGTCGTTGCCGGTGACATGGCGTTTTCCATCGATCGATATGCCGATCGATACGCCGCTCAAGGAGAGTGTCTGCGCATGTTATGGGGGTGTCGACAGCTACGACTTTCACGGACTGGAGACCGCGCAGTGCATGTCTGAGCGGCGCAAGGGAGGCGAGGTCGGGATTCGTTCGGTGACCGCTCTGCGGGGCGAGAAGGTCTGGGAGGAGATGGAGAAACCTGGACGGGACGATACCCGAAGGTTATTGGTGGCAGCGCTCACACGAAGCCATAATCTCCCAGTTGACGGAGGATTCCCGACGGCTCCGGTGACGTATGAGTGGGCCAAGGCCACCATGCCTGGGGTGATCGCTTACTTCATCGAGCACCGGGACGGGTTTCGAACAACGATGTTCCTATGCCCGATCCAAGACTTCAACTATGCAGGGCTGCGATCCGACAACGGCGAGATCATTTCTTGCCAGATGTATTTGCCGATGCCGACCCATGGTTCGACCACCGCCGATTTCTTCAATCCGTTGGCAAGGCACATCGAGAGTTTAGTGCTCACGGGTCGCTCTCCCTATCCGGTGGAGCGGACCTTGTTGACATCGGGGATGGTGATTGGAGGGGTCGAGTCCCTCGCTCGCAACGGGGCCGCTTATGAGACCCCTGAGATGTCGGTCGTTTATCGCAACGACGGTCCTCCGGCCTACTGGCGGGAGTGATTAGTCGTCGTTCGGAGAAGGTCGGGTTGGCTCGTCGAAAGAAGCCTTCACGTATCCGATCGATCGGACGACCTCGAGAATTTCGCTGCAGGTGGGGAACATGCGGCCATTCTTTCGCTTGTATTCGTCCATGGCTTGCATGAAGGCGATTTCGTCACCGGAGTAATCGCGTTCGCATGTGGTCGGATCGATTTGGCGACGGCGTTGAACCCGTACTTTTCGCTTTTCTTCAGCGATCAACTTGGCCATGTTCTCCGGCATCGGTTCTCGGTGTCTTCGGTCTGAGGGGTTGCGGCGGTCGCTGTTGGACTTGACGCTGGACTCGGATGGCTCGGAGGTACTCGATTTCGGTGTGGCAGTCTTGACTGCCGCCGACTTCGGAGCAACCCCTTTCGAAGCAACTGCTTTGGTGGCTGCAGGTTTTGTTTCGGTGGCTTTTGCACGGAGTTCTGTTCGTCGATCCTTCGTTGATCTGCGGTCCATCATGACAATTTCGTCGCCAGCGGATTTGGTCTTGCGCATGAGTATTTCCTGAACAGCTTGCCTGATGTGAACGGAAGGACTGATCGGCGAATTTTGTTTAACCGCCGAAACTTACCTTATCCTTTTCAAGGGTTCGCTGGTTTGTGGTGAGAAGGAGGGAGATTGCGAAGCGGACGGGGAAAGCTGTGCGGTTTGTAGGGGTTGTAAATATTGCAAGAAATGGTCAGGGGCGGGGTTGATCTGGCATTTCGCAGGCTCGACACTACGGATTACGAATTCCTGCTCGCGTCGCTTTTCCCGCAGAGGTCTCTCATGATTTGGCATCCCGACACTTTGTTTTTGTCCCCAGGTCGGCTGGCCTGGACCGCTGCGAAGTCGCTCGCGTTTGCGGCCTTTGCCTTGGTCTTTTCGCATTCCGGGTGGGGTGAAGACCCGCCGGATCGCTATGGCGATATTCCTTCTGATTCGATCGCAGTTTTCTCCATCGACATGAAAGCGATGCGCGAAAGCAAGGAGGGGGAGTTGATTCCTTGGGAGATTGCAAACGTGGCCTGCAAAGAGCAGTTGGGCTTCCCGCTCGATCAAGTCGATTCGGTCGATGTGACGGTCGGGATGCCCAGCCCGATGCCGGAGTTCGGACTCTCTATCCGGTTTAATGAAGACATGGATATTGCGGACCTTGCTGATTCGATGGCGACACCGGTTCAGGTTTCACCCAAGGATGAGTCGCTTCGTTTTCGTGTTTTGAATGAGTTCCCCGACATGCGTGTGATGCAGAAGGAGGACCGCCGCGTATTGGTAGGTACCGAGGGGACACTTCGACGGATGATGAGCCAACGCATTCAAACCGGCGGTCCTACGGTGCAGTTGGTCCAAGGGAGCGAAGCCCCGATCCGCATGGCGCTGAACTTTGCCAAGATCCGCGATGTTGCAAACGCTGCCTACGAACAAGCGGCTCCGACGATTCCCGAGTCGATTCAGGACGACATCGCGGACATGATCAGCTTGATCGAGAACGTTTTGGTCGAGGTCCGTCCAATGTCGGCGGAGGCCTTGAATGTAAGTGTAGGAGCTTCGAGCGGCCCGAATGCAGACTCCCTCATGGACAGCATGAACCATCTTCGATCGGAAGGGGTTCGCATGATGCGCGAAGGGATCGAAACCGAAGTCAATCGCGACGCAAGCATGTCCGATGCAATGCGAGAAGCGATCGCGAGCTACTCGGAGCGGATGCAGGGTGTGATCGAGTCGGAGGAGCTATGGACGGTGGAGGATGATCGCATCCATCTGAAGGTTGCCAACTCGATGATGTCCAATTACGGAACCATCGGTGTAATGACCGGCTTGCTATTGCCAGCGGTTCAGGCCGCTCGCGAGGCAGCGAGGCGGATGTCTTCATCGAACAACCTGAAACAAATTGCTCTAGGGCTTCTCAACTACGAGAGCGCCTACAGAAGGTTACCTGCCCGAATTGAAAAGAGTGCGGACGGCAAACCGCTTCTGAGTTGGCGAGTCAAGATTCTACCGTACCTCGAAGAGCAAGCGCTGTACAACGAGTTCCATTTGGATGAACCGTGGGATTCGGAGCACAACATCAAGTTGCTTGAACGAATGCCAGCGGTGTACGCAAATCCGAGAGTCGTTACCCTTCCCGGTCATACGGCCTATTTGTTGCCTCATGGTGAAGATACCGGTTGGCCGGAGGATGTCCTCAGAATGCGGGCCATCACGGACGGAACCTCCAATACGATCGCGGTCGTCGAGGCGGGTGGCGAAGTCGCAGTGCCATGGACGAAACCGGAAGATCTGGACATTGACGCCTATCCTGATGGTTCCTGGATGCCCCCGGGAGCAGGAGCGAATGTCGTTATGTTTGATGGTTCCGTCAGGTTCCTCGCGGCCTTGATCGATCCGGAGACACTTCGGGCCCTTTTCACCAAAGATGGTGGAGAATCGGTCATGTTGCCTTAGTGACAGCGGGGTGGCAGGTGGCTGCGCTTACGTTTTTGAGGAAACGAGTGCGCAAATGAACTTTAGGAGGGTATCATAGGCCAGTAAGGCGGTGGCGTGATCCCTTCTTCGCATCCAGCCGGCGATCGCCACTTTTTTGGTTTTTCCGGTTCCCTTTTTTGAGCCTATTTTCATTCATGGAATTCTCGTTTAACCAGCAGTTGTATGAGGTGTCCCAGGCTTTGCTCCTGGCTCAGTCCTCCGATTTTTCGCAAATCTTCAACGTTGTCGGGCAATTGTCCTATGTGGCGCTGGCTGCTGTCGCTCTTTGGGGGGCTTACTATGTGTTCCTGGTCCTCACGCGGGTGAATGCCAAACGGTACAAAACCGAGGCGGCACAGGACGATTTCATCGACTCCATCGAAGAGGATTTACGGCGAGGGAACTTCAATGCCGTGCAGGATCGTTGCGAGGGAAATAAACGAGCTCTGCCGATGCTGGTATCCTACGCTTGCAAGAATCGTTCGATCGGCTATCAGAAACTCAAGCAATTGACCTTGGACCGATTCCAGCGTGATGTGATCGCGGATCTCGATTACAGCATCGCTTGGATCGTCACCGTGATTAAGACAGCACCCATGCTCGGGTTGTTTGGTACGGTGGTCGGGATGATGGGTGCGTTCGGCAAGTTGGCATCGGCAACGAACGTCAACCCAACCGACTTGGCAGGTGACATCCGCGTGGCACTCGAGACGACCGCTATCGGGTTGACCATCGCGATCCCGTTGGTCATGGCAATGGCTGCCATCCACAATCGAATTCGCCACATGCAGGATTTGGTGGCGTCTGGATTGTCCCGTATTTTCGAGGCATTCAAGGTCGGCATGGCTCGCGAGGAGCAGCGGGGGGCTCGGCAAACTGCCTAGGGCCCATAGGTCTTGGCAGCCAGCCTGGGCCTCTCTGTAACGCGAATCAAATACTATGGATCAAGAATCCGAATTCATCAATTCGAACCCTGAATCGATGTCCGATCCACCGGGAATGGACGATGACGATGCGCCGATCGTCGCGCCAGAGCGTCCTCCTATGGACGACGAGATGGACATCACGCCGATGATCGACATGACATTCCTGTTGTTGATCTTCTTCATCTTGACTTCCAAGATGACAGCCGAACAGTCGTATGAAGTCCCTCCTGCCAAGCACGGCAGCTCCATCGCCGCTAAAAATTGTGTAGTCCTCACCGTGATGCGTGGCATAGGCGAGGCTCCGATCGTTGCCAAAGGAGACGGTTCGCTATTTTCTGACGATCCCGAGCAGCAGACAGCGGAGATCGCGGAATATGTCCAGATCCAACTGGAATCGGGAGGAAAGACCGATGTTTTGGTGCGCGCGGAAGGGAATGTCACTGCCAAACAGTTGAAGAAAGTCGAGATGGCGATCGGCGAGGTGATCGGAGAAATGGAAGGCAAAATGATCAACCTTGCGGTATCGGAGGTCGGCAAATGAAGCTGATGATCCGATGCCCTCAATGCGCGAGTGTGCGAGCCGCGAATCCGGCCGTCATGGGACGAGAGATTCGCTGCCCGGCTTGCGACCATCTGTTTCGGGTAGAGCCCGCCATGGAGATTGCGGCGGAGCAACCGCTCAATGCCGCTCCCGGTAAACTCGAGGAAGAACCGGTTTTCGAAGTCGTTGAGGTTGAGCCCGTGCAAGTAGAACGTGCGCACTTTGAATCAGGGCAGGTTCAGCGTGCGAATACTCAGCGTCCGGTTGCAACCATCGAAGAAGATCTCCCTGAAGAAGTTTCCTTCGAGGCCAAAGAGCTCCCGAAAGATGACATGGACATGACACCGATGGTCGATGTCACGTTCCTGCTCCTCATCTTCTTTATGATCACGGCATCGTTCTCGAGCGAAAAGGTCTTCGAAAAACCTCCTCCGATGTCCGAGACGCCGAGCACCAAACCGCCGGACAATCCGCCCGAAGTCTACGATTCGGTGCGGGTTCAGATCGATGAGTTCAATGCTTATACGATCATCTTTCCAACCGGGGAGGAGCGTGAAGCGAGCAGCAAGCAGGATCTCCTGATGGCGTTGGGGGATGCAAAGAACGAAGTGGCCACGGGCAAGGACGATGAGATATTAAAATTGATCGTTGAGGCCCATGAGGAATGCATTCATGCATCCATCGTCGCCGCCCTCGACGCTGGCCGGGAAAAAGGGTTCACGAGTTTTACCGTCAGTGTGGTGGAGGAGTTTGAATAGCGCATGAGAGCACTGCAGTTCATCAATCTGCTCGAGAGCAAAAACCTGCTCGATCCCGAGATCATCGCTGAGCTTCGCCGTCAGGTCGAAGAATCCAAGTCCCGTTTGACTCCGGAGAACCTCGCGGAATTCCTGGTTAGGAATGGCCAGTTGACCCGCTTCCAAGCGACCCGACTGATCACCGAACTCAACGAACGGTTGGGACCCCTCACCAATGATCCCACCGCTGCACTGCGTGGTGGCAGGCCCATCGACGAACCAGTTGATTCGCATGATTCGATCGATGACCTTCTTCCGCCCGACGAAGCGGAAGTCGTCGAGGTGGTCGAAGCTGCTGAGGAGGTCGTAGAGGTGGTCGAGGAAGTTGCTGACGCGGGGACGAAAGAGCGAAGCAAGAAAAAGAAAAGTCGCCGCTCGGAGGAAAGCAACTTGGCGGGACTCGACGTCGCCAAAGCCCCGAAACCGGTCGCCAGCACCTCAAAGAAAAACCCCTGGGAAAAATCCAATATCCTCGGCTATTCCTTCGCTCTGCTACTTCTGCTCATCTTCTTTGTCTTCCTTTATGGTTATTTTGCTCAAGGATCCGCAAAAGAAGAGTTCGATCTTGCGGAGGAGTACTATAAGAATCGGGATTACGACAAAGCGGTCAAGCAATACGACAAATTCGCATCGACTTTTACCACCGATGAAAACGTCAGTGTCGCGAAAGTCAAATCGACACTGTCAAAGGTTCGCGATGAAGCGGAGCGGAATGCTGATCCATCGATCGGATTGAAGGCCGCGCAGGTAGAGCTTCCCAAGATCGTCAACGAAACCGGTTTGACACAACTCCGCGGCGACATCACCGACACGCTGTTGCGCATCGCGGAAAAGTTCATCAACAAAGCCGACAACACGGCGGGAATCGACGATCGAAAAGGCTTGATCGTCTTGATGAACGAACAGATGCAATTGATCGATGATCCGAGATTCGTCGGCACCCAAGAACGGAACCAAAACGATCTTCGCATTCGAAAAATCAAAGAGGGGCAGCAGCGAGTCGTTCGGGAGATACAGCGAAGCGAGGATCTGGTAGCGACCGTAAGCAGTATGAAGGACGCGGTCGAATCGAAGGATGTCAATAAAGCCTACGAGTTGCGCAGGGATTTGGTGCGAAAGTATCCGCCTTTAGAACCCGATCCCCAACTGCGGGATTTGATGGCGGCCGCAACAACCATCCAAAAGGAATTGGTGACGAAAGCGAAGCAAGCACCGGATGTCCTAAGCGACGAATCGGTATCGAGCGAGCGTCGCCTTGCGATTCTAACCAGTCGCACTGGAAACGCGGTGGATAGCGCCGGGGATCAAGTGGCCTTTTTGCGGATCAAAGGTTCGGTGGTCGCCATCCGAGTAGCCAGTGGCGATGTTCTTTGGAGAAAATTCATCGGGCGAAATTGGACGCTCGATCCTCAGCGCCTCGTCCCTACGGCCGATAGCGATGTTATCGTCACTGTTCCAGGAGAAGGTACGGTGACACGGTACCGATCCACCGATGGCGGCTTGGTTTGGCAAAGCAAGTTTCCGAATCGAGTGCTTCAGCCTCAGATCGATGGCGATGATATCTTCGTCGCTACCAGCGAGGGAATGGTTTCCTGCTTGGACGCGATCACAGGACAATCTCGCTGGTCGAAACAAATCCCACAGAAAATCGATGTCGGCGTGGGGGGAGCCCCCGGCAAAAGAAAGCGATATGTCCTGGGAAACCACTCCAATCTGTACGTCTTCAGTCGGGGCAACGGCGAATGCGAAGAAGTGTACTACGTCGGTCATAATCCCGGGACGATTGCCGTTCCACCCATCTGGGTCTTGGGTCAATTAATCGTTTTCGAAAACGCCGGACCGGATCACGCGTTGATGCGCGTCATGAGTACGAACGAGGAGGGGCTCGGCTTGGCGTTGGGGCAAAACCCTGTGCGCTTCAAGGGGCATGTTGTTATCGAGCCCTTTGTCGAAGGCCGACGCATGGCTGTCGCAACCAACTTGGGTGAAATAGCCATCTTGGATGTCGAGGTCACCAACCCAAAGGACAAGGTTTTTAAGATGGTGAACTTGGTTTCCAATGAAGCCAATCCGAGAGCCTCATGGCCACTTATGGCAGGGACCGATCTGTGGCTCGTATCCAATCGTTTGGCGCACTTCCAAATCCAAGTCACCGGTCAAAAGCTCAACTCGATGTGGATCAAGGAAGACGCGGACGAATTCACATCCCGGCCGCTCCGCTTTGGCGATGTGCTGATTCACTCTCGAGTAGTTCGCGGAAATGCAGGGGTGAGGGTCGCAGCGGTCGACCCCAAGAGCGGCAATCCTTATTGGGAATTGGATATCGGCAATCCCGTTGTCTATGCGGTGCCTTCTCAGCGCGGCATACTAGCCGTGACTTCTCAAGCTGCTGCCTACAGCATCGGAGAAGATGCGTTGCAGCCGACTGGCAAACCCACGGCGCCAGCTATGGCGATGGAGAACATGGGGCGCAACCAGCGATCGATGTTGTTTGGCGCAGCCACCCCGATCGATGAACAGCGGAGCATACTGCTCAATTCCGCCCAAGGTAGCCAACTCTTGGCCATCGATCGAAACAAGAAATCGGGTGGCCCGACGCGACTTTTGAATTTAGATCTTTCAGGCTCCTACCCGATCGCGTCTCCCGTCGCTGTTGGAAACTCGATCGTTCTCCCACTGGAAAACGCCCAGTTGATGATGATGGATCTGGAGGTTGGAACGCCTATCGGTACCCCTTTCCAACCGACGATTTCGGCTGGGGAGAAACCAGTCTGGCTCAATCCTATTCTCTTGTCGGACAAGCAATCGATCGTGATTGCAGACCAGAAAAGGAATATTTACAAGCTATCGACGGGCAAACAGCTAAGAATGCTCAATTCGCAACCGCTCGAGCGCGTTTTGAAGGGGCGACTTGCAGTACTCGATGACGTCGTCGTGGGAGTGTCTCCGGGATCGACAGGGGATCACCTCGATTTTTACGAGAGTGGCGAACTGAAGAGGATTGCGGAGCTGAATTTCGAAGGCCGATTCGCTTGGGGACCGTTTGCGATCCAGCTGGACAGTCGGTCCATCGGTTTGGCGTTCAGCGACATCGAAGGCTTGGTTGCTTTCGACTCGCAGGGCAAACAACTTTGGAATATCCCGCTTCCACAGATGGTCTTAGTCGGCCAGCCAACTCGGTTGGAAGATGACATCTTGTTGACCAGTACCCTCGGGGATTTGGTTCGAGTATCTGTTGCAGATGGGCGGTTGATAGGTCGGTCCGCGACAGGCGAACCCGCAAGCGGCACTCCTCTCGTTTCACCTAAAGGAATCCTAGTGCCGGGAGACGAGGGAACTTTGATCGAGGTGCCTTTTCCCACTGCCGATAGCTCCAGCGTGACGGGCGCATCGCGATGAAAGATGGGTTCGAAAACGAGTCGATCTACTTATCGAAGCTCCATCGGGTAATTGCGATGTTAGCGATGGCTATCGGGATGGCTTGCACTTCGGTGCAGTCCCTTGCTCAAAACACCCTTGAGAAGGTTCTCGAAGAGGTGGAGACGATTTCGTCGTTGCTCGATGAAGAACCGTTCGACATAGTAACATTGACCAAGGAAGCGTCGGGTCGAAGCGTGAAGGTGGCTCCCATCGATTTCCCCAATCGACGCGTTCCGACCAACGTCAAGGAAGGTGAGAAGTTGGCGGTGACGATTTTGCTGTTCCCCACACGTCGCTATGAGGTGGCGTGGAAGGATGTCGCGAAAGTGTGGCTCTATGAACAGATGATTCTGGAGCGTGCAAAAGGATTGGTGTCCGAGAGAAACTATGGCGAAGCCTTTGAGCATCTGAATTTTTTGATGGTCAACTATCCGCAAACACCTGGCCTGAGTTCTTTGAGACAAGATTTTCTGATCGAAAGCGCCGCAGATTTACTCAAACAGAAAAGGCTGCCTCACGCACTGGCTGTCCTTGAGGAACTGCAGAAAACCTTCCCGAATTACCAGAGGGAGCGAGTGCGCGGTTTGATCACCACGGTGTCCAATGAATTGGTTCAGACGTACTTTGATCGCAAAGATTTGGCCACTGCCAAAACCATGATCGCTCGATTGGACAAGGATTACAAAAGCGATCCGTTACCGGTTGTAGAGAAATGGAAGGACAAGTTTCTGGAACTCGCCAATGAGTCTCGCGACAGAGCGATGCAATTGAGAGAGCAGAAGGATTACTTGGGGGCACGTCGCGAAGCAAAACGAATGCTCGAGATCGAACCCGAGATCGAAGGAGGGAAAGAGCTTCTTAGGGATCTCCTTAAGGAGTACCCGATCGCGCGGGTCGCAGTGTTTCAACAAGCCGACCAGCCCGATACGGCGGCCTTGGCCAATTGGCCAGCTTTCAGATCCGGCCAATTGATCGCCAAGCCTCTATTCGAGTTCCGTGGAACAGGTGCAGAAGGTGGGCAGTATCGTTTCTCGCTCGGCTCGTTCCAGCAGAGCGACGATCAGTTTGAAATCGACATATCGATTCAGAAT
>JAGWWZ010000294.1 GCA_018970165.1 Planctomycetota bacterium | reverse complement strand
ATGTAGAGCCCACGATTGACTTCAATCATGATCGATAGAACGCGATTGTCCCGCTTGTAATGCTTTGCCGGAACGAGTGATCCGCCGAACGGCCGATTGACTTCGACACGGTAGCCGCGGTTTCGAAATTCATGAATCGTGAGGTCTGCTAACCATGTCGGTGTGTGAAACGGATCCGTACCGACACAGATGTCGCAGCGGTCAGGATCCTGATACGCCTCATACGGTAGCGGCCTTGCCGGGAAGCTGTGCGCGTCCACGATCAGACACCGGTCATGCACCGCGAGGGCTGCGTCAACTTCTTGGGCTAATCGCAGGTGGTGCGGGACGTAGTACAGGGAAAGAAGCTCATCGCGTTCCTGCGTTGAAGGAGCTTTTCGCAATGGCTGCCCACTCGATGTGAGCGTGTAGATGACACCCATTCCCTTTGCCGCCATTGGCTCGTCTCGGTCGTTAACGAATCGTTCGGGATCCACCACAAGGCGACTGACGGGAAACGTAACCGTTTTGGCCAGATTCTTCGACACTCGGAACAACTCGTCGGTGAAGTGATCAGTAATCGTAAGCAGTTCGCGCTGCAACTCCTGATCCGAAAGAGCAATCGACGACCGCGCCGCGACCGGTACCACGGTTGACGCGTGGGGAATGTGGATAACGCTAACCGGAACATTCATCGTTCGACTCCATGTGGGAAGGGGTTTCATAGGTTTCTGATCTTCGAGTCGAGGTGGCCACCGGGCCTTCGACCACGACCCGGCTTTCCTCGGTCAGTACTGAACGCATTCTTGGTAAAGTCACGGCGAGAAGTACGTTTCTTGCTGCTCATTTCATTGTCGCCATCGTTTAAGTAGTGAAAATTCGAGTCTCCCGCGCGGCTGCACGCTGCCACGGGATCAAGGCGATGAGTCGATTTCTTCATCGAGATCTTCGGCGTACCGGGACTTACGCTCGGCGATCCATTCGTCGGCTTTCTGGTCGTAATACTCGGCGAGCTGTGTGTAGAACTTCGAAGATACACGAGTGAACGCCACGCAGTAATCAAGGTCGTAACTGCCCTCACTAGCCAAGTAATCCCAATGCTGATCGACCAGTCCCTGGCTCTCGAACTCGATGGACTCGACGGTGTTCATAAGTTGAATCAGCCTCCGCAGCGTTAACGGTTTGTTGGACTGGTCCCACTCCAGGACGTAATCGCTGGTGTATTCGTCGACAACACGGTACCGGATTCGCTTCCCTTCGGGCCTAGCCCGCACACTGATCACGTCGCAGGTTGTGGAATCGAGCGCGACCCGCGCGATTTCCACCTCGCCTTCCTCGTAGTCGGGTAAATACTCGCCACCCATCAGCATCGGATGGATGCTGCCCGTGAAGTTCCTGAGATGTTCTGGTAGCGAGTCCGCGAGTATGGGTGGTGGAATCTCGTCAACTTCGTCATCATCGATTGCCTGCAGGATCTGACGCCGGCGGAATTCACCTTTGACGTTCGCGAGAAGCGCAGCCTCGTCCCAGTAAGAGTCTGGCCGGAAGTTCATATCGATCTTTTTGTGTTTCGTCATGATTTACCTCGGATCACATGCGAAAGCGCTCTTTGAATCGGTCAATGCTCAGTTCTAGAAAGACACCCTCGGCCATGTCGGATTGTTGTGCCTTGATTTCCTCCTTGAGCGATTCGTGAGTCGGCATCTCGTTCTCGCCTCGCCGCTTTCTTGGCTGTTTCAAGCCCAACTCGTAACAGAAATAGCGAACGCAGTTGTATCCGATGACTTGCTTGCCATTCCGCATGCGCCAAAAGTCGTGGTAGGCAAGTCCCCCGTCGAGCAGGGGGTAATAGTATTCGACGCCTGCAGGATGCCCGGCAGGTGAGCCACCGCTCGAATACTCGTAAGTCGGCAGCCCCAAGAATTCCACCAGGCTCACCATGTCGAGCCAGTAGCGCATGTCGCTGACGTTGTAAGTCCGCGGGTAAGTTGAAGATCGAACGAAAACGTCCGTCCACTTCAGGCTTGAGTAATCGACGGGGTTGCGTGTGTCGACGTAGGTGCCACACGGATAGCTCGAATTTCGCATAACGAACAGGTCTCCTTGGAGTTGCCGAGCGGCGAGAGGAGCCTGACGAGGCGCAGCAGAACCCCCTCGCGGTGGAGGGGGTATTCCAGCCGTTCATTGCCCTTATTCAGGGCCGCATCATTTGGCATTGGCACCTTGGCGGCTAAACCAGGTTGCCGGGCGTGTCATTGGGCCAATCCCTACACGCCGCTCGTGATACATAAAAAATTGTTCTCGTCCTACGGAAGTGTCGTTAACAATTCCGCAGGACTCTCATGAATATACGATCCTCGTTCTTTAAGGGCAACAGCTCACTGAAAAAAATACAGGAAGCAAAAAAAGAACGGATCCCATCGTACTCGTGATCGAACGGTGTGCGATGCCTATGCTAGTTGCTGTTTTTCAGTCTTGAGAACAGAAACGATGTCTTATTCGACACTCACAGATTTGGCCTTGTAGTCGACCGTAATAATCCGATCGACCAATAAACCGGTGCCGATGAGACCATACTCCGATTCATTTGTTACGACCTGTGTATCGTAGACTTTTCCGAACCAATGAATAGCGCAGCCGTAGGTTTCCAATTCGACAAATTCGCCATTTGCAAGAATCGCATCGGCGATCGACTCTACAGGCAATCCAAGTTCGTTAGCCACTTTTTTCGGCAGGACCAGTGTGCCATTGAATGCAGTATCTAGCCAAGCATAAATCTCCAGCTCAGGGGTTGCGTTTCGTTTCCCAATACGAATGGGCAATAGTGCCCGCATTTCCTGATCGACATGTCCTTTCATTGCTCCATGAGCCCGATATGAAAGGCCGCTTGATGTCCAATCCGAATGGTATGTGTGACCCGATTTGGATGTGCTGTTCTAGCAGCAGTTACTGCAGAATCGAACGTTCGACCGACGAAGTATTCTTGAGACTCCGGTTCGATCGCTACGAATTGCCCCCCGAACTCCT
>JAGWWZ010000112.1 GCA_018970165.1 Planctomycetota bacterium | reverse complement strand
TGTCCATTATTTGACACTTGATCAAATCCGCGATGCCATCTCAGAGTTGGGCTACACACCTCGGCAGCGGAATGTGCGTTACGAACTGATCGATCTCGACAAAGAACAACAAGCGGTTGAGGCTAATCGAGAGCGCAATAACGCACCAGCTCCCAAAGTGGTCGAGCTAGTCGTCCCGTAAGCTTTACATCTACGCAAACCGATCCATCGGATCCTCTTGTTGTGATCCTGTTGTTGCGTTTAACATCGGTGGGACACCTGACTTTATGTTCCACGAACGACTTTTTTGGTTTAAAATCATTAATCGTTCGTCGGCCCGGAGTACATTGTCAGTAGCTGGGGCCTCTCGGTGTAGGCCAAGTTCTCAGAACTAGCGAGGAATCGATTCTAGCACAGCGTACGTTCCGTTGCGGACGTAGTAACATCAAGCCGCGCCGCTGTAACCGACAGGAAGAAAGGTGACAGGGTTATTGAAGTCATGGGATGCAATATGAAACCGAAACGGATTCCGGAAAGCGCAATCGCCTCGGGTGCGAGTAGCATCCACACTTCTGGACCGGGGTTGCTTCCACTCGCAGCTTTTTTTTCGTGCCTGCTCATGCTCGGAGGATCCGTCAAAGGTACCGAAGAAGACCTGTCACAGTCCTTCGCCTCAGAAATTCAACCGCTGCTGGTGAAGGTATGCGGCGACTGCCACGGAAAAGAACCGAAGGATAACGATCTTGACCTCACACGTTACGACTCTGCCCAGTCGATACTCGCCAAACCCAAAGTGCTCGGTGACGTCGCTGAACGATTGCGGTTGGGTGATATGCCCCCCAAGGAAGCAGCGCAGCCGAGCGAAGTCGAACGAGAACAACTCCTACACTGGATCACTGCTGCACTCGATGCAGAAGCAACCGCACGGGCTGGCGACCCGGGGCCAGTGACGCTGCGACGATTATCGAACACTGCTTACGACAACGCGATCCGCGATCTCACGGGCGTCGACATGCAACCAACGCGACTTCGGGAATTCCCCACCGACAGTGTTGGCGGTGAGGGATTCGCAAACGTGGGAGATGCCATGCCTGTAACTCCTGAGTTGGTCGAACGTTATCATCAGGCCGCTCGAGACGTTGCCGCGCGGGCCGTACTCCTCCCTACGGGCTTTCGTTTCTCTTCGTCGACGGAGCGCGCGGATTGGACCGAAGAAGCGCTCAAGCCGCTTCGCGCCTTTCATGCTCGGTATGCCGGTCCCAACGGTGAACCGCCCCTCGCAGTTCATCTTGCAGCAACTCTGAAGCATCGCGACCGATTCACTCGCGAAGGACCTGCTGCCATCGCCGCAGTGGCCGCCGAAGAAAAACTCAACGGGACCTACCTGGCATCGCTTTGGACAGGACTCACCAACCAATCGAACAGGAACGCGGAAGTCGATGCGCTGACCAAACAGTGGCAAGAGAAAGCGGCCGCAATCGAAGCCGAAAATCAGCGTCGACGGGAGCGGTTTCAAGCAGCCAAACAAACGATCGATTCTCAGTGGGGATCGTCGAAGCGTCTCCTCGTCGAATCCAAAGTTGGGGAGGGTGCGGAAGTCACCTTCGCGCAGACGGTATCGGTTCAACGAAACGAGCTTCTGCTCCTGACCGTGCTTCCCAACGATAATCATGGAGCCGACAGCACCCTGGTCGAATGGACGATCCGCGAGACCGCGGGCGAGCAACGAACCTGGAACGTGTCGGACTTAGTACCCGATCTGCTTCAAGGGAATCCATTGCCCGGCAAGCACGAGTGCCAATGGAGCTTTTTAGAAACGACCGCAACACCAACTTTTCTTACGGAGAAACGGGACAGCAACGGCGGACGCTCCGAACTGAAATCATGGAGCCTCGGTTCGGAACCCGCTGTCTTTGTGAACACCGGTGCGGAACCCGTCACAGTCTGGACAGCATTGCCCGCGCGCTCTTTGTTTGTCCATCCAGGACCGAAACGCGCGGTGGCGATCGCATGGACGAGTCCGATCGCTGGCGAGTTGACTGTCTCGGGCCGCGTTGTGGATGCACATCCAGCGGGCCTCGATGGTGTCTCGTTTGAGTTATCCCATTTCGTAGCTACGGAGCTTGGACCAGCGATCGCGGAACTCGCCACACCACCCGAGCGTCTGCCGGATGCAGGCCTCCCTCCCGACATGCTCGCGTTGGTTCGCGCGAGGTGGCAAGAGGCCAGCACCGATCCGGCTCCGGTCTTGGCAACGATCAAGGCGATGCAAGACCAGTTGTTTGTAGGCAACTACGGTAAGAATGCAGCCATGGCGGTCGGCAACGGATTTCCCGCTTGGGAAGATATACGTCGCATCGTCGCTCGCGAGCGTGTCCAAGGGGCCGCACGGGAACCGCTCTTCCGTATGGTCGCCCTTCCTGCTCAGCCTGACACGTTTGTGGTTTGGGACAGGCTGCGTCTGGAAGGTGGCGATGGTCCGCCGCTGATATTTGCGGAACATACAGAACTGCGCGCGGCAATTGAGCAAGCGTCGGGACTCCCGTTCGGCCATCACCCACAGGGTCGATCGGTGCCTCAGTCCGCGCTCGTCACAGCGGCTGGCGCCGAGATCGTCATCGATCTGAGAAAACTGCCTGTCGAGTTACAGCAGGCGCTTACCTTGCCTCGGTTCCTCCGCGCCGATGTGAGCCTCGACGATGCGAGTCCAGAAACCGCGTCGGTGCAGGCCTTCCTCATCGCTGCGACAGGCGGTGGCGGCAACTTGGCCGAACCGGTCGCCAAAGCAACGCTCGGCGACCCAATGGCCGCACAGATCGTGCATCCGCGAGTCGCGGCCGAAAGGGCTCGACCGGCGGCGGAGTTTCGCGCTCTGTTTCCACCTGCAGTCCTCTTTCAACCGATCATACCGCGAGACGCTCAAGGTAGCGTGTTCCTCTACCGCCGCGAGGACGAACCGTTGCGTCGACTTTTGCTCGACGAAGTCGGTCGCTCGGAGATCGACCGACTCTGGAGCGAACTGGAGTTTGTAAGCGAGCAACCGTTAGCGACCCCGATCGCCTACGAAGGACTCGTGCAGTACTACCGCAAACCGAACGATGGCGCACGGATCATGTTCTTCTACATTCAAGAATTCGAGCGGCAGATCCGCCAAGAGGAGCAGGCATTCCTCGCAACTCAAGTTGCTTCGGAACCAAGACAACTTGAGGCACTGCTAAACTTCGCCGCACGAGCCTGGCGCCGTCCTCTCGAGAAAAGCGAACAAGATGCGATACTCACCTCCTATCGCCTTGACCGTTCCGATGGTGTCAAGCATGCTCCCGCTTTCCGCGCGGCGCTGGCGCGAGTGCTGTCGTCCCCTTGGTTTCTCTATCGAGTCGAACAGCCTGCAACCGGTCCACATTGGCAACCGGTCTCGAGCGAAGAACTGGCAACACGGCTCAGCTTTCTCCTCTGGGATTCCATTCCCGACGATGACCTGCGAGCCAAGGCCGCAACACTCCATGAGCCTGCCGTTCTCGAAGAACAACTGCGCCGCATGTTAAAGGACAAGCGAGCGCGAGGCATGGCTGAAGAATTTGGTGCCCGCTGGCTTGGCGTGCGCGACTTTGTTGCCAATCATGGCCGCAACCTTCAGCACTTTCCCGAATTCACTCCCGAGTTGCGAGAGGCGTTGGCCGAGGAACCCGTGAGGTTCTTCGAGGATCTACTGATCAACGATCGCCCGGTTGCCGACGTGATTGCGGCCGATGCCGTGGTCGTCAATGATGTACTCGCCAAACACTATGGAATTCCTGGTGTGAACGGTCCGGATTGGCGTCGGATCGAGAATGTTGCCTCCTACGGACGGGGCGGGTTTCTCGGTTTCGGCGCGGTGATCGCCAAACAATCGGCCGCTGCGAGAACCAGCCCGATCAAGCGTGGAGCGTGGTTGGTACAAATGCTCGGCGAGCGGTTGCCGAAAGTCCCGCCCGATGTGCCGCCACTACCCGAGACGCCACCGGTCGGACTCACGGTCCGCGAAATCACCGAACGTCATCGCGACGATCCGAAATGCGCTAACTGCCACGTTCGGATTGATCCCTACGGCATGGCCATGGAGCGATTCGATGCCATCGGTCGACTGCGGCCCGATAGCGACTTGAAGCCAGGGGACACGAAAGGAATCCTGCGAGATGGCACTGAGATCGACGATATTGCAGGACTGAGAAACTATTTCGCTGGACCACGACGAGAGGACGTCTTGCATTTACTCGCCCGCAAACTGACCGGCTATGCGCTCGGACGTGCAGTGATGACATCGGATCGCAAGCTCGTCGATGAAGTGACCAAGACCATGACCAGCGGCGGTCGCTGGTCCGACGCTCTTCTCGTCATTGTCCGCAGCGAACAGTTTCGCTCCATTCGCCCGACCAATGCCTTCGCCGCCGCGCCACCTTGATTCGCCATCACGTACGACGGACTTCCAGTCCGTAGTTAAAGCCGACCGACTGGGAGTCGGACATACAAGAACCTACCCTTTGCAAACTCCAACCTCATCCCCGAACTAAAATAACGTACTCAGCAAAAGGAGTTTTATCATGTCCGACACATCCGCTTCGACCATCTCGCGGCGCACCATTCTGCGTGGAGTCGGCGTCTCGATGGCTCTGCCGTGGCTCGAATCGCGATCGTTTGCGATGAGAGAGAAAACGGCTGACTCAGATCAACCACCGACCCGAACGCTCGTTACCTTTACCGGCATGGGTTTCCACTCGCAGCATTGGTGGGCCAAAGGGGAAGGCTCCGGCATGGAACTGGGACCATGCTTAAAGCCGCTGGAACCGTGGAAGGAGCGACTGGTTTTTCTTCGCGGCCTATGGAATGAGCAGGCCAACAATGGTGTCATCCATTGCATGCAAACAGGGAACATGCTCAGCGGTGCGCCGATGTCAAAGACCGAAGTTCGAACGGGGGTCAGTTTCGATCAACTGATGGCGCAGCGACTCGGCGATCGGACGCGCATTCCTTCCCTTGTGCTCGGCTGCGAAGGACCGATTCCCGGCCTGCAAGACGGACATCCATTGCTCTACAGTTCTCACATTTCCTGGAGCACAGCGGTATCGCCGACTTGGACCGAGACCCGTCCGGCGCTGGCGTTCGACCAGCTGTTCCGCACCGATCGCAACCGGGGCGATCGTCGGGTAGTCGATGCGGTGCTCGAAGATGCTCGGTCATTGCAGCAACGACTGTCCCTATCGGATCGGCAACGGTTCGAGGAGTATCTCGGCAGCGTCAACGAAATCGAAAGTCGGATTAAGCGAGCAGACAAGCAGCCTGATGCAAACGGATGGCAGCCAACGCTAACCGCTCCTGATCGCCCACGGCCCGCTGACGGGATTCCCGCAGACATCCCGGAGTATTGGAAACTGATGAACGACATTGTGCTGCTCGCCTTCCGCACCGACACGACGCGGATTGCGACTCTCAAGTATTGCAACGACGGATCCGCCGAGACTCATACGCACTGCGGTGCCAAGGACCAGCATCATCAGATGGCACACACTCAGCCACCAGAGCTGATCCCTCTCAATCAGTTCTTCACATCACAACTCGCCTATCTGTGCGAGCGCATGACGGAGGTGAAAGAAGGAGATCGCACATTGCTCGACAACACATCGATCATGCATTGTTCTAGCATGCTGCATGGCAATCATGATGCACAGCAATTGCCGATCGTGTTGCTCGGCGGCGCAGGAGGCAAACTTCGAGGTGGCCGCGTGCTTGACTATCTCAACGCTCCAAACCGCCGCATGTGCAGCCTGTTCCTCAGTCTTATGGAATGGGGCGGCTTGGAACTCGACCGTTTCGGTGATTCCAACGAGCGACTTGTAGGCATCTGAACCACGGTACGGCCTATCGCCCGACCTCAAAGTTGTCCCGACGTGGGATAGGCGTCCCGTGAGATAGGCTACCCCACGAGTCGTACAAAGCGAGATCGGTGAGCTAGCTCACCGGCTAAGAGCTTTTAATGCCTACGGCGTTGAGATCCGTTTGCTCGAGATTGGACTTCCGCAATACTTACAAGCAAATGAATGCATGCAACCCAAATGCGAATTTGCGAGCGATCAGTGAATTAGGTGGGTGGCATGTAACTTTGTCTTACTTGGGGATTCCGGATGGGGAACTCAGGGCAACGCGGAAGCCGATGCGGATGCTGCGGTGCGGCGGGACGTACCCGCATCGGTAAGCAGATCGACAAATCGCGGCCTCATAGAGCCAACTGCCGCCACGGGAAACGCGGACGGAGCCCTCTGAATCGTACAGATCCCAACACCATTCCCACACGTTACCATGCATATCAAATAGCCCCCAAGCGTTCGGTAGTTTTTTCCCGCATCGAGATGCCAGCTTCGATGGAAACATCTGGCAAGACGCCGCCAGCAGCGACTCGTCGCTGCCGATGCTGCATCGGCGCATGCCGCGAGCCGAACATCTCTTCGACGAATGTCACGCCGCCCCCTTCGACACCACCGACCTCTTTCAATGTGGTCATGGACCAGTTCCGCAGTTTCATCATGTCGGCCAAAACCGAGATCTGGACCGAGATCACCTTTTTGTCCTGCGCTAAGCCTTCGATGGATTGAAGGATGAATTCGCGATGGTCCTCGGTCCAGTCCCGCGAACTGTCGGGAAGATTACCATACGCCTTGCCAAACAGACCGAGCACCTTGGCTGCATGCTCGACGCTGAACAGGTCGACCATGGCGCTGTTTTCACGCTCCACAATTGGGATATCAAGTTCGCCCAGGAACCGACTCACCGAAATCCAGAAATCCTCGCGCACCATGACGATCGCTTGAACTGCACCGCCATCGCACTGCAACAACCCATCGGTCAATGAAGATTCAGCATAGTTCTTTTCCGCAAACAGCCATTGCTCGAATTGGTCCAGGACCAACAACAACTTGCCGCCTGTGGGTACTAATTTGCGACGACGTATGGTGCTTAAGACTTCTTTCAGTGAGTTTCCCTCCGCATCGAGGATTGCCTTGCGTACGGCGCGCATTAAGCGGGCCTCAGTATCGTCTGGCGTCGCTTCGATGTAGACCGAGATCACCTTCGGGATCAATCGCGGCAACAAGCCCGCTTTCATCAGCGAGGATTTGCCGCAACCGGATGGACCGTAAATCAAGCCGATCCTGAAAGTCTTTTCTGAATCAGTCTCCTCGATGCGAGTCTTCCAAAAGCGGAGTCCCTCTGGGAGTCCTTCACGATCAAAGGGCCCGGGAAGCAGATCCAAAAAAAAGCCAGCGTCTAATGCATCAAAGGATCGAAGCCCTTTAGGAACAATCTTGGTTGGACTGGTCCTGCCAGAATCCGGATCGCGAGGTGTGACATCCGAGCTTATTGGGGTGATTGCGCCAGTGGGAGTGATGCTCGCCGGAGTCTTGCTTGCTACTGATTCAGCAGTCGACGGCCGCAGCGAAGAAGTTGGAGCATGATGAGCAAGAAACCATCGGATCTCTTCGGCAAAGTCGCGAGCCACGGTAAAGCGATCGCTGGCACGGCGAGCTAAAGCCTTCAAGCAAATCCGCTCCAGATCTTGGTGGATCGTGTCGTCGAACAATCTCGGTGACCGCACATCCTGGGTAGCGATCAGCCTGAAGATATCCTGACTCTTCGTAGGCTGGAATGGCCGACGCCGGGTGAGAAGCTCATACAGAACGACCCCAAGGCTGTAGATGTCGCTGCGATTGTCGAGACAATGACCGAGTCCCCGAGCTTGCTCGGGGCTCATGTAAGCTGGAGTGCCTGCGAGTTCGCCCTGCCGATATTGTTCACTCTCACGAAGAGCAATTCCAAAATCAGCCAAATAGGGGCGGTCAATCGAGCCTCAATTCTATCATTCGGCTGACAACTCTACATGGATTACGAGCAAGGCGACTGGGGCTCGCGGACGTTGTCCATTGTCTGATCCCACGCTGCGTCCCCAGTCTTGCAACTGCCAAGAAATCGAGAGCCGGAGGGGTTTTTCAGTACAAAGTGGAAAGCGACGTTCACACTCGCCAAAAAATGACGGTACGCAAAACTGCGTCCAACCCACAAAAACATTGCTAAAACCGAAATACCCCAGGCAAGATTCGAACTTGCGACCTCAGCTTTAGGAAAGCCGCGCTCTATCCAACTGAGCTACTGGGGCTCATCACTTTTTCATGATTTTGCGTGTAATGAACCAAGGCCGCTAAAGCCTTCCTCAAACGAGTCTTAGTTCACCCACTAGTTTATTCGATCGGGCATCGTCCGACTATGTCACTATCAGCTCGCGATGTCTTCCCTCATGCGTCCCTCGCTCACGCGTTTTGCAGTTGCGATTTCCGATGTAATCACAACCCGAAACGTAAGTGAGGGATAGACTTACGTCGCTCGCGACGTGTTCCCTCGCGCGTCCCTCGCTCACGCGTCGGGTTATGATAATCCCTGGCGAAACATCGACTGCTAGCAATGGCAACCATAAAAAGCGCAACTTCAAAACTCATGCGTCGGGTTGGGGTAGACCACCTTTTCAACTCCCTAGTAGTTTCCCAAAACTCGAAATGCTATACTTTTTATCAGCTCTGCTGATCGAGCAGAGCCGAGTATCGGCTTTTGCTTATGAATGACCGTTCGTGAACTCTGGCGATGACGGAGGTTAGGATGAAGGCGAGCAAGGTCCTCAATTTGGCGTTTCTTCAGGAATTGAAGGAATCGCATTCCAACCTGTGGGAAGATGTCAATGTCCTGGGCTCCTACGTGCAGGAACCCTTTTGCCCGGATTGGCTTGAGCAAAACGGCGGAGATCTCCTGAGACGATTGCGAGAAGGCCTATGTTCGCAATACCGCATGGAAGAGACATATGGCTATGTCGACGGTCCGATTGGCTCAACCGATCCCGACATTGAAAAAGCGATCGACCAGCATCTTCGCATCGTTCTTCAGTGCGTTGCCTTAAGCGAGCAGTGTGATGACCTCGAATACACCGGCCGCCTGCGCGTTGAATCAACCGCCATCTGGCGACAAATGCGGGCGATGTACGATGCAATCCTCGAACACGAAGCCCTTGAACGACGGATCATCTCGCGCGCCCTCGGACTGCAGATCCCCAGTCCCCTGCCGACCAACGTAGGTAGTAACCAATCGCTTGCTACTTGATCGCTTCGTCCTGCTCTGCCGTCGACTTCAACTTCCATTCCGGAACATACAAATCCAGGTATTGGATGATAGCGGTCGCTAAGTCTTCGGCGATTCGCGCTCGATTGGCAGCCTTGCGATAATCCGCACCCAACTCGAGTTGCACTGCATCTATACCCTCCGGTCTGTGGCTGCCATGGGTTTGGACGATGTAACCTCCAGTAAACCCAGCCTGCTCCCGACCATCGAATGGATCGGGATACACCGTCCAACCACGTTTCTTAAGAAGACCAAAGAGACTATCGTCACCGACATGCGAGACGTCCCCAAAGCGTTCGCGCAGACGTGTCACCGTCTTGCCTTGATTCGTCCCTCGATAGACTGTCTCGGCGCTGGATCCTTGACCATGCACGTCAATCAATATTCCGGCTCGGTACGTTGCGAGTATCTCCCGACAGAATGAACGGCAGGAATTGTGATACCGCTCGTAAACCGGTTTCGCGTCTTCGTCTTCATAAGCAATCTCAGCAGGACGATTCGGATCGAGGAACTTGCGATGCGTAGCGCTGATGACCGAGTAGGGACGCTTCCCAGTCTTGCGTTCCAACGCCGCCACGACCCCTTTAGCCAGTTCCTCCGTCCCCCCATCGCGGCCTGCGAAGAAGCCAGAAGCCCCCTTGGGCAGCCCTTCCCCCAGCCTGGGCTCCACCCCTCGGATCTTCATCGTCCCGCCATGCGGCGCCGAAATCAGAACCGGCAAACGACCAGCCTCCACCAATACCAACTCTTCCAAAAGATCCGACTCCTTCATCCGCACCGTCTTGCTCTCGCGCTTCGGTGCATCGACTTGTTCAAGCAATTCACTGTCCTGGGCCGAACCGCAAGTCGCTACCAGACAGACTATCAAAAAGCCGAATGATTCGATCGCGAATCGTATCCGCCATCGTATCCACAACCTCTGATTCATGATTTCAACGATGCCCTCTTCAAGCGGTCCATGATTGCCATGCCGATTCCCTCCAAGGGAACCGCTTCGCAATCGATGATATCAATGCCTCGATGGTCCATCATGCGAAATGTCTCAAACAAGCGTGATGCGTAGTCTTCGATGTTGTTACACTTGACTACCACAACATAATCGTTTGCCTGATCGGGCCGATGGATGCCGATCCAACCCCGATTTCCAGATTTCATGGTGGAATCAGCTCCTTGTTCGGCCATGGAACAAATGCGAACGCTCGCCTTGGGTTGATAGTGGCGATGCTTCATTCCTGGGGAGGCGGGCGCATGCTGTTGATCGGTAGCGATCGTTTGGCTGGCATCGATGATTCCCGGCAGTGCATGCCTTAGCATAGCGATATCGATTGCTCCATGCCGCAGGATACGTGGCGGATCATGCAAAACATCCAGAACGGTGCTTTCGAGACCGATCTGGGTCGCCGGCCCGCATACGATCCCATCGATCTTGCCATCGAGATCCTCTGCGACTGCCTGCCACGTCGTACCGCTTGGCCGTCCGGATAGATTCGCGCTCGGCGCGACCAAGGGAACGTCGGCGAGTCGTATGAACTCAATCGCTACGGGATCGCTCGGCATTCGCACGGCAACCGTTGGCAGACCAGCCGTTACACTCGATGGGATCCTCTCGGATTTCGGGAGCAGCAGGGTCAATGGTCCCGGCCAGAATCGATCGATCAATGACTGAGCGACGTCTGGAACATGACTTGCGACCTGATGCAGCATCGTTGCATTGGAGACATGAACAATGAGTGGATTGTCTTGGGGACGGCCCTTTGCCTTGAAGATTCCTGCGATAGCTTCCGAATCGAATGCATTGGCACCGAGTCCGTAGACGGTCTCGGTGGGGAAGGCGATGATTGCTCCGGCTCGTATCGCGTCCGCGGCTTGGGCAAGTTCATTGAGTTCATATCGCTTGGTCGTGCGATCGCTGCCCATCATGCCTTCCGCTTCTTGCTTCCCTTGGGACCGTACATCGGCTTGATGCGTCGCGGTTGATCGGAGACCTTTGAGATACGCAGTTGTCGGCCGACGACCCATGCCCGCCCCAACACCTTGAACACCTCGCGAGGCATCCCGGAGGGAAGGTCGATGGTGCTGAAATCATGATGGATTCGGATGGGGCCTATGTGTCTTGAATCGAGTCCGATTTCGTTGGCTACCGCTCCGACGAGGTTGCCGGGCTTCACGCCATGAATGCGTCCCACTTCAACACGGAAAGACTCCATATCGGCACCGATCTCGTCGCCGAGATCCACCATCCCTTCGCGTGCTCCGCGTTTGCGTTCCCGCTTCGATCCGCGATCATCGCGCTCTCTCGCAGGTGGCCGATCTGCGGCTTCGCTGACGAAGAAGGGACGATCACCCTGCGCTAGCATGGCTAAGCCCGCGGCTACTTGCAGGACGCTCAGTTCGTGTTCTTCCGCACACTGCGAGACGAGTTTCTCGAAGTGTCGGAATTGCTCTCCCCGAAAGGATGCCGTTTTCGCATCTGCACAAGCGACGGCGATTCGTTCCTTGAACCGTGTTTCCCGCAAAGCGTTGATCTCTTTGGAGGTCGGTATGGTCATAGGCTCAATCCCCTGACCGGCAGCTTTATCGAGTTCCCTCAAGGCACCTCGCTGTTTAGGGGAAAGGAACAAGATTGCTTGTCCGACCCGCCCCGCTCGCCCTGTTCGTCCGACGCGATGCACATAGGCTTCGGCATCGGCTGGCAAATCGTAGTTGATGACATGGCTGATGCGCTGAACATCCAGACCGCGTGCGGCGACGTCGGTCGCCACCAGTAGATTGATCGTTCCCTCTTTGAGTTGATCAATCGTGCGTTCGCGTTGGGCTTGGGGAATATCCCCGTTGAGTGCGACCGCCGAATAGCCTAGGGCCTTCAATTGGTCGGCAACTTCTACGGTCGCGATCTTGGTCTTTACGAAGACGATGACGCCATCGGTCGCTTCAGCCTCGAGGATCCGCTGAAGCGCCTCGAGCTTGTGTTTGGGGTCGACGATCAAGAAGCGTTGCTGAATCGTATCGGCCGTGCGTTGTTTCGAAGCGACGGTAACAACCGATGGATTTTTCAGGTGCTGATCAGCGATACGTCGAATCGGATCGGGCATCGTGGCCGAGAAGAGTGCGATCTGACGATTCTCAGGCGTTTGCTGAAGGATCCATTCCACATCTTCGACGAACCCCATGCGAAGCATTTCGTCCGCTTCATCGAGTACCAAGCACTGGAGCATGTCGATGCGGAGTCGCGATTCACGCATGTGGTCCATGATCCGGCCTGGAGTCCCGACAACTACATGGGAGCCCCGTCTGAGGGCACTGATTTGGGTCGCGTACGAACTTCCTCCATAGATCGGAGTAACGCGCAGACCACGCAGGTGTTGCCCGTACTTCAAAAACGATTCGGATACTTGAATCGCCAACTCGCGCGTTGGGGTTAAGACCAGAACTTGCGTCTCAGGCAACTGGACATCCAGTCGACTCAGAAGCGGAAGCGCGAAGGCGGCCGTTTTGCCGGTTCCAGTTTGCGCTTGACCGAGCACATCTCGCCCCGTTAAGAGCGGCGGAATCGTTTTCGCTTGGATTTCGGTGGGGTGTTCGTAACCCGATTGCTCCAAGGCCCGACACAATTCCGTGGGCAAGTTCAAATCATGGAAACAGACCTGGCCTTCGGCCAGCTCAATAGTGCTCATGGCTTCCTCAAATAGTTATCTGTCAGTCGAAACGACCCAACTTTTCGTTGGCTGCCACGCTCGCGGCGGCAGAAACACGCGAAAAGGTCGGTTCGACTCAGCCGCTGAGGGGACCACCGGTCCTGCTGAGCAATAAGAACACTTCTTTCCAAGCGTTTTTCATCGCAGAGTCACCGATGTTAGTCGCAACCCCCTCTTTGGATAAGGGGTAAACCGTCCGTTTTCAGATCGAATGGTCAGAATCGCGTTCCTTGGTATAACATTTCAACTTTCAACGCAGGCCTATTCGTCTCGATGTAGGCGGCAAGCCTGCCTATTCGGAACCATTGATACTCTTGCCTTTCATTCTCTAGATGGAGAGCCATAGCCATGTCGGATTTTCGCACCGAAGTTGACTCGATGGGTGAAGTTCAGGTACCCGCGCGAGCGTACTACAGTGCCCAAACTCAACGAGCCGTTGAGAACTTTCCTATTTCCGGCTGGACACTTCCCGTTGCATTGGTCCGTGCAATGGGACGCGTCAAGCTAGCATGTGCGGCTGCGAATAACGATCTTGGCAAACTTACTGGTTCAGGCAAAAACCCGCTCGATGAAAAGCAAGTGAAGGCGATGTTTCAGGCCTGTGAAGAAGTGATCGCGGGCAAGATGGACTCCGAGTTTCCGGTCGATGTATTTCAGACCGGTTCGGGAACCTCGAGCAACATGAACATCAACGAGGTGATTTCTAATCGCGCCATTGAACTGTTGGGGGGCGATCGATACTCGAAGACCAAGCCGATCCATCCCAACGACCATGTCAACATGGGCCAAAGTACGAATGACACTTTTCCGACTGCGATCCATGTCGCGACCGCGTGCGAGATTCGCGAACGTCTGATTCCTCAATTGCAAAGATTCCACACGAGCCTCATGGACAAGGCCAAACAGTGGGACAAGGTCATCAAGATCGGGCGCACGCACTTGATGGACGCGACGCCACTCAGGTTGGGCCAAGAGTTCGGCGGATTTGCCCGGCAGATCGAGTTGTCGATCGAACGAGCCAAGGTGGCTGAGCGCGCCGTGTACGAGTTACCGGTCGGTGGAACCGCCGTTGGTAGCGGCATCAACACCCACCCGGAGTTCGGCAAACGGGTCAGCGACCACCTCGCAAAACAGACGGGCATCCCCTTTGTCGAAGCGGTGAATCACTTCGAAGGCAATGCACAGCGTGACGGTTTGGTCGAATCCCATGGCCAAATCAAGACAATCGCCATGACTCTCTTCAACATCGCAAACAACATCCGATGGCTCGGATCGGGCCCTCGCTGTGGATTCTTTGAAGTCA
This sequence comes from Planctomycetota bacterium, assembly GCA_018970165.1. Classification (GTDB taxonomy): domain Bacteria; phylum Planctomycetota; class Planctomycetia; order Pirellulales; family Pirellulaceae; genus JBKCUI01. The sequence goes on along the minus strand of JAGWWZ010000112.1, from coordinate 4,445 downwards.
TCCTGCCCGATCGTCAACCCGGTTCGTCGATCATGCCGGGCAAGGTGAATCCCGTAATGTGCGAGAGCATGATGCAGTTGACCGCACGCGTCATTGGCAACGATGCCACCATGACACTATCCGGAGCTACGGGGGGAAATTTCCAGCTCAACATCATGATGCCCGTCATGGGACATGCCATGCTCGAGAGCATCATGCTCCTGGCGAATGGGGTCAGTGCCTTCATCGAGTTCTGTATGGAAGGTCTCGAGGCTAACGAAGCCGCTTGCGAAGCAAGTGTGGAACAGAGTTTATCTATGGTAACGAGCCTGAATCCCTACATCGGCTATGAAAAAGCGGCCAAGCTCACGAAAGAGGCATTTGCTTCGGGCAAGACAATTCGCGATTTGTGCTTAGAGCAGAAGATTCTGGAGCCAGAAGTGCTGACCAAAGCCCTCGATCCATTCAGCATGACCGAGCCACAGGCGTAAAACTCGTGACAAGCTTCAGCCTCAGAACTCACTAGCCGAAGGTTCCATCCCCACGAAATCATCACATCCGCAAACTCTCACAACTGCCCTGCCATGGCTCGAACGAACCTATCCAGTGCGTGCGATCCACGCACCTGAGACACTTGTTACTCGACGCTATCGATGCCGGGCTCGAAGCTCAGGAGCGTCTTCACGAGGTCGAGCGACTCGGGCGGTATCGATGAGGTATCGATGATAGCCGTTCTACCTCGGATCTGGATTTTCGTTTCGATACCGGCAACCTTGGAAACACGCTGGGACAATTCCAGACTCGCAGGAGTTGCCGGAATCAGTTCGGGAGTATCCCGCGAGGAAAGATCCAATTCCAATCGCGGATAGTACATCCCTTTCTTGGGCTGAGACGGCATCGGTCGATTGATGCGTGCGGCCCGACTTTCTACCTTGATGTTCTCGACTGCGCTGGTGACTCGCCCTACGCCAAGGGCTTGACCGGAACCAACAAATCCTTTGAGCTCCGTTCGGTTGGAACCGACGAAGTCGCCTCGCGCGCGATTGCCTCGGACGAATCGACCGTTGGTTTGGATTCCTCCTTGTGTCGTCCCCAGATTCATGCCTCCAGCCCCCATCGGACCACTATTCGCCCTCATGTTAGTGAACGAACCGGCACCCAGCCTGCCACTCGGAGGAGTCTGCTGAATGTTTCCCGGTGCATTGCCAACCGTCCGATTCCCAATCAACTGTGCATGCGCAACGCTGGTGCCGTTGGAAAGTGCAACCACTGCAATAGCTGCGACGAAAGCCCATCGCCCTGACATCTTTCGCAAACCCTTCTTAACCATTGGAATCGTTTGATATCTCCGGCTTAGCGGATTCTACAGCACTCTTGACCGAGCGATTGATAGCTTCCCCTATTGACTCACCCATGTGGATCCATTGGGGTTCCTGGTTCACATGAACCAAAACTTTATCGCGAAGTATTTCGACAACGGAGATCTCGTGAAGGGCGAGAGGAATGTTATTCCCCGCTGGAACCTTCTTGATCGATCCTCGTGAGTCAGCGGTGAACCAAGCTTCCATGACCCCATCGCGATTGGTGGTGATCGCTCGCAACTGGACATCGTTGAGCGCTTTGGCGAACCCCCGAGCAAATGGATTTCTTCGGATCAAAGTAGTCGCTGGCTTGAGGGTCTCCTGCACGTCCGGCAACATAGTCCAATCCCCTACATCCGATTCGTTTGCCGATGACTCCAAACTCAAAACTTGGATCGACAGATTCAGGTCGAGACGCCCCTCGCTGCCGATCGGGTTGAGGGTTAAGGCACGGATCTTGTGCAAATGCCCTGCCTTGCGAAATTGATCCAGGAACTCCGCCAGCTTCGCTAACGATGCTTGGCCACGCAATGAATAGTCGATTCGATATCCGACAAGAATCCGTTTTCCCTTCTTGGTCCGAGACCGGATCTCCAGCGGTACAGGTTGGGACGCATCGACCGATGTCGCAGCGAATTGATGTTGATCGACGAGGTCCAGCAACCATTCCTGGTACGAGGAACGAGCCAGCATCGGATCGCTTGGCAAGGCTCGTGCCGAGTATTCCGAAAGCCGTCGACCGATCTTTTGCGACTGCATCTGCTGCTGCTTGCTCTCGGCAAGATCGTTACTGAGCGTGTCGATACGACCGGACAATTCCGTTTGCGGTTGCTCGATCCAACTCCGATAAAGCGAATCGATCCCGTAGAGCCCGAAGACCCCGATACCTGCCGCGAGTAGCCACTTCATGCGTGGTGTCATTGGCTACCCTCCGACGATGGTTGGTCGGTCGTTTCCTTCGACGGCTGATCGCTCGGCGGCTCGGGAGGACCGAATAGCTTGGGTCGGGGTGGTTCAAGTTCAAAGGATATTTGAGTTTCAAAGCGCCAAGGATACTCCTCGGAGTCAGCATTCTGACTGATCTGCTTGCTGACTGCGGAGTATTTCGCTCCGCGGATTCGATTCTCCAATTGAGATATCGTTTCTTGAGAATTGGCCTCGACCGAGATATCGATCGATGCGCCTTTGCCGCTAGCACTGGCCGACAATCGACGGACCGATGCATCGGAACCGTCCGGCAAGCGGTTCGAGAGTTCCGACAATTCCGCGAGCCAATCGACCTGATCGGCCAGCCAAGCCTCGACCGCTTGAACCTGATCAGACTTTTCCATGTACTTTGCGGTCAGCTTGGTGGCGTCGCTCAGCTCGGCTTCGAGATCATCGGCCTCCGTTTGCAGTTGCCATACATCGCTCAGGAGCATGTACCCAGCAAAGGCTGCTGCGGCTCCGGTCAGCACGCCCAATCCTCCCCAGCGTCGCCACGGATTTTGAGGTGCTGGCGGACGCTTGGGTGAAAGCAAATTCACGGGAAGAGACTGGCTGAGGTAATCGCTGGCTGCGCCGATATTTGCTGCCGATGTGTAACGTGATTGGCCAGATTCCTCATCTACGCTTCGTTCGACTTCCAAACCAACAAACGGATCGATGCTCGTGAGTGAAATTCCCTCGTAATTGCTCAACGCGGACGCGACCTTGGAAGCAACTTCTCCCGTTGCGAAGAGGTACCATGCCTTTGGAAGTTCAGCGATCGATTGCGGCAAGAGTGTGAAACAGCGCTGACTCTCGAGCGCGATCTGTTCCGCGACACGATCCGCGTCATCGGTACTGTTACGAATCGATCGAAGAAGAATAGGCTCGTCACCCAGGCAGATCGTCAGCTCGGTCTCGCCAGGATAGAGATGAATCGCCACGACTAATGTGTCGCCGGCTGGCTTCTGTTTCCGCAGCAAGCTGAGCGGACCCAGGTGTCGCGAACCGATGGCTTGAAGCCGGAAACCTACCGCTTCGGACTGACTTCGGATCGAATCCAATTCCCGTCGGTTGAGCGCGAAGGCCAAAACCTGGCTGCCGCCGCTCCCACTTTCCTTCGAATCTTTCGCAACATAGTAGTCGATGACCGGTGGTTCGGGGGATTCCCCGAGCTGCTGCTCCACCTCCGAGGCGACCAGCGATGCGATTTCGGATTCCTCCGCTGGAGGAAGATTGATCGCAATGAGGTCGAGCTCGGGTCTCGACAGCAGCGCTACGAGCCGAGATGCATGAATGTCCTGAGATGCGAAATGATTCGCGAGCGCTGCGAAGGGATTGTCTGGAGCGGCGTATGAAATCGTCCCGAATTCTTTTTGCAAGACTCGCTTTGCGTTAGAAGTGGTCACAAAGAAATGAACATTCTCTCTGTCCCAATGCACAACCACCGTACGACCTCCCGAAGGCTTGGTCAGTGATCGATTGCCGAAAATCAATTTTGTGGGATCAAACAGCTTCATGGGGTTATGCCATTTAAGGAATCGATGTCGAAGCCTCGATCCCATGGATGCCATACTTTGAGGTCGAGCACGGAGGCTGGGATTCGCCGCGCGTCAATCGTGACGGTACAGCGATACACGGGTGAACGGTTATCTCGAAAGCCAATCGACTGGACGCTGTAGACATCACTCCTGGTCGTCAAAAAGGGTTCGAGCTCACGAAGTTTCTGAACCTCCACTACGCCGGTTTCCAAGAGCCAGGCAATGGAATTCATGGCATCCGGATTGTTGGCTGCGGAACGCCGCTGCTCCACGATTCGCTGGGCGAGCATCGCGTCGATGCCGGGTATCCCCTGCAGAACCTCGGCAGGAGCTTCCGAAACGTCGACGCGTCCTTCGCGGAAGGTTGCATCCACAATCGTCGTCTCCGACAGCCACTTTCCAAGGTAATTTCGACGCTCGCCAATGTCACTTGAAAAAGGACTTCTCAACACTTTCTTCGGTGCACGTGCGGGTTTGCTTGCGGATTGAGAAGAAGTTGTACTGCCACCTCCGGATGATGGGGTGCCTTCGGGTGGAAGGGAAACGGTCGCTCCCACGAGATCCAAAGGATTCTGGATCATAAATGTGCCGGGGGTTG